>JBDTCC010000093.1:0-4953 GCA_039923775.1 Gallionella sp. | reverse complement strand
CCCGAACGGGGCGGCCGTTCCAAGCATTGCGGTATTTATTCCGGGGAGGTTTGATACCCCAGCTGTAACCCCTGTACCTCCTGTACCTCCGCCCAATATCGGATCTTGACCACCGCATCCCGCCACAACAGCGGTCAGCAGCAATGCTCCGAACCATACCAGCGGTTTTTTACTACTATTAAATTTGTTCATTTTCTTCTCCTTGTAAATCTGATTCCGAAAAACATCGGTGCAAGCGACCGACCCTTTAATAATTCCTAGCGTGTTTATCCTCTTTTCAACCCTATCGCTCCGTGCGCTAACGCACATAAAGAAAACTATTTTTTAATACATTCCGGGGAATAAAAAAGGCCATCTTGCGATGGCCTCTTGATTTATTTACTGCTTTACATGTTGTATGCCTTATGGGGCAGGTTGTGTCACCGCATTAGCTTGCAGCGTGACGGCAGATTGCGCCAGTAACCGGCCGTCAACTGTTGCGCCGGTCTTCAGCGCGATCTGCGTTTGCGCAAATACCACGCCGGCCATATGTGCGGTCGTGCCTATGCTCACCACATCGGCTGCCTGCCAGAAAACGTTCTTGGACACTGCACCACCGGTCAATATCACTTTCGCACCGGAAGCCTGGGTGATGCCTCCCGCAATCTGGAAGATCCAGACATCGTTTGCGCTACCGTTAAGCGTGACATCCGTCGGGATCAACAACCCGGAACTCCATTTGTAGGTGCCGGGTGGCAGTGTCATCCCGCCAATGTTTCCGGCGCCGATCTCGGTGAAGTCAGGAGCACGTCCGGCTGCGTTGGTGTATGCGGTCATCATATCTGCTACAGCCGTAGTTAGCAGGCTAGGCGTTGGAACGCAGTAGTCGGCTGCGAAAATCTTCCCGGTCACATACGATGATGTCGAATAACAATTTCCGGTAATCAGTGACTGTGAAAATCCAGCGAAGTAACTTGCGGGAGATGGACTCAATCCAAGATCACCAGTTATTGCGGTGGTTCCAGTGGTAGTGATGGCTGTTTTTGCCAGAATCACATAAGTGGGACTGGTAGGCGTTCCCGCGCCAATTACCGATCCAAGAGAAACCGGCGCCGGACCATGACCGCCCGCACCAGCGCCTGTTCCGGCACCCGGTGAAGTCGGGGCTGGCTTTACAACTCCACCACCGCCACCGCCGCCGCACCCGGCCACAACAGCGACAAGCAGCAATGCCATCAACCACTTCAGCGGGTTCGTATAACGATCGAATCTGTTCATATTGTTCTCCTTTGATATTCAAATCCGAAAGCCTCGGTGCAATCCACTGAGCGCATGCCGGTACATTCCTGATGTACTACGCCGATATTCACTATTGAGATGCTTTTAGCTACTATGGCGAGCCTCGGTTTGGTCTGAATAGAATTCAATCAACCGGAACCAATGCAATTGGTCACAACAGTTGCACTATCCCACGTGAGTTCGGAGTGCACCGTGCGCTAGCGCACACAACGCACATTATTTTTGGAATTGATCTGTCGAATGAAAAAAGGCCGTCTTGCGACGGCCTTTTATTTACTGCTTTTACATCACGAACTACATGCCTTATGGAGCAGGTTGAGTAACTGTCCCACCCAAAGTGACTGCACTCTGAGCCAGCAATCTGCTGTTTGCCGTTGCACCTGACCCTAGTGTGATCGCTGCCTTGGCCAGTATTACTCCCTCGATGTGTGCTGTTGATCCAAGGGTTACAGTTGCACCGCCGACTTGCCAGAAGATGTTCTTGGGCAGTGCGCCACCGGTTAAGGTAACAGTCGCAGCTGAGGCCATTGTCAGCGTTCCGGGTATCTGGAAAACCCAGACATCGGTTGCGGTGCCATGAAGCGTGACATTCGAATTTATGGCCACATTCGCATTGGTCACCCAGGTGTAGACACCAGGGGCAAGCGTCAACCCGCTAATATCTCCAGCAGCTCCGGCATCCAAGAAGGTGCCTGTTCCGGCGGGACGGTTTTTGGCATCGTTGTACGCAGTGATCAAGTCGTTCTGGGCTGTGGTCATTTTTGCTGGAGTAAGACCGGTGCTACCTGCTGCGCCGCCAGTATAGTTGGGTGCGTAGATTCTTCCGGAATTTGTCATCGATGGTGCTGCGACCACTTCGGAGGCGGTCGCATAGTCATTCGTAGCACTCAATGCATATCCTCCAAAACCGGTTATTGAAGCCGAGGAATTTGGGGATATTCCCACATCTCCTTTCACTGCTGAGGCTCCCGCAGTTCCATTGTAAGTAATTGCAGAGTTTGCCAGAATCGCGAAGTCACCTGCCGTCAGAAGATTGACTGCAGTAACAGACCCGTTCGAGGCTGGCGTTGCCGTTGCCGTGCCGCTGCTGTTACCGCCACATCCTGCCACAACAGCCGCGAACAGCAATGCCATCAGCCACATCAGCGGCTTGTATCCGACTGCCAGCATGCCATCACCTGACCACGCAGTGGCTGGGCTGATAGCGCCACCGGTAACCTGTTTTAAATTGTTCATTTGATTCTCCTTTGATTTTATTTCAAATGGCATCAGTGAAATTGTGCGAATTTTTACTGGTGCTTGTCCCGATAGACGAAATGTCAGCCAGGTCATTGCTTATTTCTCCAGCTTCAGTTTGTATTGTTCCAATTAGAAAGTCGGAAAATCCGTATCAAAGCCAAATCACAACGGCTGCACTATTCCATTTTCATGAAGCATGTTCAGTGTGTTGCCGCACATTAAATAAAAAACATTTATTCAGTGAGCTTGCGCAAAGCGTTTTTCGAAATGCAAACGATGTTTCCCCATGCCCCGCAGAGCAGAATCAGGGTGAGCAGTGACATGTGCCTGTCAAACTTTCCATTTCTCATGTGGATTAAGTCCAACCGGAGAATAATTTCCGTGCTATGAGCGCTAGCGCACAGAGAGTATCCCTGCCGTGAACGAAAATTGCGCCAACAAGAAATCTTAAACAAACACGTTTTCGCATTTGATGCAGCTAAACACCGCGTCATAAATATGATCGAATGAAATTTTTGGTGCGAGGAATATATAATGAACGTTTGACGTAGATCGGGTTAGGCCATTGGCCGTAACCCGACGGTGCAAGCTACAGTAACCGTCATTCCCGCGCAGGCGGGAATCCAGCAAGATAAAAGGGCCTTTTGTTTAAACCCACTGGATTCCCGCAACAGTCTAAAAAATGTAAGTGCACAGAATGTCGCGTGAACAACGAGGCAAATCCCGAAATAAAGTAACCGAAGAGATTGAGACCTGATAAATGGACACTGAAAGTACAGCAGCTGGCATCGAAAGCGAGACCCTTCACGAGGATGGGGCTGACCTCAAGGTTGATTCCGGAGCATCCGATGAGACTGCCATTCCGGCAGTGGTCACGATCGACGAAACCCCCTATTTGCGCATCAATGTGGCGATCAGCCTGCTGGCAGTTATCGCGATCGTTGCCGCACTTTACCTGGCGCGCGCCTTCTTCGTGCCGTTGCTGATCGGAATACTCGTGAGCTATGCGCTGAGCCCGGTCGTGGAGTGGATGAAGCGGCGTCACGTGCCGCGCTCTTTGGCGGCAGCACTGGTGCTGATCACACTGGTCGGCGGCACGTCATGGATCGTGTATTCGTTGAGCGACGATGCCGCGGCGATGATCGAAAAACTGCCGGATGCCGCGCGCAAGTTGCGGCAAAACCTGAGCGAGGAACGCACCCGCCCGACCGCACTGCAGAACATGCAGGAAGCAGCCACGCAAATCGAGGGAGCTGCCTCCGACGCCGGCGCCAAACCGGGCAGACACCAGGCTGCCCCCAAGGCCAGCGAGCCGGTAACCTGGTTGCGCGATTACGCGCTGGCGCAGTCCGCGTTGCTGTTTACCGTCATTAGCCAGGCACCGATCGTGCTGCTGCTCACCTATTTTCTGCTGGCCTCGGGCGCACATTTTCGGCGCAAGCTGGTGCAATTGGTCGGGCCATCGCTGATACGCAAAAAAGACGCCGCGATGATCCTCGACGAGATCGACGTGCAGATCCAGCGTTACCTGCTGACCATGATCATGTCGAATGCGCTGGTCGGTGTCGGCATCTGGCTTGCGTTCAGAGCGCTTGGATTGGAACACGCTGCCGTTTGGGGGGTTGCCGCCAGCGTGTTGCACTTCATCCCCTATCTGGGGCCGGCCCTGATTGCATTCGCCAGCGGCACGGCGGCATTCATGCAATTCGGGTCGGCGCTGCAGGCGCTTGCCGCCGCCGGCTTGTCATTTCTGGTGGCGGGTGGCGTCGGATTTGTTTTCATGCCCTGGCTGCAGAGCCGGTTTGCAGGTGTGAACTCTGCAGTACTGTTTATTTCACTGTTATTTTTTGGCTGGTTGTGGGGGGTGTGGGGACTGTTGCTCGGTGCACCGCTGGTCGCCATCACCAAGGTTATCTGCGACCGGGTGGATTCGCTCAAACCGGTCGGAGAGTTGCTGGGGCGATAATAATTAAAACGGTGAATATAAATACTCTCTCGGTGCGCCAGCGTACAGAGAATGACTTGAAGAAGAGGGATGATCTGGCAGTTAATGCATTTTCTGGAGCTTAACTCAACAAATTATCGGGAGCCGTGCGGCTGTTTTTAAATATTAAATCGGGAGGTCAATACCATGCTTTATACCATTGCCGTCGTTATGATTATTTTGTGGCTTCTGGGGTTGGTCACCTCCAATACCATGGGCGGTTTCATTCACATTCTGCTGGTCATCGCCATCGTGGTGATCTTGCTGAGAGTGATCAACGGTTGACACCAGAAGTTGCGAAAAAGGAAATTTTTTCTCGATGTGGTTCTTGTGCCATTTTAGAAAACGATACTTAATATCAGGAGAAACAAAATGATGAAAATTGGCAAGTATGTCGTTACGGTATTTTCAATGGGCATTCTGGTTGCGGCGCTATCCGGATGCGAGAAAGG
>JBDTCC010000092.1:0-16007 GCA_039923775.1 Gallionella sp. | reverse complement strand
TCGGAACGCCCCGTACTGGTGGACGACAAAGACGTGATGCCGGATATACGTCGTGTGCTGGGGTTGATGCGTACCTTTTCCGATGCGGTACGCAGCGGCAAACACACCGGCCATACCGGCAAGCAGATCCGCGACATCGTCAATATCGGCATCGGCGGGTCCGATCTTGGGCCTTTGATGGTGTGCGAAGCACTCAAGCACTATGCCAGTTCGACCCTGCGCGCGCATTTTATTTCCAATGTGGACGCCACACAATTGGTCGAAACACTGAAACATCTGGATGCGGAAACCACGCTGTTTATCGTCAGCTCAAAGACCTTTACGACACAGGAAACCCTGACAAATGCCCGCTCTGCCCGTACATGGCTGGTCTCGGAGCTGGGAGATGAACAGGCTGTGGCCAAACATTTTGCCGCCGTCTCGACCAACCTCGACGCTACAGCCAAGTTCGGCATCGATCCGAAAAACGTGTTCGAATTCTGGGACTGGGTGGGGGGGCGCTATTCCCTGTGGTCAGCGATCGGATTACCCATCGCGCTGTATGTGGGCATGGACAAATTCGAGGAATTGCTGGGCGGTGCATATGCGATGGATGAACACTTCCGCACTGCATCGCCGGACAAAAATATTCCGGTTCTGATGGGGTTGCTCGGTATCTGGTATGGCAACTTCTTCGCAGCAGGTTCCAACGCGGTGTTTCCCTACGACCAATACCTGCATCGCTTCCCCGCCTACCTGCAACAACTGGAGATGGAGAGCAACGGCAAGCGTGTGGATCGCGACGGCAACCCGGTGGATTACGATACCGGCATGGTGATGTGGGGCGAACCCGGTACCAACGGCCAACATGCCTTCTACCAACTCATCCATCAGGGCACGCGCATGATACCGGCGGATTTTCTCGCCCCGCTGCACAGTCAGAACCCGCTCGGCGAACACCACAGCATCCTGCTCGCCAACTGTTTTGCCCAAACTGAAGCATTGATGGTCGGCAAAACTGCTGCCGAAGCACGCACCGAGCTGGAAGCGCAGGGCTTGCAAGGCGAGGAGTTGGAAGCCCTGCTGCCGCACAAGGTGTTTCCCGGCAACAAACCGACCAATACGCTGCTGTTCGACAGACTCGATCCGCACACATTGGGCATGCTGATCGCGCTGTATGAACACAAGGTTTTCGTGCAAAGCGTGGTATGGAACACCAACCCCTTCGACCAATGGGGCGTGGAACTGGGCAAACAGCTGGCAGGAAATATCCTGCCGGAATTAATCGATGTGGTTTCATCTGCAGGGCATGATTCATCGACCAGCGGGCTGATCGGGTACTACCACGATCACCGCTAGCCAATCAGAACCGCTCAAATTGCGGTTCCTGTAATTTGCAGATCTTCCGCGTAGGGTTTGCTGGGATATTGAAATGCTATCGGACCGTCCGGTTGAGCATCGATAAATTGCCTGACAAACGGGTCTTTCGAGTCAACCATTTCGGTAACGTCACCTGATGCAACGACGACCCCTTGATGAATAAAATAAACATAATCGACTATCTTGAGCGACTCAGACAGATCATATGTCACCACCACCGAGGTTACGCCGAGCGCATCGTTCAGCTTGCGGATCAGGTTGGCGATGGTGCTGAGTGAAATCGGATCAAGACCGGCGAACGGTTCGTCGTAGATAATCAGCGCGGGATCGGTGGCAATTGCCCGCGCCAGCGCGACACGTCGTTCCATGCCGCCAGACAGCTCGCTTGGCATCAGGTCACGGGCGTTGCGCAAACCCACGGCATGCAACTTCATCAATACCAGATCGTGGATCAATTCATCCGGAAGATTGGTATGCTCGCGCATCGGGAAGGCCATGTTGTCGTAGACCGACAAATCGGTAAACAGGCCGCTCACCTGAAACATCATGCCCATTTCCAGGCGTATCTTGTACAACTCGTCATTATCTAATTCATGAACCACCTGTCCCTTGAACTTCACGCTGCCGCGCGATGGCCGCAACTGACCGCCGAAGTGGCGCAGCAATGTGGTCTTGCCACATCCGCTGACACCGAGTATCCCGACGATCTTGCCGCGCGGAATATTGAGGTTGATGCCTTTAAGCACCTCATGCTTTCCATAGGCGAAATGGAGATCGTTAACTTCGATGATGTTCTCCGGCGTTTGAATCAATATCTTTCACTCCTGTGGCGGCGCTTCATACGTTAAAATACGGTCACTAGCTGGTTGTCAAAGCCGGTGCATTCCTGAATTGTAATCCCCATCTCTTCAACCACGCCACCAAATTCACCGATGACATCCCGCTCAGCCCAGCAGATACTGCATGATGTGTTTGGTTACGCCGCCTATCGCGGAGAACAGCAGGCGATCGTGGAACATGTTGTTGCCGGCGGGGATGCGCTGGTGTTGATGCCAACCGGCGGCGGAAAATCGCTGTGCTACCAGATTCCCGCGCTGCTGCGTCCGGGTACGGGTATCGTAGTTTCGCCATTGATCGCACTGATGCAGGATCAGGTGGATGCGTTGCGTTTGCTCGGTGTCAAAGCCGCATATCTGAATTCCAGCCTCAATGCCGATGCTGTTCGTGAAGTTCAGGGCCGACTGCTGCGCGATGAAATCGACCTGCTCTATGTCGCTCCGGAACGTCTGCTGATGCCCGGATTTCTCACGCTACTGGAACAGTTTCAGGAAAATTCGGCCATCGCGCTGTTCGCCATCGACGAGGCACACTGCGTCTCGCAATGGGGCCATGATTTCCGTCCGGAGTATCGTGCTCTGACCGTTTTGCACGAACGTTTTCCCTCGGTGCCGCGCATCGCGCTGACGGCAACCGCCGATACACCGACCCGCGGCGAGATCGTCGAACGCTTGGCGCTGGAACAGGCGCGCCAATTCGTGTCCAGTTTCGATCGCACCAATATTCGCTATATCGTCAAGCTAAAGAACAATGCACGCAATCAGTTACATGAATTTATTAACCTGGAACATGAAAATGATGCGGGCATCGTTTATTGCCTGTCGCGTAAGAAAGTGGATGAGACCGCTGCATGGCTGAAAGCAAAGGGTCGGGATGCGCTCCCCTATCACGCGGGACTCGATGCTGTGACACGCAGCAAAAATCAGAACCGCTTTCTGCGCGAAGAAGGTGTGGTGATGGTGGCGACCGTGGCATTTGGTATGGGTATCGACAAACCCAATGTGCGCTTTGTGGCGCATCTCGACCTGCCCAAAAGTATGGAAGGATATTATCAGGAAACCGGTCGCGCCGGCCGCGATGGCTTGCCCGCCAACGCCTGGCTGGCCTATGGTCTGGGCGATGTGGTCGCAATGCGCCAGATGATCGCCAACGGTGAGGCACCCGAAGAACGCAAGCGACTGGAAAGGCAAAAACTAGATGCCCTGCTCGGCTACTGCGAATCCACCACCTGTCGCCATCAGGCACTGCTGCGCTATTTCGGTGAACAACATCCCGGTCACTGCGGCGAATGCGACAATTGTCTGGAACCGGTAGAAACATGGGATGCGTCGCAGGCTGCGCAAATGGCGCTGTCCTGCGTGTACCGCACCGGGCAGCGCTTCGGCACAGCACATCTGAGCGATGTGCTGACCGGCAAGAACACCGAGCGGGTCGAAAAGTTTAATCACCACGCCCTCTCCACCTTTGGAATAGGCAAGGAATTGAACGCCGCGCAATGGAGCAGCGTGTATCGCCAATTGGTGGCAGGCGGCCTGCTGGAAGCTGACAGCGAAGGCTATGGCGGACTCAAACTCACCACAGCCGCGCGCCCGATACTGCGCGGCGAACAATCCCTGTGGCTGCGCCGCGATGCCGAACCTGTCAAACGCAAAACTCAACGTGACGAACCTTCTGTCCAGGGAAACAGCAGGTCACGCGAACCCTTTCCCGGAGCGAATGAAGACCCTCTCTGGCTCGCTCTCAAAGCCAAGCGCATCGAACTGGCGCGCCACCAGGGCGTACCACCCTATGTCATCTTCCACGATAGCACCCTGCTGGATATGCTCAAGCGTCGCCCCGCCACGCTGGACAAAATTGCATTAGTCAGCGGTGTCGGGCAGGCAAAGCTGTCGCGCTACGGCGAGGAATTTTTGAGCGTGTTGAATAAATTTGTATCTGGCTGAATCGCAACGACAATAATATCCCATATGGATAGGCTCAAGCATGCCTTGCCTGCCGGTACACGCAACGGCAAGACAGGCGCACTACTGTTCGTAATTCGACTGTAAAAATCCTGTCAAACGAGTGCATGTCTGCACTCTAAACGGGCAGGGATCGGCAATTTTTCTCTCCTAAGATGCGGCTCAGCCCACTGACAGTGGCTTTACCGGTGTCAGTTTCCAGATTTCATCGTTGTATTCATGGATGGTGCGGTCGCTGGAAAACTTGCCGCTGGCAGCGGTATTCAGGATGCTCATGCGCGTCCACTGCTCCCGGTCACGGAATGCAACCGCTGCACGCTGTTGCGCGTCAATGAAGCTGCGAAAGTCTGCGATCGACATCCAGTAATCGCCCTGCGAAGTCAGTGAGTGGATGATTGGATCGAAGATATGCGGCTCGAACTGGTTGAAATGCCCAGAGCCCAGCAACTGCATTACGCGCCGCAAATCTTCATCAGAGCCGATAATCTCGTGGGGATTGTGGTCCAACCGTTTTGCTTCCACTTCTTCTGCTGTCAGTCCGAAAAGGAAGAAGTTTTCATTCCCCACCTCTTCCCGCATCTCGATATTGGCACCATCCAGCGTACCTATGGTGAGCGCACCGTTCATCATGAATTTCATGTTTCCGGTGCCTGATGCTTCCTTGCCTGCTGTGGAAATCTGCTCGGACAGATCGGTACCCGGACAAATGATCTCCATTGCGGTTACGCGGTAGTTGGGAATGAACGCGACTTTGAGCAGATCGCCGACAGCGGGATCGTTGTTGATCACTTGCGCCACATTGCATACCAGTTTGATGATGTTCTTGGCAATCACGTAGCCCGGAGCGGCCTTGCCGCCGATCAGCACGCAGCGCGGCGTCCAGTTGTCGATGTCACCGCGTCTGATCCTGTCATAGAGATGGATTACATGCAGCACATTCAGCAGCTGGCGTTTGTATTCGTGGATGCGTTTGACCTGTACGTCGAACAGCGCGAGCGTATCGAAAGCAATACCGCAATCCTGCTTTACCAGTGCGGCAAGGCGAACCTTGTTGGTCTGGTGAGCCTCGTGCCATTGCGCCCTGAATGCCTGATCATCGGCATAAGGTGCGAGCAGTTTCAATTGAGCCAGATCGGTGATCCAGCCATCGCCGATCTTTTCGGTGATCAACTTGCCGAGCGGCGGGTTGGCCCACGCTAGCCAGCGGCGCTGGGTAACACCATTGGTTTTGTTATTGAACCGGTTTGGCCACAACTCATAAAAGTCACGAAACAGGGTCTGTGCCAGCAACTGCGAATGCAGTGCCGCGACACCGTTGACTGAAAAGCTCGCGACGATGGCAAGGTAAGCCATTCTGATCTGGGGATCTGCACCTTCTTCGATGATGGACATGCGCATCTGACGATCCATATCCCCTGGCCATTGCAGCGATAACTCGGCCAGAAAACGTGCATTGATTTCCATGATAATCTCGAGCAGTCGCGGCAACAGGTTTCTGAACATCCGCACTGGCCATTTTTCAAGTGCTTCCGGCAACAGAGTGTGATTGGTGTAGGCAACCGTAGTGTTGGTGATCGCCCAGGCATGGTCCCAGGACATGCCATGCTCATCCATCAGCAGCCGCATCAGTTCCGGCACCACGCAGGTGGGGTGGGTGTCGTTGAGCTGAAAATGGTTCTTGGCCGCAAAGTGTGTGAAATCGTTGCCATGCCGAGTTATCCAGTCCCGCAGAATATCCTGAAGGCTCGCCGAGGCCAGGAAATACTGTTGGCGCAGCCGCAATTCCTTGCCGTTTTCGCTGGCATCGTTCGGGTAGAGCACCATGGTGATGTGCTCTGCATCGTTCTTGGAGGAAACGGATTCGGTATAGCTACCGGCATTAAATTCGCCCAGGTCAAACTCGTCCGTTGCTGCCGCATGCCATAGCCGCAATGTATTCACCGTACCGTTGTGGTAGCCTGGCACGGGTACATCGTAGGGCACGGCAAGTACATCCTGGGTACCCAGCCAGCGTACACCCAGTTTCCCGTCAGGTTTGTGATAATGTTCGGTGTAGCCGCCATAGCGCACTCGCCGGGTGAATTCGGGGCGCTCCAGCTCCCATGGATTGCCGTCCCTGAGCCAGTGGTCCGGTTCTTCAACCTGGTTTCCATCCTCAATATGCTGGCGGAACATTCCGTATTCGTAACGAATACCGTAGCCGGTCACCGGTAATTGCAGGGTCGCGCAGCTATCCAGAAAGCAGGCGGCCAGTCGGCCCAGGCCGCCATTTCCCAAACCTGCATCATGTTCCTCGTCCGCGATTTCTTCCATTTCGATTCCGAGGTCGTACATCGCACGTGTAGCCGCTTCCTGGATACCGAGGTTCAGCATTGCATTGCCGAGCGCCCTGCCCATCAGGAATTCCAGGGACAGGTAATAGACGCGCTTGGTATCACTTTCATCGTAGGCATACTGGGTATTTTTCCAGCGCTCCATCAGCCGGTCGCGTTGCGTATACGCCAGCGCGGTATACAGGTAATGGATAGACTTGCAGTTTTTACCCCGCCCGAGTGTATGGCTGAAATAACGCCGGAAATCCAGCGCGATGCTGCTCGGATCCATGCCCAGCGCGGGCAGCTCGGTAAGCTTGTCTATCGGATTGCTTCTGGTTGCTATTTTGAATTCCATGATGGGTGCCATGAGTTGTTTGGTTCAGTCAGGGTGACTTGTCAGACAGTGGGAGCGCCACACCGTCAATAATCTGAATGATATTACAGCAATATTGATGCCAACCAACCGACTCATCGTCCCAGGACCTTGCGGTACATCGCCCGATAAGCCTTGGCACTGGTTTCCCAGCTGAAGTCCTTGGCCATGCAGTTGGCGCATAACGCGTTCCACTTGGGCCGGTCATGATATGTATCGACGGCGCGCAATAGGGCTGCATGCAGGTTTGCCGCTGTCATGCCATTGAACATAAAACCACTGGCGCTGCCGTCCTTGAGTGAAGCCGTGGTGCAATCCACCACCGAATCCGCAAGGCCGCCGGTCGCATGCACGATCGGCGGCGTGCCGTAACGCTGGCTGTACAGCTGGTTCAGTCCGCAGGGTTCGAACCGGGAAGGCATCACAAACATATCCGCTCCGGCCTCGATCTGGTGCGAAAGTTCTTCGCTGAATCCGATATGGACGCCTACCCTGCCGGGAAAGCGATGCGCAAGGTCACGCGCGGCATTCTGCATTGCGGCATCACCGCTACCGAGCATGGCCAATTGAACGGGCAATTCGCACAACATCGGTGCAATATCCAGCAGCACATCCAGCCCTTTCTGCTCTGTGAAGCGACTGACAACACCAAGCAGGGGCACATCAGGTTCGATATCCAGCGCCAGTTTGTGCTGCAACGCTTTCTTGTTTGCAGCCTTGCCTGCAATATTTGAATTGCTGTAAGGCTTGGCGAGATAGGGATCGGTCGCCGGATTCCACTCTTCGGTGTCGATACCGTTGAGTATTCCGGTCAGGCTGTCGTGACGCCTGCTTAGCAAGCCCTGCATGCCGAAGCCGAGCGCTTCATGCTGAATTTCAGCCGCGTAATTCGGGCTGACGGTGGTGATGTGATCGGCGTAGAACAAGCCCGCTTTGAGGAAGGACATTTTTCCGTAAAACTCCAGGCCTTCGATGCCGTAACAGGACGGCGGCAAATGCAGCAGGGGCACAGCCTCAGGCGGAAAATTTCCCTGGAATGAAAGATTATGGATCGAGATCACACTGGGTACCGCGTCAGACGCGAAATGCAGGTAAGCGGGTGTCAGTCCGGTTTGCCAGTCGTTGCAATGCACCAGATCCGGATGCCATTCCAGCGGCGTTGCACTGCTGCCCAACACGGCAGCCACCTTGGAGAGCAGGCCGAAACGCATTGCATTGTCGGGCCAATCCTGACCTTCGGGGGATTGGTAAGGACCACCCTCGCGCTGATAGAGAACCGGGCAATCCAGCACCAGCAGCGGAACATCATTGGCCATCGTGACAGACAGCAACCGGGCCATCGGAAAACCGGGCAAATCATCGAAGTTTGCAACTACACGGGGATGGTCAAGTTGCTCGATTACCTGGCTATAGCCCGGCACCAGCACGTGCACATCCACGCCGATGGTACGCAACGCGGCGGGCAGCGCACCGCTGACATCGGCCAGTCCGCCAGTCTTGATCAACGGTGCAATTTCGGAAGTCACAAACAGCACACTCAGTTCTGCCATCACAATCTTTCTTTCAAGGATACTCATACAACATTGTTGGGCGGGATACTGTTCATGAACACGGTGTTAATCAGCAACATCCGGACTTCTGTCAATTTTCAGGCAGGTCAAATCGCGGTCGACCTCTTCCTCACAGCCAGCGCGTCATGCCCATTTCGAACAGATGGGTCAGCATCTCATGGTAGGGGTACGCGCGAATATGATATTCCAGCTTGCCGCATGGCTCAGGTTGTACTTCCAGGGAAAATATGTTTTCTCCCGCTTCGGTCATTGCGCCTGTTGCTTCAAAACGGTAACGGCGTGAACTCTGCGATTTTTCGCGTTTTGCAAGCAAACCCATCAACAACTCTACCACCACGTCATCCGGATTGAGGCCGTTCAGTTGGACCCCGATCTCAAAGCGCAAACTTTCGCCGCAATTGATTCCCATCCGCATATTATCAATCAGGGTATCAGGCCGAAAATCAAGAAAGCTGATGCATGGAGGTGCCGATTATAACGCAAGCGTATCCGTTAAATCCCCAAGTCACCATTCGCGATCAATAAAAGCGGAAGGTATAAAATATATCCACTGCATCCTCTGTTCCGGTGCGGGTAACGATGTTGATGCGCGGAGTTAGCGTGTAGGTGAATACGGTAGTGCTGCCAACTTGGTTCAGGCTCTGTTCGTAACTGATGCGGGCCCGTGACGACAACTGCTTGCCCACAGTTAATTTCTGGATCGGCTGGGAATCCGCTCCTGTCTGCTGGCTTAGCGAGATTTCATCGATGCCCAGCGACTTGCCAAGTTGTCCGCCGGACTGCCCGCCCAGTATGCTGCCGGCGGCGGCAAGCAGCAAAGCAGAATCGACCCCGTTGGTATCCGGTACACGCCCCAATACGATCCAGGATAATTTTTCCGCGTCCGGTACGTTCGGTGTCGATACCAAACGCACTGTAGGGTGACGCACCGTGCCGGTTACTTCGACCCCCGCTTCGACATCCAGACCCTTGCGCACAGCGAGGATGTTTAACCCGGGATCATCCAACGGTCCCTGGAAATTGACGATGCCGCGTTCTACCGTCAAGCTCTGTCCATAGGCATTGAACACCGCGTTCTGTGCAGCGATACTTCCGGTCACGTGCATCAGCTCACCCGGCTCACCGTGCATATTGAGCTGCCCGGCCAAACGTCCCTCGAATCCCGATGCACGTATATAGAAGTGATCGCCCAAATCCAGTATGGCATTCACCCTGGTCGGCGGCCCTGCCCGGCTTCCGGGTTCCTGTCCGACGATATGCACGTCTGCCGACAGGCTGGGACGATCGGTGACCGGCTGATTAATCAGACCGGCATCGGCCCGGATGCTCCCATCCAGCATCAGTGTTTTTGCGGCATAGCGGGCATGTCCCGTGCCCGAAGCAATGATCCAGCGGTCGGCGCGTTGTGCCAATGGCAAGTGCTCCGCGGTGATTTTCAGGTCGCTGCCATCACCTTTCAAATCAATCTGTCCACTTGCACTCAAGCTGCCGGAACCGGCGGGTAAGCGGTAGTCTGCGAACAAACTGTCACTCGGCGAAGCCGGATAGGGCGCCGAGAAGACCAGGCGATCAATATGCACGGCATCCGGATCAAAGCGTGCTTTCAATTCGCCCTGCTCCAGACGGATTCCCTGATTCAGAAATGCCAGACTCAGCGCGTCACCCTGCGCGTCGCCCTGCAAGCGGGGATACGCCAGTGTGCCGGTCAGATCGGCATCAAGGTTAAACCTTCCGCCACTTTGCAGATTGCTGTCCAGTATCGGGCCGAGCCAGGACAGATCATCCGAGTGCAGATGCAGATGTCCGGCAAGCGGCGCTTTAGACAGAAACGTCCAGCCGGTTTCAGTGCGCGTAAGCGGCATGCTGGCCTGCGCCTTGATCTCGCCGAGATGCTCGCCACTGGCCTCCAGTTGGGCATGCAATTGATCCTGCCCTGCACGCACAGACAGTTGCATGTTGCTCAATCCCAGCGGTTGGTCTGTATTCCCATGCACTATCCAGTCCCCGCTTTCGCGATGCACCTGAAATTGGCCGTGCAGGTGCTCGTCCGCTGCCACGTCCCATGTGCCGCCGACACGCATGGTATCTAATTCATGCATGTAACCGGATTCGGCAGGCACAGGCTGGTTCTCCCGGGGTTGATTCTCTGGCATGTTCACTGCGCGCACATTAAGGCCGGTAAAGTGCCCGGTACTGTGCCAGCGTTGCGGTGTCCATTGCATGCCGGAAAACTGGATCTGGCCACCGGCGATAGCCGCATTTGCCGTGCCAAGCTCGACAGAATTCATTGCCAGCGTCAGCGGTGCCGTCTGCAACAAGCGGAACGGCAATATGCCTTGTGCGGACAGTTCATCGACCTCGCCGCGCCATTGCATGTTCTTCCAGCCCTGCGCCGGATCGCTTAATCCGCCGTCCATCTTCAGCTTCACTTCCTCGGATGCTTCCTGGCCCTGGTCGATGCGTGCCGATGCAAGCAGGGTGTGATGCGCCCTGCTGCCCTTCAACTCGATGCTCGCTTCTGGAATATTCATCGCACCGCTACCCTGATATCCCGTCATGCCCAGATTCATTTGCATATTGGCTGACGACAGATTGCCGCTCCCATCGAGTGCCGCGATGCGCTGCCCGCCGGGTAGTACGAGGTTGCTTCCCCGGGCGGAGAACTCTAGCCGTGGCTGCGTAATACTGCCGGACAGCACGGCATGCCCCGCCAACTGGCCGCCCATTCCCTTGCCGAACTGCTCAAGCCTGGGCGCATCGACAGTAAGTTGTGCCCGGTCTGTTTGGATACCGTGCGCTACTTCCAGATTCAGATGGTTTTCACCCATACGTAATGTCAGCACGCCTGTTGCACGCCGCATCCCGGAAAATTCGACATGACCGTTACCGCTGATGTCGTGTTGCGCAAAACGACTGTGTGACATATCGAGCTGCAACGTGCCCTGAATTTCAGGCAAAAGTGTGCCGGATATTTCCAGTCCAATATTCAAATCGGTGGCAGGTGTGGCGGCAAGCTCGGAAAGATTCAGCTTGCTCAACCGGCTGGAGAAGCTAAACGTGCGCCTTCGGTCCAGAACCAATTGTCCATGTCCGTTGAGGGCGATACTGCCGCGCGTCACACGCAAGCCGGGCATATCTATCCGGTCGCCGTGCCGGTCAATCTCGCCATGCAGATCAAGTTTCCCATCGCCGAGTGTCACGACTGCATGCTGCTCAGCGCCGATACCGTTGAGCGTGATGTCGCCTTGCAATTGTGTGCCTGGCAGACGAGTGTCCAGTGCCGAGGGATCAAGATCGTGGACGCTCAGTTGTGCAGCCAGTTTGCCGCGCGGCTGCTCCCAAGACGCAGTCCCGGTGATATGGCCGCCATTCAACAGTTGCACATCGAGTTGCTGCAGTTGCCAAAGTGACGACGACAATCGTACCCGCGCCGTCACGCCGCGCACAGGCAAACCATTCCGGTCCAGCGCTGCTGCATGCGCGTTGCGCACTGACAAAGATCCTTCCAGTTCACCACCCGGTATTCCGTTCAGATCAGCGCTGCCCGAAACAAGCGCAGGAGGCAAGCCGTCGAACAGCCGCCCCGCATCCAGCCCGCTGAAAGCGAATTGCAGGTGGCTGACCGGCACCGCGGAGAACGGTGCGAGCTGAGCCGTACCGTTGATACTTACCCCTGCGCCATTGCCGTCAAGCTTGACGATGGCGTGTTGCAGATCACCACTGGATTCGGCGGCGAAATTAATTTGCTGCAACCGTCCGGAAAGTTGCACGGCTGTATCCAGCGAGGCTTGGGCTTTCAGAACATAAGGTTTAGTTGATGCGATGTCAGCGGAGCCTGCAAATTCACCCGCCGACAAGTGTGCTTTTAGCATCTGCAATTGTAGGTGATTCGCATCGCCCAAGAAACGCGCTTCAACTTTGCTTGCCACAAAATCAGGGGCAGCGCCTTCTTTGCTGATGACGCTCAGAGAGCCTAGCTTCATCTGTGACACATTCAGCGCCAGTGGCAATCCCAAACTGTTCGGCAAAACAGTCGGCTGGCCCGATGACAAGGACAACACCTCGACTTGCCTGGCATCCAAGTGCAACACCTTCAGTTCACCGCGCAACAATGCACCAGGCTGCCATTGTATTTGTGCGTCATGCAGGGTGATGCGCCATCCATCGCCATGCAGCACCAGTTGTTGCATGGCGAATGAAGCAAACAACGAGCCGTTGATGCCATGTGCGCTGAGCTTGCCCCCGCTTTGATGTTCAGCGACACCGATCAACCACTGCAGGCCGGAACTGGAAGCAACCAGCCACGTCGCACCGCCTGCCAAAACCAGGCAAGGGGTCAGCACGATGACCAGCCATTTGTGGCGGCGCGACATACTTGTCTTGACATGCATCATCAGAATGCCACCGCTATGGAAAAATGTATGCGTATGCCCGGTTGACCTTTGCCGCGCGCAAAATCCAGCGCCAGCGGACCGACCGGACTGCGCCAGCGTGCGCCAATTCCATAGCCTTGTGACATGCGCAGGTCTGACAAAACATCGGCAGCACCGCCGGCATCCATGAACAATGCAGCCCCGAAATTGCCAAACCAATGGGTATATTCAACACTGCCTGTCGCCATCACCCGCCCGCCGACCACCGCATTTCCTTCAATCACGCCCAGACTCTGATATGCAAAACCGCGTACGGTCTGGGTACCACCAACGCGGAACAGGTAGTCCTGCGGTATGCCAACACGGGAGGAGGCAGCGGTGTAACCGCCCTCGATGCGTAACGTGACGACGTCGCTGTCACTCAGCGGGAGCCATATCTGCTGGCGCCCATAACTGCGTACAAAGTCCTGGTCGGACAATACCGACTTGCTCGCCCCGCCCACCAGCAGCTGTGTCAAAGTACCCGACATCGGGAACAGCGGGTTGTCCACATTGCGTCGATTCCAATGCCAGTCCAGCACCAGGGCTTGTACGGAGTCGGGGATACCTCCAAGCGGTATCTGCTGTTCCCTTTGCCCGTTCAGGCCGATGCCGGTTTCGATGTTGAACAGGGTACGGCTGCGTGTCGCACCAATTTTGTAAGTACGCGTATCGAGTCCTTGAATCTGGGTTTTGTCAGCGCTGGCATTCCAGGTGAAATGGTAGCCCAGTGGGTTGGGTTGGGTGTCGAGTATCGTTGACACTGTCTGACTGTTCTGTTCAAAAATCATGGCACCGCTCAGTGTCCAGGCCTGATTCAGAAAGTTGTAGCTCTGGTAATTGATTTGGTTGCGCACACCATTGTTGGTGCTATAGCCGATACCCAGTGAAATCTTGCGCGATTGAGCTTCGACGATCTTGACACCGACAGGGACGGTCAGCGGCCCGGCATCGGCTCCGGCAATACGGGTGTCAAAACTGACGTTCACTGAACTGAATTGGGGCATGCTCTGCAGTTGGTTCTGAAACGCCAGCAACAGCTTTCGCTCATACCGTTGTCCGGGACTGAAACTTGCACGCCTGTCGACCAGCGATTTTTCATAGCGCTCAAGCCCCGTTATCTGCAAATCACCGAACAGGAAACGAGGCCCGGAATCCACCACAACATGCAAACTTGCGCCGGCTTTGGCCGGATCCACCCGAGCAGAACTTTCGACCAGACGGGCGGCGGCATAATCCTGACTCGCTACCTGTGCCAGCAGCTCGGCTTTCGCTTCATCCCATGCAGTGACCCGAAATGGCATGCCCGGCTGCAATGACCAGGCAGCACGCAGTTGTTGAACGCGCTCTGCTCGTTGTTTTTGCGGAAGCGACAGATCACCGCTGAATTCGATATTCACGTCGGTGACCACAGTACGCTGGCCCGGCATCACTTCCAACTCCAGCACGCCGGCCGGTGTGACAGTGCGCAGGGCCACCTTGCTGGAGAAATATCCCTCGGTGACCAGCAATTCCGGGATTTCCCGCTGCGCGCGACGCATGAAGATGGCGCGTTCGTTTTCATTCTTTAGCAGGGTATCGGGAAGAACGAAATACTTGGAAAGAACCTCGCGCACCGTTTCGGGCGCAATCAAAGTGACTGCGGGGATACTGCTGCCTTGGGCCATAGCCAGTTCAGGAGTCAAAAACGCGCAGAGCATTACCACCAATAATAGCTTTACATGGTTAATCGACACCAATCGCAGGCAGGGCAAGATCAAAATTGTCATCAGATCCAAACGTGAACGAGTTTCATCATAACTCTGATACTCGCATCGTTAGTTTGATCAATCATCTTTGTTCATCAGATATGGGTAAAGTGACTGCTTGGCATGCCCGGCCCCAGCATATCCACCATCCGCGAAATATTTCTTGAATTGGTGCCGGAGCCGGAATCGAAAATTTCTTTATATGGACTGTTTGGCGGGGATTCTTTGATTCATTGATGAGGAGATGCCCCCATCGATGCCCCCATAATGCTTTAGCTGCCGTTTCTGGATTATAAAAAACTGAGGGTATTTGCTCAGATGCGCCAGCATACACGAAGACTTAACGCTCGTTTGAGCTGATCAGCTGAGCCGCACAACCGGAAATAAACAATACCAAGTACAAACTCAATAATACGCGTTTCATATGTTTCTCCTGATGGGTTGTTTAACCTTAACAAAGCTCAACATTTCTCAACAATATGTTTGCTGCTGATCTCGCTTTTTTCTTAATGAATACGCCACTTTCAGGGCTTTTACATAGCCCAATTTATAAGAATAGAAAAAGTCGGGAAATGTTAGTATTTTTTAGCATCCTTAAAGTTTGGTATCAAAGGTTTACCTATTTAATACGTAGCGCGGGTTCAAATTTGAAGTGCAACGTCTGACTTGAAGAATACCTGATTGGGTGTTTGGTATCCAAGTCGTTTTCTGGGTCGGTTATACAATCTCTTCATGGGTAGTCAGAGACAATATTATCTTCCTCCCTACGTAAATCAATTTGATAACCCCCAATTATTAGCTTGCCACCCTCCTCCTGCAGGCAAATTGAGTTTCTACTAAACCGTTTTGGAATTCCCCGAAAAAGTTGTCTCGCAGACACAATTGATTTATCTACCAAATACCCAACTGCTGGGCAGTGTAGAACAATATCCTTGGCGATGATTTGTAGCTGACCAGGCAAATGTGAAATAGTAATTTCATAGTCTTCATCCAACCAATCATGACGTTTTTCTATAAACGATAAACAGAATCGGAAAAATTCTCGATCAACGCAGACTGTTGGCGCCTTCGGAATCAGCAATTTCAGGTCTTTCTGATAATCGATCCACTCCTTGCCCCACATCAAAAGATGATCAATGGGATCTTCATGAGAATGAATGTCTGACCACAACATATAAATACTCGACATCAATTCGATAGGAATTATTTCAGACGGAATAGGAACTTGGATTGGAGGGAAAATTGTGCTGCGTGTCGAATGTCCGCTACGGATTAAATACCACCCCATAAAGGTTTCGCCAGCATCTGGTTTTACCCCGATTTAACGGACACCTGAATAAGAGTAATAATACTCTTGGAGGTGAACGATGCAAAAGCGCAGGAAGTACAGTCAGGAATACAAGCAGGAAGCAGTACAGCTCGTCAGGCAAT
>JBDTCC010000091.1:0-30518 GCA_039923775.1 Gallionella sp. | reverse complement strand
CTTACCTTTTGGCGTTTGTATCAGCCCTGAGAATTTCGCATAGATGACTATCCTTGGGGTCCAGCGCGCTGCGTGCAACGCTGTCGAACAGCACCTGTATCTCTTCAAGGCTGAAGCAGGCAAGCAGGCGATTGGCCATGTCTGTTTGTAGCGGGACCATGCAGATTTGTCCGTCCGGCAGGACCAGCTTGATTCCGGCCAACTTTCCCAGTCCGCCTTCCATCCGGGATATCAGCTCGGATTGTTCATCCTGCAGCCCGTCGTAACACGCTTCCAGATCGTCCACCAGATCATCGGCCAGGTCTTCCGACACCGCGACGATCAGGCCCATCGTGTCATCCCGCAACTCGCACGCCACGCCAAGTTCCCCGGCATGTTTCACAAACCTGTCGCGCAGACCAACATCAAAGAAAATGTATTCATCCATAATACTAAGCTCTCGCTTCCCGGATTATCAGATACCGCGATCCATGATGCCCCGCCCCGTCGCGTATTACAATAGCTGACCATATCCTCACTCTGGAGCTACGCCATGCCGAATCAATCCGACCTGCTGATGTTGCGCGACAAACTGCGCGCGTTTGCCGAAGCGCGCGACTGGGACCAGTTTCATTCGCCGAAGAATCTGAGCATGGCGCTGATGGTCGAAGTCGCCGAGCTAATGGAGCATTTCCAGTGGCTGACCGAAGAACAGTCCGGGAATCTCGATGCCGCAAAGAAAGCGGCCGTGGCCGAAGAGTTGGCCGACATCTTTCTGTATCTGGTCCGTCTTTCGGACAAACTGGACGTGGATTTGCTGAAAGCTGCGTTGCACAAAATGGAGAAAAATGCAGTTAAGTATCCGGCGGAACAGGTGCGCGGAAGCGCGAAGAAGTATTCGGAATACTGATCCACAGCGTGCCGAAACACATCGCGAGCGACGGCATGCCAGACCAAAAGGCGGGGTGTTTTATCAAGTAGCCTTTTGTTCTTGACAAGAGAACGATCGTTCTTTACAGTGGCAGCACGTTCGTTCTGTATCAACTACTGCCATGACTGATTCAAATACACCCGGCTTCAATCCCAAAGATGACGAGTATCTTGCCAAGCTCCAGGACTATTACGCCGACTGGAAAAGCATTCCTTCCTACTCCAAGCTGTGCGAGGTGTTCGGCATCGCTTCCAAATCCTGGGTCAAGGCGGTACTGACGCGCCTGAGCGAGGCCGGTTTCATCGAGCGCACCCCGGATGGCGCGTGGATACCCTCTCGCCAGTTCTTCGCGCGCCCGCTGGCCGAATCCTCGGTTCAGGCAGGCATGCCGGTTTCCGTAACGGAAACCCAGGGCGAGTATTTCATCATCGACGAAATGCTGATCGACACACCCTCCAGCACCACACTGATCCCGGTCAGGGGAGATTCGATGGTCGAGGCGGGCATCCATGACGGCGATGTCGCCGTGGTGGAAAAACGCAACATTGCCAATGTGGGTGATATCGTGGTGGCCATCGTGGATAACGAATTCACCCTGAAAACCCTGGACAAGGAGCGCGGCAAGTACATTTTACGTCCCGCCAATCAGGCTTATCCCGTCATCCATCCGCAAGGCACGCTGGAGATTTTTGGCGTGTTGACCGGCCTGATACGCAAGTACCGGAAGTAGGCCATGCAAGCTGCTATTCATCCCGGCTGTGCCAGCCGGCAAGGACAACGCACCCCGCGTGATCTGTTATCGCTAACCCATCCCAACAAGGAATTGTTCCGCCGGCAGCGCGCGTTGCTGCGCAGTGCCGTACCGGCCGGATTCCCCTCGCCTGCCGATGATTATGTGGAGCAGCGCATCAGTCTGGACGAACATTTGATCCAGCATCGCGAATCCACCTTCTTCATGCGCGTAGCGGGTGAATCGATGCGCGGCCTCGGCATCTTCGATGGCGATCTTCTGGTGGTGGATCGCGCCCTGCCTGCCGTGCACGGCTGCGTGGTGATCGCGGTGCTGGACGGCGAGTTCACCGTAAAGCAATTGCTGCATACGCCGGACGGGCAGGTATTGCGCGCGGCACACCCGGACTATTCCGACACGCTCATCAATCCGGAACAGGATTTTTCGGTGTGGGGCGTGGTGCGCTGGAATGTCCACAAACTCTAGGGATCCTCTAATGTGGCCGGCGAAATACGACAAGGAAGCCACCTCCAAAAAACAGGATGGGGGCAAGCCATGCAACGCGCTATCGCGCTGGTAGACTGCAACAACTTCTACGTCTCCTGTGAACGCCTGTTCCGGCCCAGTCTTGAAGGCAGACCGGTCGTGGTGCTGAGCAATAACGATGGTTGCGTGGTCTCACGCTCACAGGAAGTCAAAGACCTCGGCATCAAGATGGCGGTGCCGTGGTTCCAGATGAAAGTCCTCGCCAAACGCCACGGCATCATCGCACTGTCCTCAAACTACACGCTGTATGCTGATATTTCCAACCGGGTGATGCGGCTGTTATCGCAGTACAGCCCGAACCAGGAAATCTATTCGGTAGACGAATGCTTTCTTGATCTGACCGGGATGCCTGATTCATCCGGCCCGTGCAGCCTGACCGAATATGCGCAAACGGTACGCGGGACCATCAAACAATGCGTCGGTATACCTGTATGTGTCGGCATCGCGCCGAGCAAGACTCTGGCCAAACTTGCCAATCATGTCGCCAAGAAGCAGAAGCAGTATCACAGCGTGTGTGACTTCAATGCGATGTCGGCACGCGCGCTGGACAATCTGCTTGCGAAGATCGAGGTCGGCGAGGTGTGGGGGGTGGGCAGACGCAGCGCGGAACGCTTGCAACGAATGGATATCACCACCGTGCTGGAGTTGAAATACAGCCCGGCCAAACGCGTTCGCGCCGAGTTCGGCGTGGTCATGGAGCGCATCGTCGCGGAACTGAACGGCGAAGCCTGCATAGGATTGGACGAGATCACGCCGCTCCGCCAGCAGATCATCTGTTCGCGCTCATTCGGCTTGCCGGTTTCCTCGCTGTCAGACCTCGAACAGGCGGTCGTGACCTATACCTCACGCGCCGCCGAGAAACTGCGCGCCCAGCATTCCGTCGCGGGTGGCATCCAGGTTTACATACGCACCAATCCGCACAAGGACCAGGAACATCAATATCAACCCGCCCTGCTGCTGCCCCTGAGCGAATCCACCAATGACACGCGCCTGCTGTGCCACGCCGCCCTGGACGCTTTGCGGCAAATCTACCGCGGCGGTTATGCCTATCAAAAGGCCGGCGTAATGCTCACCGAGATCATCGCCGCAACGGCTAGGCCGCGCACGCTGTTTGACGATGTTGCGGCACAGCAGAAATCCACAGTACTGATGGAAACACTGGACCGAATCAACCGTCGTATGGGCAGCGGGACGATGCAGTTGCTCGGTGAAGGAACCAGGAAAAATTGGTCGATGCGGCGCGGCAATGCATCGCAACGCTACACCACGGAGTGGAATGAATTGGCGGTAGTGCGATGAGATTGTTAAATATCGAAAAGTAGGCTTTCGTTAGCAGTCACGGATGGAATTCACAAAACTAATGATGGGCCAGACCATCCTTTTGCGCGCTTCGCTCGAACGCCATGTTATGGTGAATACTATTCATGCCGTGCCGCTTCCCACAGGTGAAGTGCATGTTTCCGGGTTTCACCCCAGCGATACCCGCCGAGTTTACCGCTTTGCTGAATAACCCGGTGGCAAGGAATAAGGAAAGCGACTGGATTTGCACCTGCGGCAAGACCCACAGCCCTCGCTGAGCGCGGGTGGCCTATTGCCGTTGCCACTTGGGAGTAGCTCGCCACTGATCCCGGGGGTATCGCCAATAATGCTTTCCATACGCTGGTCTGAAAGTTGGTGCCGGACACATGCAAAGACAGGGGGCGATCCAATTTCATTGTTTTCCCGAACATGGTATTAACCAAAACAAGTGTGCTATCGCGGTTTTCATGCACTTCAGCACGAGGCCATTTTTTATTTAAACCGGCCAGGTGTTCATCGATTTCCTCGTGCTCAAGAAAGGCCAGACTGCATATACCCCTGGGCGTGGTGGCGATAAACACCTTGCCAAAGGGAGTGTCATGTTTGCCATATTCGATCGGCAAACCGACGCCACCCGTTTTGAATTCCCCGGGCGTAACAGCTTCAAGATGAACGAAGTGGTCATACAAACGCGAACCGCTGCTCAAACCCAGAGAATCGGAAACCTCAAGCAATGGCCTGGACTGGCTCAATAATTGTTTCGCGCGTTCCAGCGTCAGCGTTTGCAAGAATCTTTTCGGCGTGACGCCTGCCCAGCGACAGAACAGGCGCTGGAAGTGAAAGGGGCTCAGATGGATGTGCGCCGCGATTTCATCCAGGGTCGGCTGACTGTTCACCCGATCAGTAATGAAAGAAATCGCCTGGGCGATGCGGTCGTAATCGGACATGTCGTTTAACTATTGATATTACGTGCCCGTTCGATGTCCGGGGTTCGGTACATGGACTCCGGTATTTCCGCGAGCGTCGATGCCTGTAGCTGCGGGCCGAGGCCGTAAAAATTCTGGAAACTCATGATCAGCGGCCGCCACTTGTCCGGATCGATCCGGTTGGACTTCCCCTCGATTAATATCGATTCTTCCACATGCACGCGTTGAATACGCACCTCGATACAAATCATATATCCGCGTTGAACAGCATCATCCTCTGCAAGGTGGTGTGTGGCTGCAACGACTGCTTCGAGTTGTATGGGGCATTCCAGCACGCGCGGTGGTAAAACGGATTCCGAGGCTACCGGCGTCATCCCCGCAATGCCGAATTTATCGGTTTCGTGCCTGTATCCTTTATGCAGTTTAAATTCGGGAACAGGATCCGAACCTGTCGTCAGTGCAAGACGATTGACTGCTGCAACCTCCTTTGCCGATGGCAGGTTGAGAACACACTCACCCGTGCGTATCATGTTCTGCGGTGTTTTGGATAACGCAGCGAAACCGAGCACGCAACGCCATCCAAGCCAGAATGCCGATGACATGGGTGCAAGATTGTATGTACCATCTTCATTTAGGGTGCTCACTAACGCAACGGGCGTTCCGAAATACAGGATCGATGGTTCGATGGTCTTATGCATAATATCTCTCATAATTGAATTTGCGTACTGACAATAATTATTTACAGTACAGGCATCAATATGAAGGTATAAAGATTCATCGGCGACCCGAATCTTGCTATGTTCAATTTAAACTACAACGTAAAGCTAAAAGGCATCAGCATCCAGGCAGGTTAATCACGAGTTCGACGTCTGCTTGTGCGCACAGGACGCCCTGCATATTTCCTGTCTCTTAGCTTACTGCCACGCGCGCAGCACCCTTTTTCATGGTGCCAACTACCGAGGCCTGCGCGAATCCAGCATTTTTGAAAGCCGACAACACCTCATCCGCACCCTCGGGGGAAACCGCGACCAATAACCCACCGCTGGTCTGCGCATCGGCCAAAATACGGCGCTGCCAGTATTCGAGGCCAGGCGAAAAATCCACTTCATGCCCGTAGCTGGCCAGATTCCGATCTATCGCGCCGGGACCGATACCCTGCTGCGCCAGCGGCAAGGCCTCGGACAGGATCGGCACTTGTCCGAACTGTAATTCGGCAGCCAGCCCCGAGCCCCTGCATATTTCCATCAGATGGCCGAGCAGGCCGAAGCCGGTCACATCGGTCAGTGCATGGACGGCTTGCATTGCTGACAATTCGCCGCCCACGGCATTGAGCTGTGTGGTGGTCGCGATCATCTGGGCGTAGCCCTCGACGGACAATGCATCTTTCTTGAGTGCCGCTGCCAATACACCAACGCCCAGCCCTTTGCCGAGAATCAGCACATCGCCCGCCTGCGCGCCGCTGTTCTTTTTCAATCGATCGGGATGAACGATGCCGATCGCAACCAGCCCGTAGATCGGCTCGACCGAATCGATCGAATGTCCGCCCGCCAGCGGAATCCCGGCCGCTGCGCATACTGCCTCTCCACCCTGCAGGATGGATCGTATCGTCTCGACCGACAGCTTGCTGACCGGCATACCGACTATAGCCAGCGCCATGATCGGCGTACCCCCCATCGCATACACGTCAGACAGCGCATTGGTCGCGGCGATGCGGCCAAAATCGAACGGGTCGTCGACGATGGGCATGAAAAAATCGGTGGTGGCGATGACCGCCTGCTGGTCGTTGAGGCGATAAACCGCCGCGTCATCACTGGTCTCCGTGCCGACCATCAGGTTGGCGAACGGTAGTTTATCTTTCGATTTAACAAGAATTTCCTGCAATAAAGCCGGTGCAATTTTGCAGCCGCAGCCGCCACCGTGCGACAATTGGGTTAACTTGATTTCTGGCATTACCTGGACTTCAGACACGAATCATTCCTCTTTCATAAATTTTTAGACAAAATACTTTTCAGGCGTAAATGCTATTCAGAACTGCAAACCTATCACAGCTGGGCGATTTTGACGAAATTATCGACGTGCGCACGCCGGCAGAATTTGCCGAGGACCACATTCCCGGGTCAATCAATTGCCCGGTACTTTCCGATGAAGAGCGCATCACCGTCGGAACACTGTACAAACAGGTATCGCCGTTCGAGGCGCGCAAGGTCGGTGCGGCGCTGATCGCAAAAAATATCGCGCATCACCTGCAAACACTTTTCCATGCTCACCCAAAATCATGGCGTCCGCTAGTCTACTGCTGGCGCGGCGGGCAACGCAGCGGGGCGATGAGTATCATCCTGGCCCAAGTGGGCTGGGCGGCGCACAAATTGGAGGGCGGCTACAAAACCTACCGCCGCGATGTGCTGGATAAACTCGAAGCGATACCGCAGAGCCTTACATTCAAAGTGGTCTGCGGCCCGACCGGCTCGGGCAAGAGCCATTTGCTCACTGCCCTGGCTGATACCGAACACCAGGTGCTCGATCTGGAAATGCTGGCACGGCACCGCGGCTCTGTGTTGGGCCGGTTGCCCGAACAGGCGCAGCCTGCACAAAAGTGGTTCGATAGCGCACTGCTGCAAACCCTGCAGAAATTCGATCCGGATCAACCTGTTTACGTTGAAGCGGAGAGCAACAAGATCGGCCTGATCACCCTGCCCCCGGCGCTGATCACCACCATGCACGCCAGCGCATGCCTGCTGGTGGAAACGCCGCTGGCCACGCGTGTTGCCGGACTGCTCTGCGACTACCGCCACTATGTCGAAAATCCGGAAATCTTCATCGAACACCTGAAACCCCTGTATCGGTTTCACGGGGCCAAACAACTGGAACATTGGAGTTCGCTGATTCGTGAGGGCAACTTCGAACCCATGGTCGCAGAATTGCTCACGCTGCACTACGATCCCAGCTATTTCCGCGCAACATCGAAACACTACCCTAATCTCGACAAGGGGCAGCGCGTCTCACTGGTCAGCCTGTCGGCAGATGCCCTGAAAGAAATAGCAAATTCCCTGTAGGTGCGCAGCTTGCTGCGCGAATGTTGAGGAGATCAATCGCCCGATGGCCTTGCATAGCCATTCCACTAATCCATCAAAAAACGATGGATAAGGGGCTGGTTAAATCGGGCTCCTACACCGGTTCAAACAACCACGCATCCATCGCCAGCAGGCCGTATGTCATCACATGATTCAGATGTCTGGCGCTGTCTGAATTTTCCATCGCGCCTAGTGCCACAAACAGCGGCAGCAGGTGTTCATCGGTGGGATGATTCTGCGCGGCATGGGGCGCACGGACACGATAGTCGCTGAGCGCGTCCATATCCCCCGCTTCAATTTTACCCCCCATCCAGTCGATAAATTCCGTCACCCAATCGGGCGCGGGAGCACCGGGATGATGTCCGAACACAGCGCGCAGATTATGCGTGATCGAGCCGCTACCGATGATCAACACGCCCTGCTCGCGCAATGGACGCAATGCCTTGCCCAACGCGATGTGCCATGCCGGATCTTTGGCGGGTTGCAGTGAAAGTTGCGCGACCGGTATGTTGGCCCGGGGATACATCAGACTCAGCGGCACCCAGGCCCCGTGATCCAGCCCACGCGTGTGATCCATCTGTGCGGGTATTCCGGATTGATGCAACAAGAGCATAACGGACTGTGCCAGCTCTGGAGCGCCGGGTGCGGGATATTGCAACTTGTATAGCTCGGCAGGAAATCCGCTGAAGTCGTGTATGGTTTCCGGATGCAAGACACGGCTGACAGTCGGAATGGGCGATTCCCAATGCGCCGAGATCACCAGGATGGCGGACGGTTTGGGCATCTCTTCGCCCAATTTCCGCCACAGCGCGCCGGTGACACCCGGCTCCAGCGGCAATGCAGGCGCACCATGTGATACAAACAGAACAGGCATTTTCATCGGGCAAATGCTACCACGGTAATGTCCAGAACCAAATATTCCATCTGGTTTAAAATAACGGAGTAAATTTAAAGGGGCGAATATGGAATTCAGGCAATTAGGTGGTAGTGATCTAAAAGTGTCGGTATTTTGCCTCGGCACAATGACATTCGGTGAGCAGAACACCAAAGCGGATGCACACGCGCAACTCGATCTGGCCATATCGCGCGGCGTGAACTTCATTGATGCCGCCGAAATGTATCCGGTTCCGCCGAGAGCCGAAACACAGGGCCGAACCGAAAGCTATGTCGGCTCCTGGCTGAAAAATCAGCAGCGCGATAAACTCATCGTCGCCACCAAGATCGCCGGACCCTCGCGCGGGTTTGCGTGGATGCGCAACGGCCCGCACATCAACCGGGAGCACATCACCGCTGCAATAGACGACAGCCTAAAACGGTTGCAGACGGACTACATCGACCTCTACCAGATCCATTGGCCGGACCGGTATGTGCCGATGTTCGGCGCGACCGGTTATGACGTTGCAGAGGAACACGAAAGCACGCCCATCTTCGAACAACTGCAGGTCATGGCGGATATGGTCAAAACCGGAAAGATCCGCCATATCGGACTGTCCAACGAAACCCCGTGGGGCGTGAGCGAATTCGTGCAGCGTGCGGAAAAAATGGGGCTGGCGAAAATCATCACGGTGCAGAACGCCTATAACCTGATGAACCGCAGCTTCGAAACCGGATTGGCAGAAGTCTGCCATCACACCAAGGTCAGCTTGCTGGCCTACAGTCCGCTGGCTTTCGGTCATCTGACCGGAAAATATCTTGCCGACCCGAATGCAAAAGGCCGCATCACGCAGTTTGCAAACTTCGGGCAGCGTTATGCAAAACCCAATGTAGCTGCTGCATCGAGAGCATATGTGCGCATCGCGCAGGAGGCCGGGTTGACCCCGGCGATGATGGCACTTGCCTTTGCGCGTACCCGCTGGTTCATCGGCAGCGTAATTATCGGCGCGACGAATCTGGATCAGTTGGAAGAAAATCTGGACAGTGCGAAAGTCATACTATCGGCAGAAGTGCTGGAGAAGATCGAGGCGGTACACACGATGTATCCGAATCCGGCACCGTGAGATACAGTCACTATGACTACTTTCCGCCAGCAGAATTATCATTTCTATGCATGTCTATCTAGCATAATCTCTGCTGATTTAGCCTGTGACTATCCTGCAATGTTCACCTCGGTCTTGCATTAAGAAAATTTCTGACCCTGATTAATAGGACGCTTCTTTGCTGTTCAACTCTTACATCTTCATCTTCGGATTCCTGCCTGCCGTGTTGCTCGGATTCTTCTGGCTGGCAAGGATAAGCCCTGTCTATGCTTCCAGCTGGTTGGCTCTTGCATCGCTGGTCTTTTATGCTTACTGGAATCCGGCCTATGTCGGATTGCTTCTCGGTTCGGTTATTTGCAACTACGCTTTCGGAGCGTGGATCGCCAAGGCCGGAATAAAGCACGATGTTCCAGGAAAGAAGCAATTGCTAATCGTGGCAATTGCGGCGAATCTGCTTTTGCTGGGTTACTACAAGTATGCCAATTTCTTTGTCGGTAGCATTGACGATATTGCAGGTGCAAACTGGAATCCGGGAACAATCGTATTGCCACTGGGTATTTCGTTTTTTACATTTACCCAGATTGCCTATCTGGTAGATACCTATCGTGAAGAAGTAAAGGAATACAACTTTATTCACTATGTGCTGTTCGTCACATTCTTTCCGCATTTGATCGCCGGTCCGGTATTGCATCATAAGGAGATGATGCCGCAGTTCGCACATCAAGCGACCTATCGCATCGACTGGAATAAAGTTGCCAGCGGATTGATGCTGTTCACCCTTGGCCTGTACAAGAAGATTGAAATGGCCGATGCTTTGGCCCCTTATGCCAACGGCATTTTCAATGGAGTACAACATGCGCTCTCGGTTGGCATGTTGCCTACCGCATACGAGGCGTGGGCCGGGTCGTTGGCTTATACGCTGCAAATTTATTTCGATTTTTCAGGCTACACTGACATGGCGCTGGGTATTGCGCTGATGTTTGGAATCCGTCTGCCCATCAACTTCGACTCGCCTTACAAGTCGACCAGCATTATCGAATTCTGGCGACGCTGGCACATGACCCTGTCACGATTCCTGCGGGATTATCTGTACATTCCACTTGGCGGAAATCGAAAGGGTAAGCTCCTGCGTTATATTAACCTGATGGCAACCATGGTGCTGGGCGGGCTGTGGCATGGGGCAGGGTGGACTTTCGTTGTATGGGGCGCGCTGCATGGCTTGTACCTTACCGTCAACCATCTGTGGCGCGAGATAGTCATGACACGTTATCTGCGCTGGATTCCAAATTGGCTTGGCGCCCTCACTGGGGGTTCGCTTACCTTCGTTGCTGTCGTATCAGCCTGGGTATTATTTCGTTCAAGTGATCTTGTGCAGGCGTCCGCCATCCTCAAAGCCATGTATGGAATCGACGCACGACCGATCACGTTTGATGCGGTCATGCATGGGGAGTTGTTGTTGGTTACCGGTCTTTCCGGACGGGATCTCGTAGAATTGCTGCTTTTTTCTTTGGCCTGGGTATGGTTATTTCCAAACTCGACCAAACTCAAGTTTGTTGAAGGCGGTTACATTCTTGCCGTAGCCCAGGCTGCCGCAGTGGTATATTTTTTATGTCTGTCAATCGGGCAGTTTGGCAGCTATAGCCCATTCCTGTATTTTCAATTCTGAGTCATGAAACACGGCAAGCTATTTTCCGTCCTTGTGTTTTTAATGGTAGCCCTGTACGGTGCAATTGGCTTTTATGCCTTGCCGCTTGCCAGCTTTCAGGGTGACTTGACGCGTATGGGTATGTTGCCGGAACGGATGTTCGGCTGGACCAGGCCTCAGCCGGCCATTGATCCTGCACTCATGCAACAGTCTTCCTGGAAAGAAGCCGATGTATTGGTGATCGGTGATAGTTTCTCCGAAGGACGGGTCTGGCAAACCCTCCTGACCGGAGCCGGACTGCGAGTACGCACCGAGACCTGGGATAGTGTGCGCGGCATTTGCAAGAACTTCATGCCCTGGGTACACGACAAGGGATTCAACGGCAAATACATCGTGTTCGAAGCGATCGAACGCAGTGTTGTTGATGTGTTAGCAAAATCGGCTGCCTGTGAGCGCATGGATTTTCATCCAAGCGTTTATGCTGATAGTCCGCGCAGCCCGCCTCCCGTGTCGTTCGATCCTACGCAAGGCAATTATTCCGGTAGCCTGTCCGTTAGCATCAAGACCCTGATGAATACTTTTAAATACGATCGAGTAATCCGGGCTTCAGGCTTCGTGAGCAGGGAATTGCCGAATGACGTCAAGCTGGCACGGATTAAGAACGGTTGCCAACTGTTTAGCCATGCGCGCTGCCAAGATGCACTCTTTCTTGCAGAGGACAGGAAACAGGACATCCCCGTGGATGCACTGGATAGCGTCCAGAAAATTAACGACCGTTTAACAGGCGTCACTCCGATCTGGTTATTCGTTCCGAACAAATCCACAGCCTATCTGTATCCGGACAAACAATTCTGGGAGGTGGCCGAACGGCGCTTCCACTCACCCGACTTGTTGCGCATGACGCAGCAGGCCCTCAGGAAAAATATCATAGACCTTTATCCGGCAAACAACACGCACTTCTCGACAACGGGATATTTATTGATGGGGAAAGAGGTGCTCGATAAAATACAACAAGCCAGGGCAACGAGAAGGCTTCGCTAACTACATGCGACAAATTTCTGTTCCAGTGAAATACTGCACGCCACTCTTCCATTATTTAGTCGTTATCACTGGAACACGTGCCAATTGGCCGCCTGCCTGTTTGGCTGGCCTCGAATTTTGGCGCACTGGTCAGCAATCAATGTCATGCTGGGTTTGTTGCCCAATGTGGGCGCCGTTGACAGGATGTTGTGTGAAGAACGTCTGATTATTGAAGTCTATCCGGAGCACCGTGACTACGCCCAGCCTACCAAGCGGATGGTACCTTATATTTTCTAGTCAAATCAGTTCCAACGCATTCCCATCCGGGTCGCGGCAGAACAACGCGCGACGACCCGATGAACTGAGTGTATAAGCGATACCGGCCCGGTTTAACCGCTCGATCAACTCTGCAAGATCGGATACTGCCAGTGCAACATGCCGGTCACGTCCGCCGTGCTGCGGACGCTGCAAGCCGGCTTCCGGGTTGGGTAACAACAATATATGAATTTGCTGGTTGTGTGCCACGTCATACCATGCTCCGTCATAGCTCATCTTCGGGCGGTTCGGATTAACCTGCAAACCAAGCACACCTTCGTAAAACGCGCGCGATCTGTCCAGGTCAGTGGTGATGAAACTGGCGTGCAGGATACCGGTGATCATGATTTCTCCAATGCAAATAAATCAGCTCAGGATTTTGTAGGACCCGCTCCTACGCAGAGCACACATGGAACTATGGTTTTGTTGGAACCACCAGGCTCGCCGCGAGTTTGGCACGCTCCCTCGCCTCGTCGGTATCCTTGCCGGTAGCCAGTGCCACGCCCATGCGGCGTTTCTTGAAAGATTCCGGCTTACCGAACAACCTGATATCGGACTGCGGCACACGCAAGGCTTCCGCCACGCCGTCGAAAGCGATGCCTATTGCATCGTGCTTTCCGTAAATCACCGCGGAAGCGCCCGGACTCCGCAGAGCGGTATTCACCGGCAGACCGAGTATCGCGCGGGCGTGCAGCTCGAATTCGTTCTGTACCTGCGAGCACATGGTCACCATGCCTGTATCGTGCGGGCGCGGACTGACTTCACTGAACCAGACCTGGTTGCCCTTGACGAACAATTCCACACCGAAGATGCCCAGACCACCGAGTTCGTCCGTGACTGATTTTGAAATTTCGCGCGTGCGACGCAAGGCCAGTTCCGACATCGCCATAGGCTGCCAGCTTTCGACATAATCGCCATGCACCTGCACATGCCCGATCGGGTCGCAATAGTGTGTTTCGACATTGCCATCCGCGCCGATCGCGCGCACCGTGAGCTGCGTGATTTCATAATCGAAATCGATCAAACCCTCGACGATTACCCTGCCCTGGTTCACGCGACTGCCGCTGAGTGCATAATTCCACGCCGCATCCATCTCGGCGGCGCTCTCCACCGTGGATTGCCCCTTGCCGGACGATGACATCACCGATTTGATGATGCACGGATAGCCGATATGCTCTATCGCGGCTCGCATCTCGGCCAGGCTATCGGCAAAACGATATGGGGAAGTGGGCAGGCTCAGTGTCTCCGCTGCCAGGCGGCGCATACCTTCCCGGTTCATGGCCAGGTGTGCGGCACGCGCGGTGGGGATTACGCGCGCCCATCCTTCACGCTCGATCTGTTCCAGCATGTCGGTGGCGATGGCCTCGATCTCAGGTACGACCAGATGCGGCTTCTCCTGTTCAATCAACGCGCGCAATGCAGTACCGTCTGCCATGTTGATGACGTGGGCACGATGGGCGACCTGTTGTCCGGGCGCGTGTGCATAACGATCCACCGCGATGGTTTCCACCCCGAGGCGCTGTAGTGCGATGATGACTTCTTTGCCCAACTCACCGCTGCCGAGCAGCATGACGCGGATCGCGGAGGGAGTGAGCGGCGTGCCTATGGTGAGAGGTTTCATTTTAGTAGTCATTCCATATGGTTGCGGACATTTGAACTGAACGAAATTATACACGCGGAAGCGTGGATTTCCTTCTGCCCCAACAGGAGTAACATAAGCTATTCACTTCAACCATCGGGAGCAGAATCATGACGAACATCGTGCAGTTGTTGGGAGATGAAGCGGAACACCTGTTGCAGTATCGCTGTACCGGCATCAGCAAGGAATCCTTGCACCTGCCGGGTGCGGACTATGTGGACCGCGTAGTGGCGATCAAAGACCGCAAGCCCGGCGTGCTGCGCAGCCTGCAGGCGCTGTACGGCCAGGGACGACTGGCCAACACGGGTTACCTCTCGTTGCTGCCGGTGGACCAGGGTGTGGAACATTCCGCAGGCGCATCATTCGCGCCCAACCCGATCTATTTCGACCCGGACAATATCGTCAAGCTCGCCATCGAAGGCGGCTGCAACGGCGTGGCATCCACGCTGGGCGTACTGGGTTCGGTGGCACGCCGCTACGCGCACAAGATACCGTTCATCGTGAAGATCAACCATAACGAGCTGCTCACTTATCCCAATGAATTCGACCAGACACTGTTCGCCAGCGTGGACCAGGCTTTCGACATGGGTGCTGTGGCGGTCGGCGCAACGGTGTTTTACGGTTCCGAGCATTCGCGCCGGCAAATTCAGGAGGTCTCCGAGGCATTCGAACACGCCCATGAACTGGGCATGGCCACCATCCTGTGGGCGTACTTGCGAAATCCCGCATTCAAGACTGCCGAAAAGGATTTTCATGTGTCTGCCGATCTCACCGGTCAGGCCAACCACCTCGCCGTGACGATCAACGCAGACATCGTGAAGCAGAAAATGGCCGAGAACAACGGCGGCTACAACGCGCTCAAGTTCGGCAAGACCAGCCCCAAAGTATACAGCGAGCTCACCACCGACCATCCTATTGACTTGGTGCGCTATCAGGTGGCGAACTGCTACATGGGCCGCGTGGGCATGATCAATTCAGGCGGATCTTCGGGCAAGAACGACTTGCAGCAGGCGGTGCGCACCGCTGTGATCAACAAGCGCGCAGGCGGCATGGGGATGATCTCCGGACGCAAGGCGTTCCAGAAACCGATGCAGGACGGTGTGGCGTTATTGAATGCGATCCAGGATGTGTATCTGTCCAAGGAAGTAACGGTGGCATAATCCGGGTTGATGCAGATGAGAATGTCTGCCGCCTTGTCCCAAACAGTGTCCGATAAAAATTTAGGGTCTGATGTATGCCCGAATAAGTTACAGCTGAAATTCCCATTATGATTTTGATGCGATAAGCAATTTCCCGGATAGCAGGCTGGCGGAGACGATCAGAAACGCGCCGATCCAGTCACGTAGTTGCATCGCTTCATTGGCAAGAAAATATGACGAGAACGCAGCGACCACCAACTCGAACAAGAACAGGATGATGGCGCGATTGGCAGACAAATTGGCAATGGCATATTGCAGCGCGAAAGTTGAACTGTAAATTACGACACCAAGCAACACCAGTAAAAACCACGCATGAATATTGATTGCCAGAAATTGATCCGTTAACCCGCCTTGCCAACACAACAGAGGTATTGCCAGCAACGCTGTACCGAACCAAACACTGTATGACTTCGCCTGTAAGCTCAAATTGACGGCACGGCGCGACACCACATTGGCCAGGGCAAAACTCATACCCGCGGACAAACCGATCCATTCGGCAAGATTATTCGGCAACGGAAAACCAAGCTGCGGCTTCCACAGCATGATGATTGCTCCCCCAAAAGAAAGGGAAATGACGATATAGCCGTAACGGTTCAGGCGTTCACCCAACAGCCAATAGGAGAGCAGTACCGTCCATAGCGGCGCAAGATAGAACAACAACAGTATGCGCATCACCTCGCCGTACAACACCGCCAGCACATAGCCAAAATTTGTCCAGCCGGCGCTTAATACCAGCAATACCCACCACCAGTCGGCCTTGCGCTGAGTATGCTGTCGGGATTGCCCACTCACTCCCTGCGGGCGAAATTCTCGCCAGACTCCGGGCAGCGTGTGCATGCTAAACAGCATCGCCAGCAGATAAGTGATCAGAGTGGCCAGCGTCCCTGACACGCCGGCATCCTGCAACACCCGGTACGGATACCAGATCAATCCCCATACCAGCGCGCCGCTCAAAGCGCCGGCAACCGGCATTACATTTTGTTTTGATGACACTGGGCCGCCCCTAATATTCCATTGCACCAGTATAATGCGCGCTGATTTTCGCACGCCCTTTAAAAAACAAACAAATGGGATAGCAAATGCCCCAGGATTTAGCCAAATGAACCCAGATCTACAGCGACTGCAGCCCTACCCGTTTCAGAAGCTCGCCGCGCTGTTTCGCGAAGTTCAACCCAACCAGAACTATCGCGCCATCAGTCTGTCCATCGGTGAACCAAAACACCCCACTCCGCAATTCATACGCGAAGTCCTGACGGACAACCTTGACGGGCTGGCGAATTATCCCACAACCGCCGGAAGCAATGCGTTGCGCAAAACGATAGCCAACTGGCTGGCTGCACGCTATGGCATTCCGGCACCCAATGCCGACACCCAGGTCCTGCCGGTGAACGGCAGCCGCGAAGCACTCTTTTCATTTGCACAAACCGTTGTCGATCGCAGTAATGATAGCCCGGTCGTGGTCTGCCCCAACCCGTTCTACCAGATTTATGAAGGTGCGGCATTCCTGTCCGGGGCCACACCCGCGTTCCTCAACAATATCCCGGAGAACAACTTTGCGTTGAATTTTTCGCAACTACCGGAAGATACCTGGCAACGCACCCAGCTTGTTTTCGTCTGTTCACCGGGGAATCCCACCGGGCGGGTGATGACGCTGGCAGAATGGGAAATATTGTTCGAGATGTCCGACCGGTACGGCTTTGTGATCGCCTCGGATGAATGTTATTCCGAGATTTACTTTTCCGAGAAACCGCTGGGCGCGCTACAGGCAGCCCAGCGTCTGGGCCGCAGCGATTACAAGAACCTGGTGGTATTCTCCAGCCTGTCCAAACGCTCCAACGTGCCGGGTATGCGCTCGGGCTTTGTTGCAGGTGATGCCTCGGTCATCGAAAGCTTTTCGCTCTATCGCACCTACCACGGTTCGGCAATGAACCCGGCAGTACAGGCCGCCAGCATCGCCGCATGGAATGACGAGGATCACGTGGCAGAAAACCGCCGTATGTATGCGGATAAATTTACCCGGGTAATGGAAATCCTGAATCCGGTGTTGCCGGTCACACGACCCGATGCAGGGTTTTATCTGTGGATACATACACCGATTGCCGATACCTGCTTCGCGCAGAGCTTGTATCGCGACTATAATGTGGCCGTATTGCCGGGAAGTTATCTTGCGCGCAGCGCCGATGGCATCAACCCCGGCGAAAATTTTGTGCGTCTGGCTCTGGTCGCCAGCACCGAGGAGACCGTAGAAGCCGCACAGCGCACCGCTGAGTTTTGTCGCAAGTTGTCTGCTTCCAATCGCTAATCGCCTTTGGCCGCTGCGCAGAGTTTTCTCGGACTAGCGGCTAATGCCCATCAATTTTATTTAACAGGAACCATCATGGACCAATTGCAACAAATAATCGAAAACAGTTTTGAACGCCGCGCTGAAATCACTCCGCGCAATGCCGATGCGCAGCTAAAAGAAGCCGTCGATAGTGTCATTACCCAGCTGGATCAAGGCAAGCTGCGCGTTGCAGAAAAGATAGACGGCCAATGGGTCACTCACCAATGGCTGAAAAAAGCCGTGCTGCTGTCGTTCAGGCTGGAAGACAATGCCTTCATCAAGGGTGGATTCACCAATTACTACGACAAGGTTCCATCCAAATTCGCCGATTACAACAGCCGCGATTTCCGCGAAGGCGGCTTCCGCGTGGTCCCTCCCGCCGCGGCGCGCAAAGGAGCCTACATTGCAAAGAATGTGGTGCTGATGCCATCCTACGTGAACATCGGCGCGTATGTCGACGAAGGCACCATGGTGGATACCTGGGCAACAGTCGGCTCCTGCGCGCAGATTGGCAAGAATGTGCACCTGAGTGGCGGTGTCGGTATCGGCGGCGTGCTCGAACCGGTACAGGCCAACCCGACCATCATTGGGGACAACTGCTTCATCGGCGCGCGTTCTGAGATCGTGGAAGGCGTAATTCTGGAAGATAACGTGGTGATCTCTATGGGCGTATTCATCGGCCAAAGCACCAAGATCTATGACCGCGAAACTGGCGAAGTGAGTTATGGCAGAATACCGGCCGGTTCTGTGGTCGTAAGCGGCAGTCTGCCTTCCAAGGATGGCAGCTATAGTTTGTATTGCGCAGTGATCGTGAAAAAGGTGGATGCCAAAACTTTGTCCAAGGTGGGCATTAACGAATTGTTGCGCGGAATTTAATTGGAAAATTGGATTGTGTGTTTCTGAAAATTCAAATTTCTGATCAAACAACCAGCCGCTCCACTAGGCCACCAAAGAACGGTAGTCTAGTGGCTGGTTACAAGCCAATCAAGGCGTGTGATAAAAATCACCGCGTCGCATATGGCTTAAAGGCAACCAAGATTTTTAGAATACAACGAAGTATGGCGACGAAACTTTGGATTTTGAGGAGCGCACAATGATTGTTACACCATTACTGCAACTTGCCGCCAACAAACAGGCTTCCGACCTGTTCTTCTCGGTCGGTGCGCCGGTCAACATCAAAATCGATGGAATCGCAATGCCGGTAAATGCTCAGGCGCTGGATGCCGACGTCGTCAAACGCATCGCCTACGAGATGATGTCCCCGCAGCAGATCACCGATTTCGAAGCCTATATGGAGATGAACTTCTCCTTCAGGGCCAAAGACATCGGCGCTTTCCGCGTCAACGTTTTTCGTCAGCGCGGCGATATCGCCATCGTGATTCGCCACATCAAGGCGAAGATTGGAAGCTCTGAGGAACTTAACCTGCCCGGGGTACTGAAAGAACTGGTCATGGAAAAGCGCGGATTGGTGCTGGTGGTCGGCGCGACCGGTTCTGGAAAGTCCACCACGCTGGCCTCCATGATCGAGCATCGTAACAATACGACTAGCGGCCATATTCTGACCATCGAGGAACCCATCGAATATATTTTCAGTCATAACAAATCCATCGTCAACCAGCGCGAAATAGGCACCGATACACTCACTTATGAGAGTGCGTTATACAGCGGGATGCGCGAAGCGCCCGACCTGCTGATGATAGGCGAGGTCCGTGATCGCGAAACACTCAAGCAGGCACTGATCTTTGCCCAGACAGGGCATTTGTGCCTGACCACGCTGCACGCCAACAACAGCTATCACGCGCTGAACCGCATCGTGAACTTCTTCCCTTACGAATCCCGCAGGGGCGTTCTGGCCGATTTATCGATGTGCTTGCGCGCGGTAATCTCGCAACGCCTGGTGCGCGGTGTGCAAGGAAAACAGATTCCCGCCGTGGAAATTCTGCTCAATACCTCGCTGATCGCCGACCAGATCAAAAACGACGAACTCGACAAAATACGCGAATCCATCGAAAAGAGCGTTTCGGCCGGTTCACAAACTTTCGAACAAGCCCTTTACAAGCTGTTCAAAAAACAGCTTATCACCAAAGAAGAAGCGCTGCGCAACGCAGACTCGGCAAGCAATTTGTCCTCGCTGGTTGATTTCTCCGAACGCACCGACACCCAAAAGGTACCGGTATTCGGTTCAGCCCCACCGGTCAAAAAAACGGCACCCAGTGCCGACTTTGGCGGCATCAAGCTCGATTTGAACGATCAAAAATGAAGCGTGCCGGCACAAGCAAGTTATACGGTATTCCCAACTGCAACACCGTTAAAAAGGCCCGGGACTGGCTTGCGCAACACGACATTCCGGTGGAGTTCCACGATTTCAAAAAACACGGTCTGGATATTGCCATTGCACAAAACTGGCTGCAACAAACCGATTGGACCAAACTGCTCAACCGCAGTGGCCTGACCTGGCGGGGCCTGTCGGAAGAACGTAAACAAAGCATACAGGACGAAGATTCCACGCTCGCATTGATGCTCGAAAAAACCAGCGTCATCAAACGCCCTTTGCTGGAACAGAATGGCAAACTGCTGCATGTCGGATTCGATGAAGCGGCTTATTCCAAAATTTTTAATCTCAAACCCTGAACACTCTCATGTCTGAAAACGTTATGTCCGAAACCCTGCAACTTGCCAAAGCCCTGATCGCGCGCCGTTCACTCACTCCCGATGACGCCGGTTGCCAGGATATCCTGATCGAACGCCTGGAGAAACTCGGTTTCAAGATAGAGCGCATGCGCTTCGGCAGCGTGGATAATTTCTGGGCGCGGCGCGGCGCAAGCAGTCCCGTCGTGGTTTTTGCCGGACACACCGACGTGGTGCCAACCGGCCCGGTGGAAAGCTGGTTCAGCCCGCCGTTCGAACCGACCATCCGTGATGGCTTGCTATACGGACGCGGTGCGGCCGACATGAAGACTTCCATTGCGGCGTTCATCACGGCCATAGAGGCGTTTGTTGCGCAACATCCGAAGCACGATGGTTCCATTGCCCTGCTGATCACATCCGATGAGGAAGGCGTGGCGGTGGATGGCACTGTGCGTGTGGTTGAGGCATTGCAGACACGCGGTGAAAAGCTGGATTTCTGCATCGTTGGCGAACCAACCTCGAACAAGCAGGTCGGCGACATGATCAAGAACGGACGGCGCGGCTCACTGAACGGCACGCTGATCGTAAAAGGAATTCAGGGCCACATCGCCTATCCGCACCTGGTCAAGAATCCGATTCATATGGTCGCCCCGGCGATCGCCGAACTCGCCGCGACCACCTGGGACAATGGCAACGAATATTTTCCACCCACCTCGTGGCAGATCTCCAACATGAATTCAGGCACCGGTGCGACCAATGTGGTCCCGGGCACAGTCGAGATACTGTTCAACTTTCGGTTCTCCACCGCCAGCACCGAGCAGGGCCTGAAAGACAAGGTCCATGCAATACTGGACAAGCACGGGGTGACCTACGATCTGGCATGGGAGTTGTCCGGCAAACCCTATATCACTGCCAAGGGCAGTCTGGTCGCGGCGATCAGTAATGCCATTGAACAGTCGTACGGCATCACGCCGGAGTTGTCCACCAGCGGCGGCACCTCCGACGGGCGTTTCATCGCCGACATCTGTCCGCAGGTGATCGAGTTCGGACCGTTGAACGCCACCATACACAAACTCAATGAATGCGTTGGCGTCGCCGACATCGAGCCGCTCAAGCTCACTTACCAGCGCACCCTGGAAAACCTGCTGGGCACCCCTCGAAAGCCAGGTTTCATCCCAACTGCTGTGTTATGAAAATAATTTCTTGCTTACCTATATTAAATATGCAGCGCGGCAAACTTTCTTTCACGCCTTGCATTTTGGCGAACGCTGAATTTTTAGAGGCAGCCAGATTAAGTATATGAGTCAATTTTATTCTCAAGCTTCAAACAGCTTGCACACGGTGCGCGATCATCTACGTTTTGCGGTGAGTCGTTTCAACCAGGCAAAACTTTTCTTCGGGCACGGCAGCAGCGATGCCTATGATGAAGCCGCCTACCTGATTCTGCATACCCTGCATCTTCCGCTGGACCGGCTTGAACCTTTTCTCGACGCGCATCTGACCGGCAGCGAATGCGCCGAAGTATTGAATATCATTCACCGGCGTGTCGAGCATCGCATCCCTGCGGCCTACCTGACCCACCAGGCTTTCCTGGGTGAATTCAACTTTTACGTGGATGAACGCGTCATCGTGCCGCGTTCTTTCATCGCCGAACTGTTGCTCGAACAACTCAGTCCGTGGATCGCCGATCCGGAAGAAACCCATAACGTACTCGACCTGTGCACCGGTAGCGGATGCCTTGCCATCCTTGCCGCACATGCCTTTCCGTATGCAAGTGTAGACGCCGTCGACTTGTCACCGGCCGCGCTGGCCGTCGCAGAGCGCAACGTCGCCGACTATCAACTGCAGGATCGCGTCCGCCTGATCGAGTCTGACATGTTCGCCAAGCTAGACGGCAGACGCTATGACCTGATCATCAGCAACCCACCTTATGTGGATGCCGTATCGGTCGCCGCGCTGCCGCAGGAATATCTGCATGAGCCGAAACTGGCATTGGGCAGCGGCCAGGACGGCCTGGATGCGACCCGTCTGATCCTCAAACATGCCGCGCAACACCTCGCGGAAAACGGCATTCTGATCGTGGAGATCGGCCATAACCGCGACGTGCTGGAAGCCGCGTATCCCGGCCTGCCATTCACCTGGCTGGATGTGTCAGCGGGTGACGAGTTCGTATTCATGCTGCACCGTAACGATCTGCAGTAGATTTTGATTTCCCATAAATTCAGAATTTCGGAATGGCAGGCTGGACACGGCGACACAAAGTATATGGGGCGGGCAAGCCTGCTGCTCCGCGCTCCCGCACCGGAGGGTTACTCCCACCGTGTCGCGTGGGCACCACAAGGAGCCGCGCATAACCAGCGACTAAGCCCGCTAGCGGGCTTAGTCGAATGGCTAGTAGTATCATCAGCGGATGACGCAGGCATATCGAATGACAGACAAGGAATAAGCGAGCACGCGACACCGCGATTCGCCCGAATTGAATTAAGCAGGCAATCCGCAAAGCGGATGCTCGCAAAAATGGATTTATAAATGTCTGTTGGTCATTACGAAAATTTCCCGGTAGCGTCCATCCTCATGCCCAGGCGGCTACGCAAGCCAGTCGCGGCAATCTACCATTTTGCCCGTGCAGCCGACGATATTGCGGACGAAGGCGAGTTATCCGACTCGGAACGCCTGAGGCAACTCGATGAATTCCGTGCAGAACTGGTTCTCATCGCAAATAATGAAACTCCCCTGACCCCGCTGTTCAGGAACCTCGCTGCCGAAGTCCATCAACACGCGCTGCCGATACAGCCGTTTTACGATCTGATCGACGCATTTTCCCAGGACGTGGTGAAAAAACGCTACGAGAACTTTGATGATTTGCTGGACTACTGCCGCCGCTCTGCCAATCCTGTCGGCAACCTGCTGCTGCATCTCTATGAAGAAGCCACACCGGTCAACATCGCCTATTCGGATGCGATCTGCACCAGCCTGCAACTGATCAACTTCTGGCAGGATGTGGCAAAAGATTACACCATCGGGCGCATCTATCTACCGCTGGACGAACTCGCACAATACGGCGTGAGCGAAGCGCAAATCGCACACGGCATCAGCAACGATGTATGGCGCGAATTGATGAAGTTCCAGGTTGATCGCGCGCGGGCATTGATACTTACCGGGAAACCGTTAGGCAGTATACTCACGGCACGCATCGGGCTGGAAATGCGCATGATCATCGCCGGTGGATTGCGCATACTTTCCAAATTGGAAAGCGCACAGTACGACATGTTCCGCTACCGGCCGGTATTGAAACCTTTCGACTGGTTTATCATGCTGATCAGGAGTGCCCCGTTTTGAAAGCCGCTATGGACCCGGATCAATATTGCCAGGACAAGGCCGCCGCAAGCGGCTCCAGTTTCTACTACAGCTTCATGTTCCTGCCCAGGGACAAGCGCCGTGCCATTACCGCACTGTACGCATTTTGCCGCGAGGTTGACGATGTCGTGGACGAATGTTCGGATCAACAGGTCGCCCGTACCACACTCAACTGGTGGCGCTCACAGGTGGCGGAAATCTACGGCGGGAATCCCCAGCACCCGGTGGCCAAGGCACTGGTTCCGGTGGTGCAGCAATTCAATATGTCACGGGAACATCTGCTTGAGATCATCGACGGCATGGAGATGGATCTTGACCAGGTGCGCTACCCCGATTTCAAATCCCTGCAACTGTACTGTTACAGAGTCGCTTCGGTGGTCGGCCTGCTCGCTGCCGAAATATTCGGCTACACCGAGCGCAGGACACAAAAATACGCGCACGATCTCGGCATCGCCTTCCAGCTCACCAACATCATCCGCGATGTCGGTGAAGACGCGCGACGAAATCGCATCTATCTGCCCATGGATGAACTGCAGCAATTTGGCGTGACGGCGGCAGAGATTTTAAACGCGAAAGAAACAGAGAATTTCCAGAAACTGATGGCGTTTCAGATCGAGCGTGCGCAACGTTATTACCGGCAGGCACTGGAACATCTCCCCGAAGCGGAACGCAAGGCGCAGCGCACCGGCCTGATCATGGCCGCGATCTATCGTGCCACACTGGACGAAGTTGTTGCCAGCGGCTGCCACGTACTGAAGGAACGCATTGCGCTGACTCCGTTGCACAAATTGTGGCTGGCGTGGAAAACCTGGCTAACATCCTGATCCCGGCCTCCGTTGATTCCCCGCGGTGTCAGGTCTGGCGCTGCACCCGTATGAAAGACTCGAATTCATCCGGGGACAGCGGTTTGCTGAAATGATAACCCTGCACCTCGTCGCAACCCTGTTCGCGCAGTAGCACCAGCTGGCCTTCCGTTTCCACACCCTCGGCGATGGTTTTCAGACCGAGGCTGTCCGCCAGGCTGATGATGGCACGCACGATGGCCCTGTCATCCGGGTCAACGGTGATATCACGCACGAATGACTGGTCGATCTTCAGTTTGTAGACCTTGAATCGTTTGAGGTAGCTCAGCGAGGAATAACCGGTGCCGAAGTCGTCTATCGACATGCGGATGCCGCGCTCATGCAGCTTGTCCATCATTGCAATCGCACCGAGCGGGTCGTCCATCGCAACCCCCTCGGTCAGCTCGAGCTCCAGATACTGCGCCGGCAGTTTCACCGAGTCGAGTATCTGTGTGACCAACTCCGGCAGGTTGGGATGACGGAACTGTATTGCCGAGAGGTTTACCCCGATGATCATCGGCGCCATACCGCTGTCCATCCACGACCTCATCTGGTGAACCGCAGTGTGCAGCACCCATTCCCCGATCTGCGAAATCTGGCCGCTGCTTTCAGCAATCGGAATGAATTCGGCAGGCGACACCGAACCCAACTCGGGGTGTTGCCACCGCAACAATGCTTCCGCACCGATGATGCGCCCACTTTCAAGCGACACTTGCGGCTGGTAATGCAGACTCAATTCGCCCCGTGAGAGCGCGGAACGCAAAGCATTTTCCAACTGCAGAATCCGTGCCGAATGGATCTGCATTTCAGCCGTAAAGAATTTGTAGTTGTTGCGCCCATCATGCTTGGCACGGTACATCGCAACATCGGCACACTGCGAAAGCATTTCAAAATCCTTGCCGTCATTGGGGTACATCGCAATGCCGATCGAGGGCGTAACGACCAGTTCATGCTGATCAATCCGACACGCCCGGGCAACGCGATCAAGCAGTTTTTCCGCTACATGTGCAGCGCCGTCCGCATCAGTGCCCGGCAACAACAGTACAAACTCATCCCCGCCCAGGCGCGACACTGTATCTTCCTCCCGGACCGATAAATTCAGACGCATTGCGATCTCGACCAGCAGTGCGTCGCCGACTCGATGGCCGAGGTTGTCGTTCACGTTCTTGAAATGATCGAGATCGATAAACATCACGGCCAGTTGCGAGTTGTTCCGTTGCGCCATGTTAATGGCATGGTTGATACGATCCGTGAACAGGACCCGGTTCGGCAACCCGGTGAGCGGGTCGAAATGTGCAAGGTGCTGGATTTTTTTCTCGTTCTGCTTGCGCTCGGTGATGTCGTCTATCCACGCGACGATATAGTCCAGGCTACCATCGGCTTTGCGAACTGCGCGCGGTGAACGGCGCACATGAACGATGCTGCCGTTCTTGCGAACAAAACGATTTTCAATCGAATATTCGTCGATCTCACCGGTAAGTATGCGATCATATTGGATCAGGTTTTCGACCAGATCGTCCGGATGGGTCAATTCGGACCAGGTCATACCCATGAACTCTTCCCGCGTATAGTCGAGCATATCGCAAAGTGCATCATTGACTTCCAGCCATTCCTTTTCGGCGCTGGTCGCAGCCATGCCCACCATGGCACGGTCAAAGTATGCGCGGAAATGCTGTTCACTGAGCTTCAACGCTTCGTCTACCCGTTTGTTCTCGGCAATGCGTGCGAAAGTATCCATCGCAAAACTGATGTCCATCGCCATTTCCTGCAGCAGATTGCGTGCGGCTTCATCAAAGGCGTTGGCCTCACCCGAGTACAGGGTAAAGGCACCGACGGCAACACCGTTGCGGTGTAACGGCAGCGAAGCACACGAACCCCAGCCCATGCGCGCACCCCGTTCGTGCCAGGGTGAGGTAGCCGGATCATGCTGAAAATTCTGGCACCAGAACGGACGATTCTCGCGAATTGCAGTGCCAACCGGACCACGCCCGATCGAAATATCTGCATCTGCAGATATTTCGATCCCGACCAGGTATTCCATCCCGTTGCCGAAAGCGGCAACGGATTTGATCATCAGGGCGGCTTCGTCCTTCATTCCGATCCAGGCCATTCTCATACCGCCCAACTGGACCGCATCGCGACAGACTTGCGGGAACAACTCCGCCTCGTTTTTGCTTCGCACGACCAACTGGTTGCACTGGTTCATGGCGGCATAGATTTTTGTCAACCGCTCAAGCCGGAAATATGCAGTTTTCAGTTGCGCTGTGCGTTGTTTTACAAGATAGCGCAAAACAAGGGCCAACACGGCAAGCAACAGGATCACAAGTGCGGTAATCCACAACGCATAGCTCAACGCGCGACTCAATCCTTCCGGCAGGCGCTTGCCCATCCATTTATCCTGTAACTCCGATAGTTCGCCCGGTGTAATGGCTGAGAACCCTTGCTGCAACAGCACTAGCGTTTTGGTATCGCCTTTATGCACGGCACGGTGAAGCTCGCCGTTGTAAAACGTGAATGCCCGGTTAAAGTTGCGCTCGATACGGTCACGGTAAAGCAGATAGTTGGCGGCAGGTTCATCCATGCAGAACACCCTGGTTTGACCGGCAGCAGCAGCCTGAACCAGGGCCTCATAGCTCCGGTATGGCTGCAAGGTTGTGATGCCGGATGCTTTCAGTTTGTCGACACAGGAATCGCCTGTCTTTACACCGACCAGAAATCCATGCAGCGTTTTGACGTCTGTGATGCCGCCGATACCGGTATGGGTATAGATAGGCACAGGAATCTCTGCGTAAGACGGGGAAAAATCCAGTTTCGCTTCGCGTTGCGGGGTGCGGAACATGGTGTCGATGACATCTGCCTGCCCGGCATACATGATTTGCTGGGCTTTATCCCAGTCGGTGGCAGTCAGTTCAACGCGCACACCGGTCTTGCTTTCCCACAATTTCCAGATATCCACCAGATAACCGGTAATCACTCCATTCGAATCGCGGAAAACATAAGGCGGATAATTGTCGTCCATCACGACTTTTAGCGTGGCTGGCGCGGATATACTTTTGGTGTTTCCCGCGGCGGCAGCCATTGTCGGCAGCGATGCAATCAGCAGCAGACAACATGCGAAAAATACCCGGCACCGGGGCAAGGCAGGAAATATTGCCCGCAGCTGACAAGAGGGCACTACACTTGCAAGTGTGGATTGGTCATGCATCGTCGGTCGCGTGGGATGATAGAGTCATATCCTGCTCTTCAACTTCATTCGCCAGATGTGAAATTAGGTGTGAAGTATTGTAGCATCCCTGCAGATGGCTCAGAGCAAGTGATCATGAGCAAACAATGGACAAGTAATGTAGTTTCTTGCTACAGGAAGAGCACCGCGCGCACCGTGTCCGCAAGGGCCAGGTCGATTGGTATCCCGCTACTTCGCAGCGACCCTTTTGCACTGACCGGGTATCCGCTCAGACTGTCTGATACGGCTTCAAACGTTCGAGTTTTCGCGGATGGCGACCCTGCCCGCACCGGGTCGGGGTAGCCCGCTCTATTTCGTTCACTAAGAATTAAAGGACAATTGTTTCGCGGGCGCCCCCACTCCGGGGTCACATCCCCGCAAGCGGTGATGTCGGAACAGATCGGAGCAAATTCATAAAGGCGCTTCCTCCCGCAAGCTGCCGGCTTACGCCGGTAACGTGTCGGAAGCGCTACTCCCATTCAATCGTAGCTGGCGGTTTGCCCGAGATGTCGTAAACCACGCGGTTGATGCCGCGCACTTCATTGATGATGCGATTGGAAACCCTGCCCAGCAATTCATAGGGCAGATGTGCCCAGTGTGCGGTCATGAAGTCCTGGGTCTGCACCGCGCGCAGTGCCACCACCCATTCATAGGTACGACCATCTCCCATCACGCCCACGCTTTTGACCGGCAGGAATACCGTAAAGGCTTGCGCAGTTTTCGCATACCAGGATTTCCCGTCTTCATCCTTGGTTGCATGCAACTCCTCAATAAAAATTGCATCGGCACGTCGCAGCAGCTCGGCATATTCGCGCTTCACTTCACCCAGGATACGTACACCCAGACCGGGCCCCGGGAAAGGATGACGATAAACCATGTCGTGTGGCAGCCCCAGCGCAACACCCAGTTCCCGCACTTCGTCCTTGAACAATTCACGCAACGGTTCAAGCAGTTTCAGGTGCAGGCTTTCCGGCAAACCGCCGACGTTGTGGTGCGATTTGATGGTATGGGCGTTTTTGTTCTTAGCACCGGCAGATTCGATCACATCCGGGTAGATCGTGCCCTGCGCCAGCCATTTTGCATTGGGTAACTTCTTTGCTTCGCGCTGGAACACCTCGACGAATTCGCGGCCTATTATCTTACGCTTCTGCTCGGGTTCCGAGACACCGGTCAAATGATGCAGAAAATCGTTGCTGGCATCGACATGAATCACTTTCACGCCGAGATTTTCAGCAAAGGTAAGCATCACCTGCTCTGCCTCGTTCAGACGCAACAAGCCGTTGTCCACGAACACGCAAGTCAGCTGGTCACCAATGGCACGATGAATCAGTGCTGCTGCCACCGAGGAATCCACCCCCCCTGACAGCCCGAGTATCACCTCGTCCGTGCCCACCTGTGCACGAATCTTTGCCACCGCTTCGCTGACGTAATCCGGCATGTTCCAGTCCTGCTCACAACCGCAGATGTCATGCACGAAACGATTCAGTATCACCTTGCCCTGGTAGGTATGGGTTACTTCCGGGTGAAATTGCAGCGCATAAAAATTCCGTGCTTCGTCGGCCATGCCGGCGATGGGCGTGGAAGCATTGCTGGCGATTACCGAGAATCCGGGCGGCAGTGCCGTCACCTTGTCGCCGTGGCTCATCCACACATCAATCAAACCGTGCCCCTGAGTATTGGTTCTGTCCTGAATATCGCGCAGCAATGCAGAGTGTCCCTGTGCACGAATCTCGGCATAACCGAATTCACGCACCAGCCCGTTTTCAACCGCACCGCCCAATTGCGCGGCCATGGTCTGCATGCCATAGCAGATGCCCAGCACCGGCACGCCCATTTCAAACACGAGCTGTGGAGCGCGCGGCGTATCGCCTTCGGTCACCGAATTAGGACCGCCGGAGAGTATGATCCCGCTCGGGTTGAATTCTCGAATGAAGTTGGCATCAACATCGTAAGGATGTAATTCGCAATAGACGTTTGTTTCACGCACCCGGCGCGCAATCAACTGGGTGTATTGCGAACCGAAATCGAGGATCAGGATTTTTTTATGAGCAGTCATTAGTCGCCAGACGTTAGTCATTAGTTGATGGTGAGGGATTTTTGCAGGGCTTTGAGCATCTTGCCGATCTCACTGGAAATTTTAAGTGCATGACTGATTGTTTCTTCGGTCAGATAACCCAGTTGTTGGGCCAGTATGAGTTGGGTTTCCAGCTCTGACAGCGAACCCGATGCAATACCCACAAGAAATGATCGAACGCTTTGCTTGAGTTGCGGCCATGACCTTCGGCTATATTCGACGGGACAGAAACTGCTGATCGCTGAATCTGGCTGGAGAGGCCATAGGTCTCATATTTCGGGAACTGCGCAGTTAACCGATAAATCTCCTCGGCCAACTGCATGGCTGCCTGCCAGACCTTAAGATCACGAAATCCAGCCATAACCAACAACAAAAGTCTGCCGACTAGTCCACATGGTAATTTGGCGCTTCCTTGGTGATCTGCACATCATGCACATGCGACTCGCGTATACCCGAAGATGTTATCTCAACGAACTCGGCCTTGGTGTGCACAGCGGCAATATCTGCACAGCCCAGATAGCCCATGCTGGAACGCAAGCCACCCATCAGCTGATGTATCACTGCCAGCACGCTGCCCTTGTAAGGCACACGACCTTCTACGCCTTCCGGCACCAGCTTGTCCTGGTTGTCTTCATTGTCCTGGAAATAGCGGTCGCTGGAACCCTGCTGCATCGCGGCCAGGCTACCCATGCCGCGATAAGACTTGTAGGAACGCCCCTGGAATAGTTCGATCTCGCCGGGCGCTTCTTCGGTGCCGGCAAACAGGCCGCCCAACATGACCGTGTGCGCACCGGC
>JBDTCC010000090.1:0-3979 GCA_039923775.1 Gallionella sp. | reverse complement strand
TGCGCGCGACAGTGATGCGGTTCTCCGTGCCTTCCAGTTGTGCCTGCAGGTCGCGGAAATTCTGGTCAGATTTCAATTGCGGGTAGTTTTCCGTCACCACCAATAGTCGGCTCAAAGCAGATGTCAGTTGTCCCTGTGCCGCCTGAAATTTGGCGAATGCCTGCGGGTCGTTGACCAGCTCGGGCGTGGCCTGGATGCTGCCGACCCTGGCTCGCGCTTCGGTGACACCCAGCAGCACGCTTTTTTCCTGGGCAGCATAGCCTTTGACGGTGTTGACCAGATTGGGAATCAGGTCAGCGCGCCGCTGGTACTGGTTCAGCACTTCCGCCCAACTGGCCTTGATTTGCTCATCTGTGGTCTGAAATGTGTTGTAGCCACAGCCGCTCAATAATGTTGCGAGTAATACCATCCACAAGATACGCATCGTCCACCCCTCCATTTGAATACCGGTAATATGCGGAAACTATAGCACGAAGACGTTGTTTAAAAAATGTAGCGAGCAGGCGTCAGGTGGGGAAGGCCGGAGCAAATGAACCGAAATCTACAAATCAGTACATGAGGATTCCGAGCACCGCCCGACCCTGCATCACGCTGGCGCAGTAACTTTTGAAACAGCTTCTATACTGCCTGCCCCGCCGCATAGCCTGAAGCCCAGGCCCACTGGAAATTATAGCCGCCGAGCCATCCGGTTACATCCACCACCTCACCGATGAAATACAGGCCGGGAACTTCGATGCATTCCATAGTTTTGGACGACAGCGCGTGCGTATCGATCCCGCCGCAGGTCACTTCAGCCTTGCTGTAACCGGCCGTCCCGGACGGGATGACCTGCCAGTCATGCAACTGAGCTGCGATCAGTTTGCGCTCCTTGTCGTTATATTGATTGATCGGTTTGTTTTCGAGCTTCGCGTGTGTGGTCAACTCGGCGCACCATACCTCGGAAAAGCTTTTGGGGAACCACTGGATCAGGTAATTGCTCAGCAATTTTTTGCTGGCCTTCTGTTCTGTCAGCATTGCCCCCATATCGAGATTGGGTAACAGGTTGATGTGCAGCGGTTCTCCATGTTGCCAGTAGGACGATATCTGCAATATGGCCGGGCCGCTCAGACCGCGATGGGTGACCAGCAGGTTTTCCCGGAATGATTGCTGTTCGAAACTCACCACCGTATCCAGCGAAACACCGGTCAGTTCGGCATAGGGTTTCCAGTCGTCCGGTGCAAAGGTCAACGGCACCAGACCAGGCTTGAGTTTGGTGATAGATATGCCGAATTGTTCGGCGACGTGATAACCATAGGGGGTCGCGCCGATCTTGGGGATGGACAGTCCGCCGGTGGCAATCACCAGTGATGCAGAGTTAAATTCACCGCGCGAAGTGCTGACATGGAATTTGTGCTCTCCCTTGCTTCCCCGTTCACTGCCCTTCGATGCATTAACCGGGGTCTCGTTATCCGGGGACGGGTAATATTCGATCTCGCCGACTTCGCAGCTCATGAAGCGTTTCACGCCGGCCGCTTCGCATTCGCCGCGCAGCATCGCGATCACCGCTTCCGATTCATCGTCGCAAAACAATTGTCCGAGCGTCTTTTCGTGAAAACCGATGTTGTGCTTTTGCAGCAGATCGATGAAATCCTGCGGCGAATAACGCGCCAGTGCCGAGCGGCAAAAGTTCGGGTTGGTGGAGATGAAGTTTTCCGGTTTGGTATTGATGTTGGTAAAGTTGCAACGCCCGCCTCCGGAGATGCGGATCTTCTCGGCAAGCTTCTTGGCATGGTCCAGCAACACCACCGAGCGGCCACGCTGCCCGGCTTGCAGGGCACACATCAGCCCCGCTGCACCGGAGCCGATAATAATCACATCTGTTTTCATATTTATTCCATAAAGCTCATAACGAGCATTGATTAATGAGCATATTTTTTGACGAAACCCGTCACCGCATCGCGGTAATCTATCCAGCCTATCGTAGCGCTGTTACTGTGTTCTCCGCCCTTGACCAGGATGAGCGCTTTTGGCTGCGGTGCGGCATCATAGAGCTGCTGTGCCATCCGCACCGGAACCCGTTTATCCCAGGTACCCTGGATCAGCAGTACCGGAATTTTCAACCGGGATATTTTTTTCAGCGAGTCGAAGCGCTGATTCAGCAACAAACCCACCGGCAAATAACTATATTCAAGTTCACCCATCGCCTCCATCGAGGTAAAGGTACTTTCCGTGATCAGTCCCGCCGCTTCGGGATGATGCACCGCCAGGTCGATTGCGATCGCTCCTCCCAGCGAATGACCATAAATAAAGGCCTGTCCGGGTTTCACACCGCGCACCTTGATCAGATACTGCCAGGCCGCTTCGGCATCCTCGTACACTTTGGCTTCGCTGGGTTTGCCACCGGTGCTATTGCCATAACCGCGATAATCTGCCACCAATACGTTATAACCAAGCATATGCAGGTGCAGGGCATGTTCCAGATGATCGGAGAGGTTGCGGTAATTGCCATGCAGATACAGAAAGGTCGGGGCATTGGAATGCGCAGCCGGAACCCACCAGGCTTGCAACTCCCCTTTGTCCGCCCCGCTGCCCACCGGGATGCGCAAATCATCAAACTTCATACCCAATCGATCCGGCGTGGTTTGCAACAGCAATTCCGGTTCGAAAATATGATCACGCTGTGTCGCCCACATATAAGCGCAACCAGCCGCATACAGCAGCGCAATGGCTGCCACGCTGATCGAGATCCGGCGCGTCCAGCTGATGGTCAAGCTGCCCCCTCTATACTTTTCCACAAACACGAACCCTTGCTTGCCTTGTCTATGTCGGCAAGCTGCTGTTCGTGCTCGACCAGCTCCTCTGGACTGGGCTGCAACATACGCAATTTGGGGCGCGCCGCGTCAGTGCTCAACACGGCAGGTTTGCGCGCTATCGGCACATCGTCACCCAGCAGGCTTTCCTGTCCGCGCGTCATCGCAAAATACACTTCGGCAAGCAATTCGGTATCGAGCAACGCGCCGTGCAGGCTGCGATGGGCGTTGTCTATCTCATAGCGGCCACACAATGCATCCAGACTGTTTTTCTTGCCCGGATGCATTTCGCGTGCGGTTTTGAGCGTATCGATCACCGCGTTCTGCAACGGCGGCATCCCGATCAATTCCAGTTCACGATTAAGAAAGCCGATATCAAACGGCGCATTGTGGATGATCAACTCCGCATCTTCGATGAATTCGAGAAAGCCGGTCACAATGTCGGCAAATTTCGCCTCGTTCTGCAAACGTTCATAGGTCAGTCCATGCACCGCCACCGCACCCGCCTCGATCTCGCGTTCGGGATTGAGGTAGCGGTGAAATCGGCGCAGCGACACCTGACGCCCATCCAGTTCGATTGCCGCCAGCTCGATGATACGGTGGCCTTGTTTGGGATCCAGGCCGGTGGTTTCGGTATCCAGCACAATCTTACGCATGGTCTTCTCCCCCAACATAAAGGCCGGCAACAGGAAGTCCGGCCGCGAGCTTTTCGGAAACCATTTCCACGCCGCGATTTGCCAATTCATCGGCGCGCTCGTTGCCTTCGTGTCCGGCATGTCCCTTGACCCACACCCATTCGACCGTGTGTTGAATCGCCAGCACATCCAGCCTGCGCCACAGGTCTTCGTTCTTGACCGGCTTTTTGTCGGCCGTCTTCCAGCCGCGCAGTTTCCAGCTGTGTATCCAGGTACTGATGCCCTGCTGCACATATTTCGAGTCGGTATGCAGCCGCACATGGCAATGCCGCTTCAATGCTTCCAGCGCGGAAATCGCGCCCATCAACTCCATGCGATTGTTGGTGGTGTGCGCCTCGCCGCCGAACAGCTCGCGCTCCTTGCCCTTGCTGCGCAGCAACGCGCCCCATCCGCCCACGCCCGGATTGCCCTTGCATGCGCCATCGGTAAAAACTTCAACTGGTTCATTACTCATTGTGGATCCGTCTCGTTACGCTGTGTAATCTTGTTGTTCAA
>JBDTCC010000089.1:0-3256 GCA_039923775.1 Gallionella sp. | reverse complement strand
AGTATTACAAAAATTGTGATCGTTCTGGTTTGGATGTTATTCATTACTCATTCCCGTATTTAATTTTTTTCAATGGCGGCAACATTACACGATGCCGGAGAAAAAGCAAAGGCGACCATGCCGCCCTTGCGCTTATTTCCAAACGCTATTGCTGATAGTTCAAGCCGACAAATAGGGTACGGCCCGGAGTGTTGTAGCTATACGCCTCGGAATAATCGCGATTGAACACATTGCCCGCTGTAGCCGTCACGTTGAAGTGCTTGTTTATCGTGTAATGCGAAGTAAGGTTGAGCAAGGAATAAGCAGACAAAGTATACGCGCCATCCTGGCGCACACCGCTTTGACGAATCTCCGCACCCACATTCAGCGCTTTGAAATCATGGTTCGCGGCAATACTGGCAAACTCTTTGGCGCGGCGCGTCAATACATGACCGGTTGCAGTGTCGCGCGGATTTTGCCATGTCGCATTAGCCGTTAAATGGGTATCGCCAAATTCACCTGTGTAGCTTAATTCTTGTCCGGTAATTTGTGCCTGATTGATGTTGAATGGTATATACCCTGTTGCAGCATTGCTCGCGATCAGATTGTTGATGTGGTTGTCGAAATACACCGCATCCACACGTTGATCACTCGCCGCATAGTGCAGCCCAACTTCCTTGTTTTGCGAGCGTTCAGGACTCAGATTCGGATTGGAATAACCCGGGTAATACAAGTAATTGAAATTCGGTGCATCGAAGGCGTTGCTGACAGTGGCCGTGACGCGCCAGCTATCCGCGAAGGACAGGCCGTAACCCAGCAAACCCGTGTTGGCTATGCCAAAATCCGAGTAATTATCCTGGCGCAGATTCAGTTGTACTTGCTGTGCCCCGTATACGCCCGTATAGCCGGCCAGTACGCTTTTTTCATTGCGTGTGGTTTGCGTGTACAGGGTGTCTGATTCGACTGCTTGCCCCAGATATTCCGTTGCCAAGATCAGTTGCTGCCCTTCCGCGATCCTGAGATTGTTCTGCCAGGAAAATTGGTTGTCTTGAGTTCGGAATCTGTAGCCGAGATTGCTCGGCACTCCATTCAAATAATTGCGGCTATCATCCACACCCTGCGCCAGACGCATCTGGCTGTGCCATATGCTGCCGAGTTGATCATCCGAGGCCACCGAAAGTTTGTCGATATTTTCTATGGTGTTGTTTATGTCGGTTGGTGCGACATAAGCAGAAGAAGTATCCAAAGATATATTCCCGCGCACGCTAAACAGGGCGGCGGACAGTGCATGATCGGTATTGAACGTATGTTTTACTTGCGTACTGAGCGTGTTGTTGTCATAGCCATTGTTATTGGGGTTCACATTTGTGCCGAGCTGCGGATTGATCGCCGATACGCCATCGGTTTCGACGTGCCCGGCATTCAGGCTGAACGAGTTTTTGTCCGTTACCCCGGAAAACCCCGCAGACACACGTTGTGTGCCGTGGTTGCCAATACCCGTGCTTGCGTTGAAAGCGGGCGCGCCATGCCCCTGTTTGGTGAATATTTGGATTACGCCACCTACGGCATCGGAGCCGTATAAGCTGCTGACGTTGCCGCGTACCACCTCGATGCGTTCGATATTGTCCAGCATGATATGTTCGAGTGCAGTCGCTCCGGCGGTCGCGGAACTGATGCGTACGCCATCCAGCAGGACCAGCACCTGGTCAGAATTGGTGCCGCGCATGAAGATGCTGGAATGCGAGCCCAGTCCGCCCATCTGCACGACCTCAACACCCGATAGCGAGCGCAGCAGGGTCGGCACATCGGGCGCGCCGGACTGGCTTATTTGCTGTTCAGTCAGCATCGTCGTATCGGCGATGGTTTGATCCAGTGCTTGCGGCATCCGCGTGGGTGTCACGATCAGCATCTGCATCGGTGTGTCGGCATAACCTGCACAAGGACGTGAAAGCGCGCCGAATAGCACGCCCGCAAAAAGTAGTTTTTGTTTCATTGTCGTTCCCGAGTAAATTCCAAGCGTCCCCGTTGGAAAATTAAAAATCAGGAAATACGACAGGCAGATAAAACAGAACATTGACGACGATGTCGCAGATGTTGTTCCGATGTGCCGCCCGCAGCATCTCCCGTCCGTTGTCGTTCCAAGGCCGGTATCCGGGCTTGAGAGTCTTGATTTGCCGCCTTCCCATAAGATCCCCTGGGGGGATTACTCACAGTGGCACACTGGCAGATCCACACTCGCTTACCGTTGCGGGGGCAGCTCAGGCATAAGGAACCAATGTTCCCGCACCTGCTTCCCGTTTAACTCGCCTGCATGCAGACAAGCACCTTGAAAACGGCAGGCACTTTATCACAGGCATGGTATGTTCTGCGGAAACAAGAATCAGCAAGAGCCTACAAATTGCTTCCATATGTCCACCTTAGCGTTTGACTTTTCTACACTTTCCAATTTATAGTCAGTTCATGGAAAACGAACTGAACGCGCTGGAAAGCAAACTCGACCTGTTGATACAAGTCAACCGCCAGTTGCGGGCCGAGAATCACCAGTTGCGCCAGGAGTTGGCACACGCTCTCAGTAGCAATCGGCAGTTCAGCGACAGGATGGATAGCGCTAAAGCGCGGCTTGAAAAGCTGCTGGTTACCCTGCCCGAAGACCAGGCATGACCAACACCACCAAAACTCTGGAAATCAAACTGCTCGACCGCGAATTGCGTGTCGCCTGCCCGGAGGAAGAACGCAGCGAATTGCTCGAGGCCGTGGCCTTTCTGGACAAGCGTATGCGCGAGATTCGCGATGCCGGAAAGATCGCCAGCGTCGAGCGGATCGCGCTGATGGCTGCCCTCAACATCACCCACGAATTGCTCGGCATGAAAGTCGGTCGCGGCATTGACCTTGCCGACTTTAAGCGTAGAATGGGTTCCATGCAGGCAGCGATTGATGAAGCATTAGCCGAGCAAGATTCGCTGTTCTGACAAGGCTTTGGACCATTTGACTGATAATAAACTAGTCATTGGTTTTGGTTTGTCCCCTGCGGTGTTCGACAGGCCTATAATTCTTTGAACCAATAAGCTTTGCTTAAGGCCGCAGACTTTAATGTTACTGTTGTGCGCGTCCCTTGCGGATGTACCTGATGTAACCTGGATGCGGCCCTCTTGAACCCAGGTTCAAGATGCTGGGTCAACGGCACAGGCGGGGGGCTCTATTCCAGTGCGACCTTGGTTACTCGGGGTCGCACTTTTTATTGGCGGACTTGAACCATGCGTTACTGGCTGATGAAATC
>JBDTCC010000088.1:0-4736 GCA_039923775.1 Gallionella sp. | reverse complement strand
GCGAGTGGCGCGAGCTGCACCAGCAACTGCATGCGCAGGTTGCCGAGATGGGCATGCGCGGCGGCGACAAACGTTTGTCCGGGCGTCCGGAAGGACAACCCGCCAGCTATGAGCAGATCCACAAAGCGCTGTTGTGCGGATTGCTCGGCAACATTGGCATGAAAAGTGTGGAGAGCAATGAATATCTGGGCGCGCGTGGTATCAAGTTCATCATTGCGTCGAATTCGGTACTGGCAAAAAAGGGCACCAAATGGGTGATGACCGGCGAGCTGGTCGAGACGCATCGCCTGTATGCACGGGGTGCAGCGCGCATTGAGCCGGAGTGGCTGGAAGAGACCGGGGCACACCTGATCAAGCGGCATTATTTCGATCCGCACTGGGAAAAGAAGGCAGCACAGGTTGTCGCGTACGAACGCAGCACGCTGCATGGCCTGCTGCTCAATGCAAAGAAGCGCGTGCACTACGGACCGATGAATGCGGCCGAGTCACGCGAGGTATTTATACGCCAGGCACTGGTCGGTGGCGAGTTCGAAACACGCGCGCCGTTTTTCGCGCACAACCACAAGCTGATTGCCGACATCGAAGCGCTGGAGCACAAGGCGCGCCGCCCGGATGTGCTGGTGGATGACGAGTTGATCTTCGCGTTCTACGACAGTCGCATTCCGGCTGACATTCACAACGGGGCGGCATTCGAGCATTGGCGCAAGGAAGCGGAACGCACCGATGCCAAACTGCTTTATCTGAAAAAAGACGATTTGATGCGTCACGAAGCGGCGGGCATCACTACCGACCAGTTTCCGCCGCAGCTGAAGATAGACAACGTCAGCTTTGCGCTGGGCTACAACTTTTCACCCGGCAGGAACGATGACGGTATCACGCTGACCGTACCGCTGGCGCTGATCAACCAGGTGGTCGCGGCGCGCTGCGAATGGCTGATTCCGGGGATATTGGCGGAGAAGATCACGCAATTGGTCAAGACCCTGCCGCAAAAATTGCGCCGCAATCTGGTGCCTGTGCCGGAATTCGCCGCGGCATTCTGCCGTGAAGTCCCCGCATCCAACACGCTTTTGCTGCAGGCGCTGGCGCGCTACATCCGCGAACAAAAGCAGATCGACGTGCCGCTGGATGCGTTCCGGCCTGAACAATTACCGCCGCACCTGTCGATGAATTTCCGCATCGTGGACGAACATGGCCGTCAACTCGGCATGTCGCGCAATTTCCCCCAGTTGCACGGCGAACTGGCACCGCACGAAATACCCGTGTCAATTGCAAAGACAGGGGTGGCGGAGGGGGGGAAGGGATCAGCCGTTTCAGAACAGCGTTATACATCGTGGAGTTTCGGCGACTTTACCAAGACCAGTGTCGTGAAGCGCGCCGGACAGGACATCACGTTATTCAATGCGCTGGTGGATGAAGGCGATGCGGTGACACTGTGCGCCTTCGATACCCGCGATGCCGCGCAGGCCGCACATCGGGGAGGATTGCGCCGGCTATTCATGCTGTTGTTGAAAGAGCAGGTGAAATATCTGGAAAAAAACCTGCCCGATGCGCAACGGCTGGGCATGCTGTTCATGGCGCCCAATTCTCCATTCGGCGGCACCCGGCAGGAATTGCAGCAACAGATACAGGCGATCACTTTCGAGCGTTGTTGCCTGAACGATCCCCTGCCAACAAACGAAGCGGAGTTCTCCGCGCGCGGCAAGGAAGCCAAGAACCGCCTGCTGCTGATCGCGCAGGAACTTGCGCGGCTGGCCGGCAATGTGCTGACCGAATATCAGTCCGTGCAAAAGAATTTGCCGCAATTAAAATCAAATGCGCAGGCAAATCAGGACGTGCGCGCGCAACTCGAATGGCTGCTGCACAAACGTTTCATCGCCGATACGCCGTATGAACGCCTGCAGCATGTGCCGCGTTACCTGAAGGCGATCAACCTGCGCATCGAAAAACTGCGCAGCAATCCGGCACGCGACGCGCAGTGCATGGCGCAGATGCAGCCGCTGACCCAGGCATGGCAAAAGCTGCGCCAGGCCCAGCAGGGTAACAGCGATCCGCGCGTGAACGAGTTCGCCTGGATGTTGCAGGAATTGCGCGTGTCGCTGTATGCCCAGGAACTGAAAACCCCGGTGATTGTCTCGGTGAAGCGGCTGGAAAAAATGCTGGCCGGGATCAGAAGCTAGCCATGTGTTTGAGGGTGATTGAGCCTATAATCTGGCACACTTATTTATAGCACCCCGTGTTACTTGATTGGGGGCACAATGATCTAGAAAATTAGTGATAGCGATCACCCTCACTTCTAAGGGGAGCATGTAAGTAAGACGCTAGGCCTTTAACACAATTTAGGAACTGACATGAAAAAAACTGTATTGGTCTTTACCGTATTTGCCCTATCCGCTTGCAGTGCTATTTCACTCGAACGTGGTGCAGAAAAAGTCCGTCTAACCAATGAGGAGCCAAAGAATTGCAAATTCCTTGGCGATGTAACAGGTAGTCAAGGTAATTTCGTCACTGGCGACATTACGGCCAACTCGACAATGGAAACAGGAGCTAGAAATGACCTCAAAAATAAAGCAAATGCAATGAGTGGTAACGTTGTGTATTTACTCACCCAACGCGCTGGTCAAACTGGCAGTTATGGCACTTACGGAGGCGGCAGCGAACAAACTAACGTAACACTCAGCGGCAATGTGTATTACTGTCCTGAGCAATAGGACTTCCGTTGTTCGCGTACATCGCTAGTTCTATCGCTTTTGCTTGGCTCACATGACTTATCGCGATCACAAGCTCGTGAGCCAAGTCTATAGTCGTAGCATACGGCCTAACCTCTACATTCGAGAGGGACTGACTACGCCAGCCCATCAATTTTACATTAGGCGTTGATATATGGCCGCAAACTATTTCTCAAAGGTTGAGACGGATGAAGGCACCTATATGGTGCTGACGAAGATACGCTATCTCGGCTTTCTGAAGATGCCACGTTCTACCGTGATGCCATTCAAGACCGCAGAGTTTATTGCGGCACCAGGGTTCCGAATTAGGTACAAAACATCCGATCCAGAGATTCTCCGTGAGTGGCACAAAATGATAGTTGCACTTATTAAAAATGGTTTTTTTCGGGCGATGGACGATGGAGCGCATATTGGATGTTTCCCCTATCCGGACGACAAAAAACATTTGCAACAATTCGTCAAGAAGTTCATATGAGCCAGACGCCTAACACCGCGCTGAAGCCAACAGCCACCGCCCTTTCGGTTTTGACCGTGATAGGTAATTTGAACATCATCATCGCATCGTTGAGCTTGCTGCCGGTGGCTGTGGCTCAGCTTTGAATCGTTTGACCGCTATGGTTGTCATCGATGTTTCGACTCTCTCAGATTCGGAGCTCCTTGCTTTGGCGAAGCAGCTCGCCTCAAATATTCGTAGTAGTTTGCCGAAAAAACTCTACGCTGGATCGTTCACTCTCAAGTCCAAGCTCCCTTACAAAGCCAGCTTGTTTCGGGAGGTTCTGATCCATCGCCTCATCGATCTCGCTGACGTCGCCGTTGAACTGTATGAAAGCGGTCGCCTTGTACCTGCTTTATTGTTACCCGCTCAGCCCGCGTAGGATGGGTTGAGCAACGCGATACCCATCGCCTGTAATAACTACCTCAGGGGTCAGAGTGAATTGTTTTTCATCTTGCTGATTTTGGCAGTATGGTCAGCATCCCCCCGCCATTACGAAACCAGATTCCGTTTAGGGTTGGGCTGCAAGCAAAGCCTGAGCCCACCACTGTTCACGCAACATCGACCATCAGACGTTTTACCTTGGCAAAGGAAAACAGCCCGCGCAAGCGTTGCTGATTGCCTTCAGTCGTTTTCATCGCTGGCAAGTGTGTCACCCCGGTTTCATTGAACACTTCCAGCACGTCGTCGATGGCCGGTCGCGCAATCTGGCTGTAAAGATCGGCATGTATAATCCGGCCATATCAAAAATCCGGAAGAAAAATGTCCACAACCATACTAATCATCGGTTTGATGCTGTTCTTCGCGCACTTCCTGTCGCTGCAATTCAGCAAGACCAATATCCCGGACGTGTTGGTGTTGATGCTGGTCGGTATCGTGCTCGGCCCGCTGCTCGGCATCGTCACGCCCGAGGACTTCGGCAAGATCGGTTCATTGATCGCCACCATTGCGCTGGTTGTGATTCTGTTTGAAGGCGGTACAACGCTGAATCTCGACGTGCTGGGCAAGTCTCTGGGCACGACAGGGTTGCTGGCCATAGTCAGTTTTGTATTGACTGCCGCGATCATAGCCGCGATCGGCCATTACGCGCTGCAGTTGGAGCCGCTGCCGGCGATCATGCTTGGCGTTACGCTGGGAAACACCTCTTCATCGGTCGTTATCCCGATGGTGAACTCGCTGAAAATGTCGAGCAAACCCGGCACTGTGCTGGTACTGGAATCGGCACTCACCGACGTGCTGAGCATCGTCGGCGTGTTCGCGCTGCTGCAGATCCATACCGAGGGTGGCGTTGTGCCGGGCAGACTGGTGGGCAGTGTGCTGGCTTCGCTGATTTTCGCGGCGGTGATCGGCCTGCTGGGCGGCATCGGCTGGCTAATGGTGCTGGGCAAGGTGCGAAATTTTCCCAACACCATTTCGTCGACGCTGGCCTATGTATTTATCGTGTACGGCCTGACCGAAATGCTCGGCTATTCGGGCGCGATTGCCGCGCTGGCGCTGGGTGTTTCGCTAACCAACTT
>JBDTCC010000087.1:0-14773 GCA_039923775.1 Gallionella sp. | reverse complement strand
GCAATGATCTGCCCGGTATCCTCGCTCGGGATGAAACCCTTGGAGATGGCGCCGAACAGCCAGGCGCTCAACACCAGGATCAGCACAGCAACCGTCAGCATGGTGCGCCAGTGGTCCACCGACCAGGTCAGGGTGCGGCCATAAGCATCGCGCACGCGGTCGAAACCGCGCTCCAGAAAATTGTAGAGTCGGCCGTGGCGTTCGCTGTCCTTGAGAAAACGACTGCTCAACATCGGCGTGAGCGTCAGCGACACCACACCGGAAATAAGAATCGCGATGGTGACGGTCAATGCAAACTCGCGGAACAAGCGGCCCACCAGCCCGCTCATGAAAATGATCGGGATGAACACCGCCACCAGCGACAGAGTCATGGACACCACGGTGAATCCGATTTCGCGCGTGCCGGTCAGCGCAGCCTGCATCGGCGTCTCGCCTTTCTCGCGATAACGCACGATGTTTTCCAGCACGACGATCGCATCGTCCACCACGAAACCCACAGCAAGGGTGATCGCCATCAGCGACAGATTGTCTAGGCTGAAACCGAATACCTTCATCATCGCGAAGGTGCCGATCAGCGAGGTGGGCAACGCCAGCGCACTGATCAGTGTGGCGCGCGGATTGCGCAGAAACAGGAAGATCACACCCACCACCAGGATGATTGCCAGGCCCAGAGTGAATTTGACTTCATGGATGGAGCCGTTGATGAAATCGGCGCGGTCGTAAAGCATGCGCAGCGTGGCGTCGCCGGGCGCCTGGCGGGTGAGCTCAGCCAGGCGTTCGCGTACCGCCCGCGACACTTCCACGGTATTGGCGCCGGGCTGGCGTTTCACCGCCAATACGATCGCCGGGCGCAGCCCCTTCTCCTCGGCGGTATTGTCAAAAAAAGTGGTGATCTGCTTGTCCTGCTCTGTGCTGTCCTTTGCCTCCCCGACGTCGGAGAGATGTACCGGCGCGCCGTTGCGAAACGCAATCACCATCCGGTTGTAGGCTGCGGCGTTCTGCAACTGCCCCGCGGCCTGCACGGTATAACTACGCACACTGCCGTTCAGCGTGCCGGTGGGCAGATTGGTGTTGCCACCCTGGATCGCCTGCTGCACCTGGTCCAGTGACAGATTGCGCGCCGCCAAAGCGTACGGATTCATGCGTAAGCGTACCGCATACTTTTGCGAGCCGAACACCAGCACCTGAGCCACGCCGGGAATGGTCGATATCTGTTGGGCGACGCGCGTTTCGGCGTACTCGTCGAGCTGGGTGAGCGGGAGTTGATTGGCCGACAGGGCGAGATAGATGATGGCAAAGTCGGACGGATTGACCTTGCGCAGACTGGGCGGCGAGGGCATGTTGTTGGGCAAACGGCGCACGCTCTGCGAGATTGCGGTCTGCACGTCCTGCGCGGCGGCATCGATGTTTCGATCCAGATCAAATTGCAGTGTGATATTGGTGTTGCCGGTGGTACTCGTCGAATCCATCGAGGTCACCCCGGGAATGGCGCTGAACTGCCGTTCCAGTGGCGTGGCAACGGCCGCTGCCATGGTCTGCGGATCTGCTCCCGGCAGACTGGCAGAAACGCTGATGGTGGGGAAATCCACGTTGGGCAGTTCGCTCACCGGCAGGCTGAAATAGGCGGCGATGCCAAACACGACCAGCGCCGACATGACCATCGTGGTCATTACCGGACGGCGGATGAAGGGCGCGGAAATATTCACGGCTGTTTGGCTGGCTGCATTTTTGCAGCTGGAAGTTTCTCAGTGGCGTCGGCGGTAACCACCCTGGCACCGGGTCGCAGATTACGCGGCGCACGCGTCACCACCGTCTCGCCGGCCTTAAGGCCGGATGCGATCACCGCCAGATCACCCATCTGGCGATCCACCTGCACCGCACGGATCTCCGCCTTGTCCTGTTCCACCACATACACGAAGTTGCCGCTCTGGCCTGTCTGTATTGCGGACTGCGACACCACCACGGCATCGGGCTGAACCGTAAATTGGGTTCTTACGCCGACATATTGGCCCGGCCATAATTGTTCATGTGCATTGGGCACGCGCGCCTTGAGCATCACCGTACCGGTGTCGGTATTGACTGTATTGTCGATGAACACCAGTTCGCCCTGCCCCAGATCGCCGCTGCCGTCCTCGTTGGTGATGAAGATGCGGATGCTGTGCTGCGCCTGGTAACGGCGCAGCTCGGACAGACTCTGTTGCGGAATGCTGTATTGCACCAGGATAGGCTGCATCTGGTTGATCACCACCAGCGGCGTCGTATCGCCCGGCGCGACCAGGTTGCCGGACCTGGCGCCCAGACTACCGGTACGGCCGGCGATGGGCGCACGGATATCCGTGTAGGCGAAATTGATCTCGGCCTGTTTCAATGCCGCCTGCGCCTGATCGGCTGCCACCCGTGCGGTGTCGTACTCCTGGGTGGTCACATATTCCTTGCCGGCCAGCGGTGCCAGACGCTGCGACTGTTCATTGGCATATACCCGCTGTGCGCGCGCCGCGGTCAAAGCAGTTTGATACTGCGAGGGATCGATGCGAAACAACTGTTGGCCCTTGCTCACTGCCTGGCCTTCGCTGAAATAGACCTTCTGCAATATACCGCTCACCTGCGGGCGAATCTGCACACTGTGTTCCGACTGTACTTGTCCCACCACCTGCAGCGAAATGGGCATGGACTGTACCTTCACTGCCGCCGTCTCCACGACCAGCGGTTGGTCTGGACGCTTGCCCTTGGATTTGGCGCCATTACCGGCAGTACGCCACGCCACCAGCGCGACCAGGACCGCGATGATGATGACAATGATGAACAATGGAAGAATTTTGCGATTCACGATGACTCCATTTAATTTTCTGGCGCAGTTGCAGGGATGCTTATACTTGTTTTGAGGCCGCCCACCGCATGGCCCAGTGCGGTGCGCGCCGCCGCCCAATCAAGACGAGCCTGCACCTGTTGCACGCGGGCATTTGCCAGCGTGGTCTGTGTAACCAACACATCCAGGATGGTTTCGAGACCGCTCTTGTAGCGCGCATTCGATACATCCGCCGCCAGCGCCGAGCTCCTCAGTTGTGCCGCGCTACTGTCCAGCGTTGCAGCTGCTGTACGCAAGTTCTGGTAAGACTGCCACACCTGCAGTTCAACCTGGCTGCGCAAATCATCGATGTTGACACGGCTGCTGTCCAGTTGCGCCTCGGCCTGATGAATGGCGGCGCGATCGCCAAACCCGGCAAACAGCGGCACCTTGAGCGTGAGCATAGCGTTGAACTGGGAGCTGTCGCCGATATCCAGCACCCGGGTACGACCGGTATTGGCATCGAAATTGAGTGTGGGCAGGCCACTGCCCCGGGTCGCTGTCAATTTGGCGGTGGCGACCTGTTCCTGCGCCTTGGCGGCGAGCAGTTCGGGACGCGCATTGCGCGCATCCTCCATCAGGCTCGCCACGCTTTGCGGCGGCATTTCGTGTGCGGGCTGCTCTTCCCATGCGGCCAGTGTCAGCGGAGTATCGGGCGTATCTCCTATTACTGTCGCCAGCGCGCCGCGCGCCGATGCCAATTGTCCCTCGGCCTGCTGCACGGCAAGCCTGCTGCCGGCCAGCGCGGCCTCGGCCTTGTATACATCCCCTACTGTGGCCAGACCCGACGCCCTGCGATCTTGCGCTGCATCCAGATTTTTCTGTGCATCTTTTAAACTCTGGCGATTCACTTCCACCACCGCCTGCAGACCCAGCACCTGATAGTAAGACTGCTCTACTTGCAGAATCACATCCTGCAAAGTTTGATCCTGGTTCAATCGGGCGGAAACGAGTTCGAACTTGCCCTGCTCCAGCATCCCGCTGCGCGCGCCAAAATCCCACAACAAATAACTTAGGCTGAGACTGGCTCCGTAACGCGTCTGAATATTCGCCGGTTGGCCTGAAAAATTCAGGGCGCGGGAACGCTGCCCGGTAAAATTCGCATCAATCTGCGGCCAGTAACCCGCGCGAGCCAATTCCACTCCGGCCTCGGAAGCGCGGATTGCAGCCCAGCCCAAACGGGTCTTGGGATTGTGCCGCAACGCCAGATCGGTGAGTTGCATCAGAGTCATGGCTTGGTTGCTGACAGAGGCAGAATTATTGTCAGCTGCCATGGTGTCCGCACCCGCGCTCATCGCAACTACCAGTAAGGCTGCAAGGAAAAAAAACTTGGTGAAAAGAGGCGTATTCAATTTAGTATTGGCGATGATTTTGAGAACTTCCAATTCGGAGTTTCAAGCCAAGTCCGCACCGGCTGGCGTAATCTCGCCATCATACATTCATCCGCAAGAAACGTCGTCTTGACTGAGATGCCCAGCTTGCCTGTATCGGCATAGGTGATGGTCTAATAACACATGCTTAATGCGGCGCACCCCTGATGCCGGAAACGGTAAATATCCATAATTGCCAATTACCGGATAAGGCCGCGCAGTTTCTCGGGCGTCAGTGTTTCTCCTTGGCGGACCAGTTTGCGTGCTGTCTCAACCTTGTCCCACACATTGCACATCATCACCCCCCTGACTTTGCCATCGCGCAGGTAGTAGATGACGCCGGTATCGTTTTCTTGCTGCCAGTCGGCAAAGGTCTCCAACCGCGAATCAACCTCGCCAGTTGCCTCGTAACCGAACTCAAACAGGTCGGAGAAAAAATACGGCTGATAGGTGTAGGCTTCATGTGCGCCGGCCATATTTCGCCCCGCCCATTTCCCCTGATTGAGGGCGTGATCCCAGTGCTCGATGCGCATTGGCTGCCCCAATACCCGGTAAGGGAAAAAGGCATTGTCTCCGGCGGCATAAATATCCGGTTTGGAAGTCTCGAGATATTCATCCACTACGATACCGTTACCCACTTCCAGCCCGCCGCTTTTGGCCAGTTCCAGCTCCGGGATAACACCCACACCGACAATCACGATATCCGACTCGATCGTTTCGCCCTTCTCGGTGCGGGTAATGAACTTACTGCTGTTTTTGCTGAAGGACACGGGTTTGTCCGACGCCAGTATGCTGACGCCCTTCTCCACGTAGCGCCGCTGCACGGCTCGTCCCAGATAGTCCGGAAGAACCCGGTCACAGAGCAGTTCACCGGGAAAAATCAGGGTGACATTCAACTTGTTGATATTGAGTGCGGCAGCCAGCTCCGAGCCGATGAATCCGCCGCCGACGACCACCGCAGATTTCCCCTCCGCGGCTACCTTTCTGGTGCGCAGATAATCGTCCAGACCGCGGAAATAACAGATGCCATCAAGGTCTCCACCGGGAATAGTCAGCATCCGCGCTTTGCAACCCGTTGCCAGCAGCAGCTTGCCGTAGCCGTAAGTCTCGCCGTTGTTGGTGGTTAAAGTTTTTGTAGCGGGAACAAGCCGCGCCACTCTTGTGCCCAGCGCCAGGGTAACTGCATGCTTGTCGTAGAACGCACGATCATGGAGGACAATGTCCTCCACTTTCTGTTTGCCAAACCACAGCTGCTTGGATAATGGTGGCCGGTCATAGGGCAAGTGACTTTCCTCGCCGACCAGCAGGATGCTTCCCGCCCCATCAAGCTCGCGAATGCCTTCTACCGCCGATGCACCCGCCAGCCCACCGCCCACAATCACGTAATCGTAAGTTTGTTTCATTGTCGTCCCCTTACGGAAGAGGGTTTAAAGGCTTCGTCCACCCCCATGCTAAAAAATAAAAAACAATAACAGACCCTAAGCTTTGGGCGAATCATTGTTTGCTGAAACGGCCACAACCAAACACCCACAGCTTACACCATCCACCGTAGCCGGTGCGAGAGTGGCCGAGCCGATGGAAGGTGCTGCCAACCAGGACACCCGTGGCTATTGGCAAGTGGTTGGTCCCACTCGGCGCAGGAGAAGACTGCGCGAGTGCGTTGACCGGTCTCTGGAGGGTGCTTGAGTGTATTGCACAGCCTGTTCACCGGGAGTGAAGCGATTTGACCCGCTCGCGCAGCATGGGCAAGAGCTCGTGCTCAAACCATGGGTTGCGTTGGAACCACGGAGTGTTGCGCGCCGATGGGTGCGGCAATGGGAGATATTCCGGGGCAAACTCGCGCCATGCCTTTACCGTGTCTGTCAATGAATGCTTGCGGCGGTTGCTCAGGAAATGGCGTTGTGCATGCAGGCCGATCAGCAAAGTCAATTCAATCTGCGGTAGCATAGCCAGCAAATGGTCGAGCCACAAAGTCGCACATTCCCGGCGTGGTGGCAAATCGCCGCCACGCCCCCGTCCCGGATAACAATAACCCATCGGAATTATGGCAATCTGTGACTCATCGTAAAACCTGTCGGCGTCCAAGCCCATCCACATCCGCAGACGCTCTCCGCTTGGGTCATCCCACGGTATTCCCGTAGCGTGCACGCGTTTTCCGGGTGCTTGACCCACAACGAGAATGCGGGCCGTTTTGCCGGCTTGCAGCACCGGACGTGGTCCAAAAGGCAACTGTTTCTCGCAAGCGCGGCATTTGCGCACCGCTATCAGCAACTCATCAAGGGTGGAATATTCCATATTTCGCATAATGGCTTGTGGAGCCTGACAAAGCTATATAGCTGACGGGCAGGAAATTTATATTTTGGTCTCTTTGGTCTTCTCTCGTTGCAGGGCGGTTTCTATTTTCCGTTTGCCTGAATGAATTCCCGCAGGGCGACGGCATCGTTGAAACGCTCTTCCTTTGCCCCGAACAGCAGCGTTGCCCGCCTAGTGCCGATCACCTCGACCAGGTGTTTCATGGCCTCCGGCTGCCGACGCAGCTCTTTCAGGTAGCGTCGCTTGAACTCCAGCCACTTCTCAGGATCGTGATTGAACCATTTGCGAAGCTCCGTGCTGGGTGCAACCTCCTTGAGCCACAGGTCGATGTGGGCTTTCTCCCTGGTCATACCGCGTGGCCACAACCGATCAATCAAAATCCGCATACCGTCATCCGGGGACGATACCTCGTAGACGCGTTTTATGTGGATATTCATTTTCGCCACCGATTTTGTCGTACCCAAAATATTGCCAACTCTCTTCGCTGCCGCAGGTAGCGTCCCCGGCGCGGGGACGAGCAACTTGAGCTCCGCCAGCATCTGGCCAAGTTCCAACTTGGGTTAGTCGGTCAACCCAAGCACTTCTTTCATGTCGGGGGTCGTGTTCCCTATAGCTAGATCACGAAGTAGCCCGAGCAGAGGCAACGCAGTTTAAAGCCTTAAACTGCCAATTTACTGTATTTATTTATGAATGATGGTGCTGGAGAAAGGAATCGAACCTTCGACCTACGCGTTACGAGTGCGTTGCTCTACCAACTGAGCTACTCCAGCAAAACCGGAATGATTATAGTGGACGATACCCTTATCCTCAATCATTTGTAATGATCAGACTGTAACCCTGACACTGATTTGAATCGCCACTTTCAGCACCAGCGGTATTCATCGACACTGAAAGGTTGGGGCCTGCCTTCGATGTCATTCAGCAACAATTCTGCACTTGCCAGGGACATGGTCACCCCGTAACGAAAATGTCCGCTATTGGCAAAAAGATTGGTGAGGACCGGATGATGCCCGATGGTGGGAATGTTGTCGGGCGAACCGGGCCGGAACCCGGCCCAGTGCTGTACCGGTTGCAGGTCCTTCCAACCGGGAAAAATTTCGTATACGCGCCGCAACAGACTGTCTCGCGCCTCAACGGTGATGGATTTGTCGAATCCGACATCTTCCAGTGTGCTGCCAACCAGCACGTGTCCATCGCGACGCGGAATCAAGTACAGATTCTCCCTGAGCAGAATCTGCCGGAACGGTGGAGTATCAAATTTAAACAACAGAATCTGCCCGCGTATCGGGCGGATGTCGATGTTGAGCGCGTGCTCGCCCAGCAGTGCTTTGCTCCACGCCCCCGCCGCAACGATGTATGCGCCGGCAACCAGCTTGCCCTGCGCGGTATGCAGCGCAACCACACGCTCTCCCGCAGTCTCGATTTTTTTCACTTCTTGTTGTTCGAGGATAATTCCGCCCAGCATTTCCACGCGCTTGCGTAGCGCGTGCAGCATGTGCGGATTACGCACCTGCGCCACTTCCGGCAACAGCAGGCCGGGGCCCTGTTGCCCATGCAAATGATTGGCCAGGTTCACATGCAGCAATGCAAATTGATGTTGTGTGCACCATTGCGTGGCGAGTTCCGTCTGATAAGGGGGCAGCAGCAGCATGCCGCTGCGTAGATATTCAGAATCAATGCCGGTGTCGGCATGCAGTGCGGAAGTAGCCTCACAGAACATATCCATCCCGCGCAGAGCAAGACGCGTGACAGGCTCCCGATAATCCCATGGGCATAACGGCGAAAGAATACCGCCGCCAGCCCAGGATGCCTCGCGACCCACTGTGTTGCGCTCAACCAGCGTAACTTGATATCCGGCCTGTAGCAGGGTTTGTGCGCTGGTCAAACCGACCATGCCACCGCCGACGATCAGGAAATCCGTTTGCATGGGGTAAAGAAGACCAGGGTTGCAGGATCAGGATTTTGCAACAATGGGTATCAATGTTTTCGGCAAGGGAAATACCACGTTCTCGATTATGCCCTGCAGCTCGATTACCTTTTCCCCGCCCAACTGTTCCATGCGTGCTATTACACCTTGTACCAGCACCTCCGGCGCGGAGGCCCCTGCACTGATGCCCACCCGCTTTTTGTCGGCAAACCACTCCGGCAACAATCCATCGGCATCATCTACCAGATACGCGGGAACCCCTACATTTGCAGCGACTTCGCGCAAGCGGTTTGAATTCGAGCTATTCGGTGATCCGACCACAACCACCACGTCGCATTGCTTGACCAGCATCTTGACCGCATCCTGGCGATTTTGCGTGGCATAACAGATATCATCTTTTTTTGGACCGATGATGAATGGGAAGCGCGTCTTCAGCGCGCCGATGATCGCGCTGGCATCATCCACAGACAGCGTCGTTTGCGTGACATAGGCCAAATTCTGTTCGTCTTTCACCGTGAGTCCGGCGACCTGCTCGGGAGACTCCACCAGATACATGCCGCTTTTGCCCCCATCTTCACATTGGCCCATGGTGCCTTCCACTTCTGGATGCCCGGCATGGCCGATCATCACGATCTCCTTGCCCTGATCGCGCATTCGCGACACTTCGATATGCACTTTGGTGACCAGCGGGCAGGTCGCATCGAACACCGTCAACCCGCGCGCTTCGGCCTCGTGGCGCACCGCCTGTGATACACCATGGGCGCTGAAGATCAGGATACTGCCGCGCGGCACATCCGCCAGATCTTCGATGAATATCGCACCCTTTTTGCGTAAACCATCGACGACAAATTTGTTGTGCACCACTTCATGACGCACGTAAATCGGCGCGCCATGAAGCACCAGCGCCTGCTCCACGATCTCTATGGCACGATCCACACCCGCGCAGAACCCGCGCGGGTTAGCCAGCAACAGTTCCATGTTTTTTCTCCTTGAAACTATCCAGAATTAACAAAAAAGCACCGCAGGTAATCGCGGAATCGGCCAGGTTGAATGCGGGAAAGTAATGGTCATTCCAGTGGAACGACAGGAAATCCACCACATAACCGTACATGAGACGATCGATCAGATTGCCCAATGCACCCCCGAGTATCATGCTCAGTGCCATGGCAAACAACAGCTGTGTGTGATGTTTGCGCAACAACCAGATTATCCAGCCGGAAGCCGCAATGGCGATGATACTGAACAGCCAGCGTTGTATTCCGCCCGCATCGTTCAAAAAACTGAATGCCGCGCCGGTGTTATGCGCCAACACCAGATCGAATACGCCGAGCACCCTGAAAGTTTCGCCATAAACAAAATGGCCTGTGATCCAGGCCTTGCTCAATTGGTCCAGCACGATGACCAGCGCGGACAAGGCCAGCCAGCGCTTAAGCATAGCGGCGCACCTCGCCGCTGCCGTACAGGTTGCTGACGCAGCGTCCGCACAATGTGGGGTGCTGGGCGTCTGCGCCGACATCGGCACGGTAATGCCAGCAACGCTCGCACTTTGCATGTTTGCTTGGCGTAACTTCGATGCGTTCTTCTGCCTCAGTCCTCACACGATGTACCGTAGCGCGCGAAGTAATCGTTACGAAACGCAGGTCATCTCCTAAACGCTCAAACTTATTGTATTTATCTTCAACAAGATAAATATCAATCTCAGCCTGCAATGCAGAGCCAATCAATCCCGCAGCTCGCTGATCCTCCAGTTGCTTATTAATTCGCGCACGCCACTGTCGAATCAATTGCCAATCCCAGAAAAAATAACTTCCAAGCTCACTATCAACAGGAATTTTTGGAAGTGCGTGCCACTCGCCCAAAAATACACTTTCATCTTCCTTGCCGTTCAATACTTCCCATGCTTCTTCGGCAGTGAAACTCATGATCGGCGCCATCAGGCGCACCAGACTGTGGGTAATGTGATACAGCGCATTTTGTGCGGAACGGCGTGCCGGTGAATTTGCGCCGGCGGTATACAGACGATCCTTCAGAATATCCAGATAGAAGCCGCCCAGATCCTCGGAGCAGAAAGTCTGCAATTTTTGCGCAACCAGATGGAACTCATAGCTTCCATAATCCGCGCGAACTTCGTCCTGCAGTTTTTGCACGATTGCCAACGCATAGCGGTCTAACTCCAGCCACTCATGTACCGGCATGGTGTGTTGTTGCGGATCAAAATCGGCGATGTTGGCCAGCAGGAAGCGCAGGGTGTTGCGGATACGCCGGTAGCTTTCCACCACGCGCTTCAGAATTTCATCGGAGATGGTCAGCTCGCCGGAATAATCGGTCGCGGCCACCCACAAGCGCAAAATGTCGGCACCCAGCGTGTCGAAAATCTTCTGCGGCGCGATGACATTACCCTTGGACTTCGACATCTTGTGGCCGCTGCCATCCACCACAAAACCATGGGTCAGCAAAGCCTTGAAAGGCGCATTTCCATTGATCGCGCAGCCGGTCAACAATGACGACTGGAACCAGCCTCGATGCTGGTCAGAGCCTTCCAGGTACAGATCTGCCAAATGATCAGAATCCGAACGCAATCCCTCGCGGCGCTGCAAAACCGATGCGTGTGTGACGCCCGAATCGAACCATACATCGAGGGTGTCGCCGAGTTTCTTGTAGTGTTCAGCGTCAGCACCCAGCAAGTCCGCCGAATTCAGACTGAACCATGCCTCGATACCGTCACGCTCGACCAGCATGGCGGCCTGCTCCAGCAATTCTGGGGTGCGCGGGTGCAACTGCCCGGTTTCCCTGTGCATGAAGAACGGCATCGGCACACCCCAGCTGCGCTGCCGAGACACGCACCAATCGGGGCGATTCCTGATCATTGCTTCCAGACGGGCCCTTCCCCAGCCCGGGAAAAACTGTGTTGCTTCAACCGCCCTGTTCGCCAAATCGCGCAGGGGCATGCCATCTCGTTGCTCCGGCTTTCCTGTATGGGAACGTTTTTCCTGCACCAGTTGCTCGATATCCGAAGACCCGGCATTTCCGACGTTATCCATACCGATGAACCACTGGGGCGTGGAACGGAAAATGATCGGAGACTTGTGCCGCCAGCAATGCGGATAGCTGTGCAGCATCTTTTCCATATGCAGCAAATGACCGCTGGTTTGCAGCGCGTCTATCACCACGTCATTTGCTTTCCAGACGAACAATCCGCCGACCAGCGGCAGATTGGCAAGAAACTTGCCGTCGTCGCCGACCGGACTTTCGGTTGGCAGGTTGTATTTCTGGCCGACGAAATAATCGTCCAGGCCGTGTGCCGGCGCGGTATGCACCAGACCGGTACCCGCTTCCAGGGTGACATGCTCGCCGCAGATGATGGGAACGCCCCGGTCATAGAACGGGTGTTGCAGCAACAGGCCTTCCAGTGCGGCACCTTTGCAAGAGGCGGCCATGCCGTCACCGCGGTCATTGCTTCCAGCCAACTGATAACGCGCCAGACATTGGGTGGCGAGATCGAATGCAAGGATCAAATATCCTTTCGCTGTCCTGATCAGGTCGTATTGCAGCTCCGGATGCACGCTCACCGCCTGGTTAGCGGGCAATGTCCACGGCGTGGTGGTCCAGATCACCGCATACACTCTGGCATCGCCCGGCAGGGACACACCAAAGGCCTTGTTCACCTCGGCCTTGTCTTTCACCTCGAAAGCCACATCGATTGCCGGGGAAGTCTTGTCCTCGTATTCAACTTCAGCCTCAGCCAGCGCCGACTGGCAATCCAGGCACCAGTTCACCGGCTTGTAGCCCTGATACAGATAGCCGCGTTCATGGATGGTGCCGATGGCACGCATAATGTCGGCCTCGGTCTTGTAGTCCATGGTCAGATAGGGATGATCCCAGTCGCCCAGCACGCCGAGGCGGATGAAATCTTTCTTCTGCCGCTCGACCTGTTCTTTGGCGTAGGCGCGGCATAGCGCGCGGAATTGAGCGGGCGGGATTGCCTTGCCGTGTTTCTTCTCCACCTGCAATTCGATCGGCAGCCCGTGACAATCCCAGCCCGGCACATAGGGTGCGTCAAAACCGTCCAGCGTTTTGCTCTTGACGATGATGTCCTTGAGTATCTTGTTCACCGCATGACCGATGTGGATGTCTCCGTTCGCATAAGGTGGACCGTCGTGCAGGATGAACACGGGCTTGCCGCGCTTCGCCGCACGAATCTTCTGATAGCGTTGCTGTGCCTGCCAGCGCGCCAGCATCTGCGGCTCGCGCCTGGCAAGGTCGCCGCGCATCGGGAAGGAGGTGTCGGCCAGGTTTAAAGTGGCTTTGTAATCTGTCATATCGGGTAATCAATCATGTTGTTCGAACCATTTTTTTGCATTTTCCACATCCATTGCAATGTGCCGGACTAGGGTCTCGATATCGGGATATTTTTCTTCATCGCGCAGTTTCTGCAAAAATTCAACGCGCAAGTGCTTGCCATAAATCTGCTGCTCAAATTCGAACAGGTGCGCCTCCAGGACCGGCCTGGCATCCTGCTTCACGGTTGGCCGCACACCCAGGCTGGCTACGCCTTGCAAAACACCCAAGCCTTCGGCATGCACCTGCACCACAAATATGCCGGACAACGGCGGGCGATTGTGCTTCAACTGAATATTCGCGGTGGGAAACCCGATCTTTCTCCCCATCCCGTCACCATGCACCACACGTCCGCTGATGCTGTAATGTCGCCCCAGGTAGGACCTTGCCTCGCTTAACTGGCCAGCGAGCAAAGCGGTGCGTACCGCCGTGCTGGAAATACGCACCCCGTCACACAACACGGTGGGTAACGCCTGAACTTTGAAACCCTGCCGCGAACCAATTTGTTCCATCAGCGCAAAATCACCGCTGCGGCCGCTGCCGAAGCGAAAATCATCCCCGATCAACACGAATCTTGCATGCAGATTTTCTTGCAGGCCATTGATAAAATCCGCAGCGCTCATCTGTGAAAAATGCGTATTGAAGCGGCAAACATGAACCCGGTCTATACCCGCGGCGGAAAAAAACTCCAGCTTCTCCCGCAGGCTGGACAATCGCGGCGGAGCCTGCTGCGGCGTGAAAAATTCGCGCGGATGCGGCTCAAAAATCATCACCGCTGTTTGCAGGCCGCGTTCTTTTGCCGCTGCGCATACCTCGCTCAGCAATGCCTGATGGCCCAGATGTACCCCGTCAAAATTACCGATAGTGAGGGCAACAGGCTGTGTATCAGGAGAATAAAGTCCGCGGATGATCAACATATAGGGCGCGGATTATACCGTAGGGTGGGTACATAAGCGTAGCGTTGCCCACAATTTTCATCGGGTTGCCCGACAATTAAGGCTGTTCGTGTTGAGCCGGCGGAAAGGTCACCGCGTAGCGGCGGGGTACCTACCGGCACACCCCTTGCGGGTGCTGTCGAAACATCAATAGCCACAAATAAAATAACTTTTCCGAGAGTAGCTCGGCAGCCACAATCAATGATTTATCCATCGTTTTGTAATGCGCTTTTTAGGTTTCGATTTGCGTTTCCAATCGGCCTGTACTCATTACGTCCATCACAAAACGGAATCTGAGTGCTAGACCAGAGTTGTTGATAATCCAGCTAATCGAACCAGGGTTTAAATCAGGTCAAAATGACTAAAGGCATAAAAAAAATCAATGACCAGTACAAGAAAAACTGCAATTTGAGGGGCCGCTCTGTCTTTGATGTAATCGATGAATGAATATCTGCCAACATGATGCCAGTATCTCCACATGTTATTGATAATTAAAAATGACCAAAACACACCAATGATAGTGACAGTTTTTGGATGTGCCAAATAAGCTGGTCTGTCATCTTTTGCCTTGGATACATCGCAAACAATGTAATAAACACCTGAAAAGAAGTACGCAAAAAATACAGAGAAAAAGTAGGGTGAAATATAAGCCCACAAGATAATCATAATTAATTTTTGACGATTTCTTTTGGTTACTTTTATTGATAAGACAAGAAAAGTGACTTGCTGCCGGGCGACCCCCAGCGAAGTTGACGTTGATTTTGTTGCATGCCGCTTAGCGGCAACCCTTCAACAAGCTCAGGTGAAGGGTATGAATTATCTTTCAACATAAACCAGGCACCTTATGCAGTGCCACCAACAGTAAGACCATCTATCCTCACCGTAGGCTGCCCCACGCCGACCGGCACGCTCTGCCCCTCCTTGCCGCAGGTACCCACACCCGGATCGAGCGCCATGTCATTGCCTATCATCGAGATTCGCGTGAGTACATCGGGACCGTTGCCGATCAGCGTTGCGCCTTTCACCGGATGGGTAATCTTGCCAT
>JBDTCC010000086.1:0-4320 GCA_039923775.1 Gallionella sp. | reverse complement strand
ACCAGTGCGCGCGCCTTGTCGGCATTCTCCAGCAGGATTTTCACGATCGCATCGACCGTCACATCATCATGATTCGGATGCCAGCAATCGTAGTCGGTCACCATGGCAACAGTGGCGTAGCATATCTCGGCTTCGCGCGCGAGCTTGGCTTCCGGCATGTTGGTCATGCCGATCACATCGCACTGCCATGAGCGGTACAACTCCGATTCCGCGAGACTGGAAAATTGCGGCCCCTCCATTACCAGATAAGTTCCGCCGCGCGCCGCCGGGATGCCAACCTGCTGTGCCGCTGCATACAAATGATTACCAAGGCGATGACACACCGGACGGGCCATCGAGACATGCGCGACCAGTCCGCTGCCGAAGAAACTTTTTTCACGTGCGAAGGTACGGTCGATGAACTGGTCGACGATCACGAACATGCCCGGCGTGAGATGTTCACGCAGCGATCCGACTGCGCTGACCGACACAATATCGGTTACACCGAGACGCTTGAGCGCGTCGATGTTGGCGCGAAAGTTGATCTCCGAAGGCGGGATTTTGTGTCCGCGCCCGTGACGCGGCAGGAAGGCGACCGGTTGTGGCTTCAATTCCCCAATCGGCAACTCGCCGATCAATATCTCGTCAGATGGGTCGCCGAACGGGGATTCTGCCTTTACCCAACGCGTGTTGGTCAGTCCCTCGATGTTGTAAACACCGCTGCCGCCGATGATGGCCAACATGTCTTTTCTCCCTCTATCAAATAATTGGCACGCGCGGAGTCAGCGCACACATCAACTCATAACCGACCGTTCCCGCCGCACGTGCGACCTCGTCGATCGGCATGCCCTCGCCCCACAGCACAACACGGCTACCGACATCTGCGTCCGGAAGCGTGCTCAAATCCACGCACAGCATGTCCATCGAGACGCGCCCGAGTGTACGCGTGCGTTGTCCCTCAACCAGTATCGGTGTGCCATTCAATGCATGACGTGGATAGCCATCGGCATATCCGCAGGCGACGATGCCGATGCGCATATTGTGTTCGGCGCGGAACAGCGCGCCGTAACCGACTTCGTCACCCGCGCGCAATTCCTGCGTGGCGATGATGCGGCTGTTCAGCGTCATCGCCGGCTTCAGCCCCAGTTCCTGCGCACTGAACTGTGTGCCGAGTTCTGGAGCAAACGGAGAGGCGCCATACAACATGATGCCGGGGCGCACCCAGTCGCCGTGCGCTTCAGGGTAGCGCAGCAGTGTTGCTGAATTCGCCAGCGAGCGCGCCACGCGATAAGGGGCCGCGATATCGTTGAACCGCGCGAGCGGTTCGGCGATGCCGCGAGATTCGTCGGCGGTCGCAAAGTGTGTCATCAGTGTAATCTCGCGCACCGCGCGGTGGCGGCGCAGTTGATCCATGGTCTGCGCAACCTGTTGCGGCGCAAAACCCAGACGATTCATGCCACTGTTGACCTTGAGCCACACATCCAGTTTACCTTTGCCTGGACAGGCATCCAGCATCGCGATCTGCCACGGGCTATGAATCACGCAGGTCAAACCATATTCCACGATCACGGGCAACTCGTCCGCGCTGAAACAGCCCTCCAGAAGCAGAATCGTCTGGCGGTACCCCGCCTCGCGCAAACGCATCGCATCCCGGATATTCAGCAGCGCATAACCGTCCGTCGCAGCCAGTGCTTCTGCGGCACGCATCAATCCATGCCCGTAACCATCCGCCTTGATGACGGACATGATGCGAGCGGAAGTGGAACGGCGCGCCACCCGGAGATTGCTCTCCAGTGCGCTCAAGTCCAGATTGGCCTGTATTGGACGTGGCATGAAAGTCGGTATATCGCAAGAATTTTAAGATGGACGAATGATAGCAGGGGCAATACTTTCATGTTATAAAACGGTTTGCTCAACATGAATCCCGTTTTAATGAATCCCGGCATTTATACCATTTTCGCGGCACAGTATTTTTGGCTACCGCCAGCCTGCGTTGCGGCCCTTAACGTGCCAAGCACCTTAGCCTCAGCCGAAAAAATATGAAGCGCGGTTTTTACATCATTCTGGCGGCGCAGTTCTTTTCCGCGCTCGCAGACAACGCCCTGCTGTTTGCCGCCATCGCATTATTGCAATCAATGCATGCGCCAAATTGGCACACACCGGTACTGCAGGAAGCCTTCATCTTTTCCTATATCGTGCTGGCCCCTTTCGTGGGCGCATTCGCCGACTCGATTCCCAAGGGGCGTGTGATGTTCATCAGCAACAACATCAAAATCCTGGGCTGTATCGCCATGCTGTTCGGCGTGGACCCGTTGATCGCTTACGGGCTGGTCGGTCTGGGTGCCGCGACTTACTCGCCCGCCAAATATGGCATCCTCACCGAGTATCTGCCCCCGGGCGAATTGGTGCTGGCGAACAGCTGGATGGAAGGACTGACCGTGCTCGCCATCGTTCTGGGTGCGGTCATCGGCGGCATCTTCGTCAGTCCGGCGATTACCGGACCCATGCTGAACTGGTGGGATGTACCCTTCATCGACACCGGCATCGATACCCTGCCACAATTGGCAATTGTCTTCATCACCGGAATATACATCGTTGCCGCATGGTTCAATCTCTACATCCCGCGCGTGGCGATCGACCACAAGGTGCTCAGCCGCAATCCTGTCTTTCTGATCAGGGATTTCCTGCACTGTTTCAGGCTGCTGTGGAAAGATCCGCTGGGACAGGTCTCGCTCGCGGTCACCACCCTGTTTTGGGGTACCGGAGCCACGCTGCGCCTGCTATTGCTCGGCTGGGCAGCAGTGGCTTTGAATTTTGACATCAGCGCAGCCGCCCAACTTACCGCATGGTTCGCCATCGGCATCGCTATCGGTGCGGTGCTGGCGGCAAAATTCGTCACGCTGCAGCATTCGGTGAAAGTGTTGCCGGTCGGAATTGCGATGGGTTTGATGGTGCTGCTGATGATCCCGATCACCAACAGCACGCTGGCCACGCTATTGCTGGTCACGCTCGGGGCGATGGGTGGCTATTTCGTGGTGCCGATGAACGCATTGCTGCAACATCGCGGCCATCTGCTGATGGGATCGGGAAGTTCCATCGCCGTACAAAATTTCAATGAGAACCTGAGCATTTTCGTGATGCTGGGGCTATACGCCGCAATGGAGAAACTTCAACTCAGCATTTATCTCATCATCATGGTGTTCGGCCTGCTGCTGTCGGGCATCATGACCGTGCTGTACAAACGCCATGGCCATGACCAGGACCATGGGCAGATGTAAACAGCATTAGCTGATCCCGCCGTATTCAGCGCAAACGACCCGGTCTCGACCCTGGGCTTTCGCCATATACAGAGCACGATCGGCAGACTTCAGCAAAATATCCAGCGACATCGTATCGTCGGGAACCACGGTTGATACGCCACAACTGACTGTCACAAAATTCAACGAAGAAGAAGGATGCTTCATTTTCATATCGGCTACCCGCTGGCGGACATTGTTAGCGACCCAATGGGCGCCATCCACCTCTGTTTCGCCCAGAACCAGCGCGAACTCCTCGCCACCGTAACGCGCCACCAGATCGCCGGGACGTGAACCCGAACGGACCAACTGTGTAGCCACCGACTTCAGACAAACGTCGCCCGCCAGATGGCCGCAGGTGTCGTTGTACCGCTTGAAGTGATCAACATCCACCATGATCAACGACAGCGGTTTTTTCATTCGCCCGCACCGGCGCCATTCCCGGGAAAGCAATTCATCGAACATCCGGCGGTTGGCAATGCCCGTCAAACTATCGGTGGTCGACAACCGCTGCAACTCAACGTTGGCGATATCCGACTGGCGGGAATTATCCACAAGAACGCGCTGCATCCTCACCAGCCTGCTCATGGCCCGCACCTTCGCGTTCAGCACCACCTGGCTGATCGGCTTCATCAGGTAATCGTCCCCGCCGGACTCAATACCACGCGACAGATCGTCGTCCCCGGATTTGCTGGTCAAAAATATGATCGCAGTCCAGTCATGCCCCCGCTCCAGTGCGCGCATTTCCCTCGCGATATCGAAACCATCAAGGTCGGGTAGCAACACATCCAGCAGAATGATGTCCGGACGGTCGCTACTGAACACTTCCAGTGCTTCCCTGCCGGTTCCCGCGGTTCGCAGGTTGAGGATCCCCATGCGCGCCAGGTAATTACAAATGGCCGTTTGAGTCACCTTGCTGTCTTCCACCACAAGCACTTTCAAACCACTATCTTTGTCTGTCATACCACACCTTAAATAAATTCTTCACTCAGTTAATTTTACCGTCTGTCATCTGAACCGCCAGACACAGATCCTGCCACGCCTT
>JBDTCC010000085.1:0-6523 GCA_039923775.1 Gallionella sp. | reverse complement strand
GCAGCTATCCTCAACGGCCACTTTGCATTAAATGCACTTGTTGCACTGTGCTTGCTGAAATTTATTTCCTGGTCAATCGCACTGGGTAGCGGCACATCGGGCGGTACGCTCGCGCCACTGTTCACCGTTGGAGGCGCTTTGGGCGGGATCGTTGGAATGATGCTCTCCAGCTGGTTCCCGTGGCTTGGAATAGATCCACGCATTGCCGCGCTGGTGGGAATGGCTGCGTTGTTTGCCGGAACCTCGCGCGCCTTCCTCACATCGGTAGTGTTTGCGTTTGAAACAACATTACAACCTCATGGGTTGCTGCCATTACTGGCAGGATGCAGTGCCGCTTATCTGGTTTCCGGCTTGTTGATGCGCCACACGATTATGACTGAGAAGATCGTACGACGGGGAGTCCGAGTGCCCTCTGATTACAGTGCCGATTATTTGGATCAAGTCACGGTAGGTGAAATTTGTAATCATGACGTTGTTTTACTTTATAGTGACCAGCGTGTTACCGAGGTTAAAGCATGGATAAACGAAGGTAGTGACAACGCCCAACATCAAGGTTTCCCTGTACTAATGTCCGGATCCTTCATTGGCGTAGTAACACGTAAGGATATCTTTAAAGCTGATCTTTCATTAAACGCATGTGTTGGAGATCTGATACACCGGGCGCCGCTGGTCGTGCAAGAAAACCATTCGGCAAGAGAAGCCGCAGATCATATGGTTGAGGCGGATATTGGGCGTTTGATCGTTGTTGCCGCTGACAACTCCAGAGAAATAGTCGGCATTGTCACGCGCAGCGACCTTCTTGCGGCACATTCACAGAGACTAAAAGAAGCGCGCCGGGTAACCCGTCATTTTTCAACCCGTTTGAAGCCGCAATAGAAATACAATTGCATGATGGCGGGAGAATTGATGGGGTCAAGCTAACAACAAGGACAAGCAACAGGGGCCAGGCCGAGTTAGCCCGCCAATGCAACAATAATTGCGGGATGAAAACCCAAAGTTCGGCAGGCAATTTCTCCAGCGCATTCCTATAAATGCCCCGGTGATACAACAAGTAATTTCGCTGGAAGACGGCAGTTTTCTCACCCTCGGAAAAATCAATTACGTACCGCGCAATGCTAGAATGCCCGCTATAAATCGAAAGGCTAACCATGAGCGAGATACTGTTTGTCGTTGAAGAAGTGCTGCCCGCATGAAGTTGCCGAATAATTTACCCGTCGTTCAACTGATCAAGGTTCTGGAACAATTCGGGTACCAGTCCATTCTCCAGTACGGTAGCCACGCTCGTCCGGCCAACCAATTATCCAAAGAACACCACCTCGCCATTCCCATACACGATTCTTTGCACATCAACACGCACCCGGCCATGCCTGCCGGTGTGGCAACACAGCGGGGAATCATGAGGAATGAATTGCCCGTCAGGCTGTTCCGCAAATAGATTTCCATCGTGCTCAACGCACTTCCCAACAGATTCCGCACCTGGTTGTTCCGTCCCAGGATCGAGCAGGGTACAGTCACGCTGACCCAGCGCCGCATCTTCATCATCCCGTCCCGGCAAGGACTCACCCTGGTGTTCGTGCTGGTGCTGATGCTGCTCGGCGACATCAACTACAACCTGAGCCTCGGTTATGTACTGACTTTTCTGCTGACGATGATGGCGGTGATGTCCATGCTGCACGCTTTCCGCAACCTCGCCCACCTGCAGATCCGTTCGGGCCGTGCGCAACCGGTGTTCTGCGGGGAAACCGCGCAATTCAAGCTGCACTTCAACAACCCAGGAAAGTTGCCGCGTTATCAGCTTTGCCTGGTGCAGGCCGGCGATTCATTCTGGAAAAACGCCCGCACTCCGTTGCGGTTCGATGCACCCGCCGGACAGGATACCGAAGTTTCCTTTCCGCTGCGTACCACCCGGCGCGGGTGGCTGCAACCCGGCCGCCTGACGTTGTACACCGAATTCCCGCTCGGCCTGTTTTACTGCTGGTCGTATCTGCATTTCGAAACGCGCTGTCTGGTCTATCCGAAACCCTTGAGCGATGCACCATTTCCTGCCGGTCGTTCGCCGGACGGCACCGGCAGGCGCAACGTGGCGGGTGACGATGATTTTTCCGGACTGCGTAAATATACCGCGGGTGATGCCCTGCCGCGCATCGACTGGAAAGCCTATGCCCGCGAGCGGGGTTTGCAGGTCAAGCAATTTTCAACGCCGTTGGGAGAAGAATTGTGGCTGGATCTTGCCGATGCACCGGACCGCGACGATGAGGGAAAACTGTCCCGCATGACCCGCTGGGTGCTGGATGCGGAGGCACAGGGTTTGCGCTACGGACTGTACTTGCCGAGCGGCAAGTTGCCGTCCAATAGCGGCATCCTGCATCGCGATGAATGCCTGCGCAGGATCGCTTTGTTTAATTTGCCGCATCAAGCGCCAGCGTGAATCTATTTTCCACATCAAACTTTGAACACTTTCCGCCCTGTAGGAGCGCAACTTGTTGCGCGATTGATTCGCCAAAATCAAATCGCCCGACAAGTCGGGCTCCTACAAATGCAGATAGACCATGGGTAAATTTCAAATGAGCAAGTCGCTTACATACAGTCTGCTGCTCTCCATCCTGATGGTCATCGCGCCGCACGCCGATCATCTCCCGCCCTGGGTCAGCGGGCTATGTGCCGGTCTGCTGCTGTGGCGGGCCTGGCTCACCTATACCGGCAAGCCGCTGCCGAAACGCTGGCTGTTGACGCTGATCACGGTTGCCGGCACTGCCGGGATTGTGCTCACCTTCCACACCCTGTTCGGGCGCGAAGCGGGCGTGACCTTGCTGATGATGCTGGCCACACTCAAGCTGATGGAACTGCGCGACGCACGCGATGCGATGGTCCTGATCTACCTTGCCAGTTTCATCATCATCACCAATTTTTTCTACTCGCAGAGCATCCCGACCGCGCTTTACCTGCTCGCGACCATGATGGTAATCGTGACCACCTGGATACACCTGCAGGCGTCTGGCATCACGCTGAAACCGCGCATGCGCATCGCCGCGGTATTGCTGCTGCAGGCCCTGCCGCTGACGCTGATCCTGTTCATTCTGTTCCCCCGCGTGCAGGGTCCGCTGTGGGGCTTGCCACAGGACGCCTACGCCAGCACCGGGCTGGATGACCATATGTCGCCGGGCAGCCTGAGCCGTTTGAGCCTGTCTGAAGCAGTCGCGTTTCGCGTTTCCTATAACGGCCAGCCGCCGCGCCGCGACCAGATGTATTGGCGCGGGCCGGTGCTGTGGCATTTCGACGGACGCGCCTGGACCCCGGGGATGTCCCTGTATCCGGTCGCGCCGAAATTTACCGAACTCGGCCAGCAGATCGATTACGTGGTCACACTGGAACCGCACAACAAGCACTGGCTGTTTGCGCTCGACGTGCCGGACAAGCTGTCGATCACCGCGACGCTGACCGACGATTTCCAGTTGCTGAGCAAGGAAAAGGTCAATGCTCGGCTGCGCTATGCGGCCCGCTCCCATCTGATTTATCACGCCAATCTGCAGGAATCCGCGCGGCAACTGAAACGCGCACTGCAACTGCCCGGACAGATCGATCCCCGCGCGCGGCAGCTTGCCGCGGAATGGCGCGCCAACAACAAGGACGATGCCGACGTCGTGCGCACCGCGCTTGCCTATTTCAACAAACAAGGTTTCATCTATACGCTCGAGGCGCCACCGCTGGGCGTTAACAGCATCGACGATTTTCTGTTCAACACCAAACAGGGATTCTGCGAACACTACGCCTCGGCATTTGTATTCCTGATGCGTGCCGCAAACATCCCCGCACGTGTGGTGACCGGCTACCTGGGCGGGGAATACAACGATGTCGGAAAATACTACATCGTGCGCCAGTCCGATTCCCACGCCTGGGCGGAAGTATGGCTGGCGGGACAAGGCTGGGTGCGCGTCGATCCGACCGGCGCCATCGCCCCGGACCGCGTGGAACGCGGCCTGTCTGCTGCGTTGTCCGACAGGGCAGCGCTGCCGTTCATGGAGCGCAACCCGCCGCAGTGGATGCGCGACCTGCGTTTCAACCTGGACGCACTCGCCAACCAGTGGAACCAGTGGGTGCTGGGCTACGACTCCGAGCGGCAGTTCGCTTTCCTGACCCGCCTCGGCATGGAGTCCATCACCTGGCAGAAAATGGCACTCAATATGTCGGCCGGAATAGGGCTGGTGATCGCGCTGTTTGCGCTGTACATGCTGCGCCACCTGTACATTCGCCAGCCCGACAGAATACAAGCCGCATGGCTGAAGTTGTGCCGCAAACTGGCCAGGGCCGGACTGCCGCGTGCCGCGCATGAAGGCGCCCGGGACTATGCCGCCCGGGTCGCCGCGGCTCGCCCCGAACTCGCCGCCCTCTTTCTTGATCTGGCCGCACGCTACACCGTGTTACGCTACAGCCCGTCAGCCGAAGATCACGCCAAACGCGAATTTCTGCAACGCGCGGCGGCGTTCAAAATCTGACAAGGTATAATCCGCACCACTCCATCCAACCGAATAGTCATGTATATCACCCGCCGCCTGGAATTCGATGCCGGACATCGCATCCCCAACCACAACAGTCAGTGCAAACACCTGCACGGTCATCGCTATGCGATCGAGATCACCCTGTCGGGAGACATCATCACCCGTGAAGGACTGTCTGAACAGGGCATGGTAATGGACTTCTCCGATGTCAAACGCATCGCCAAGGAAAAGGTGGTGGACAAGTGGGATCACGCTTTCCTGGCATATCGCGGAGACAAACCGGTGTGCGATTTCCTGGCCGGCATGCCGGATCACAAGACCGTCATTCTCGATGTCGTGCCGACCGCGGAAAATCTCGCACAGGCTGCCTTCGACATCCTGGCGCCCGCTTACCAGGATACCTATGGCAATCACCTGCGCCTGGAGCAGGTGCGCCTGTACGAAACCCCCAACAACTGGGCTGACTGTGTGAGAAGGTAGATTGTTTCTGGACATGACGGGCAGCTTGGTTCAAAATGCGCGGCCTTGAAGGTTCGGCAGCGCTACTCAGGCAAGCGCACAATCTGCCGGCAAACAATAGGGAAGCGTGGCCGAGTGGTTGAAGGCACTAGTCTTGAAAACTAGCGAGGATGAGAGTCCTCCGTGAGTTCGAATCTCACCGCTCACATTCTCAATCAGTCTCAAGAAATCCATTAAACCCGCACTGCGTATAGCTTTAGCGGGTTTTTTATTGCTTAGTGGTATCAGACAATCTCACCGCTCATTGCGGACATCGAAACTGAGACAGCAGAGATCCAAGATCGCATTAAGCGGCGAGCTTTAACGCGCTCCGTCTGAACGATGAGAGCGCTTTGTCGCAGTAGTTTTTTTTGTTTTTCTTCCTTTCATTGTCTGGGGTGTATCAGGCTTGGCCTGACTGGACTGTTTGAGGTGCTCAATAAAAGCTCGTGCGATAACGGACAATTGCTTGCCTGCGGGATAAGCGAAATACCAGTAGCGCTTGATTGGGAATCCCCGCACATCCAGTATGACGTACTGATCGTTAGATGAATTCCCATCGAGCGTATGACGTGACAGCACCGAAACCCCCAAACCACCCATCACGGACTGTTTGATCGCTTCGTTGCTGCCCAATTCCATTCGAACTTTTAGCTGAAGTCCTGCCTCGCCGAATAGTCGCTCTGTTGCAATACGGGTTCCCGATCCCGGCTCGCGCAACAAGAACGGCTCACTGGATAACCTCTCGAGAGGGATATTCTTCTGTTTGGCGAGGGGATGGTCTGCAGGAGCGATGACCACCAGATTATTCTCCAGGAACGCTTCCTTGACGGCATCTACATCTGCCGGTGGCTGCCCCAGGATGTACAAGTCATCGAGATTGTTGGCCAGTCTATCCAGTATGCGCTCACGGTTGGACACGATCAGTGATACTTCCACGCCGGGATGTTTCTGGCTAAACGTACCCAGCAGACGGGGCGCAAAATATTTTGCCGTGGTCACGACAGCAAGCCTGAGCTTGCCGGTCTTGAGCCCTTTCATATCGGCCGCGATCATCTGAAAGTTGGACAGATGTTCGGATATGCCGCGGCAAGTTTTGTTTAGCTCGTGCCCGATGTCGGTGAGATAAATCTTCTTGCCCACCTGTTCGAACAGCGGCATCCCGACCACGTCGGATAGTTTCTTGATCTGCATCGACACCGTGGGCTGGGTGAGAAATAACTCCTCGGCAGCGCGGGTGAAACTGCCCAGTCGGGCAATGGCTTCAAACAATTCCAACTGACGCAAGGTACTTTGGCGCATGGCACATGTCTCCTAACACATAGACGAAACTCTATTGCAATTATAAATACTATCGATTGTTATTGATGATTATTTTTTAGCATAATTATGACAACGCGCTGACTCGAATACCTGGCCGGGTTATAAAAATGTGCAGTCACCAATACCGGACAGGCCCAACGCGGGGTTTTATAATATCTGGAGACAATCATGGCAACTGAAACACTGAAGGAAGGCAAGGAACGCTA
>JBDTCC010000084.1:0-82624 GCA_039923775.1 Gallionella sp. | reverse complement strand
CTGGAACGCAAGCGCACGACGCTGGAAGCGCAGATCGCCATGCTGCACGCCGAGTTTGCGGTGCAGGAGGTCGCTTCGATGAAAGTCATCGGTCAGGAAAATGCAGAGAAAGCGCAACTGGCGCAGGGGCGCGTGGACATGGGGCTGAGTCGCAACGCGGATGCAAAACCGGGCAAACCGAACCCGAAAAAACCAAAACCGCGCAAACCGAAACCGGGTAATTCCAAGAGCAGCGCAAAATGAAAACGAAATCAGCCCAGTCCGCCCAGCCCAAAGCCCAGATAAAATCACGGACAGCATCGCGCAAAGCGGCATCAAGCCGCTATATCCTGAAGCTGTATATTGCCGGGCAGTCGCCGAAATCTGTCAACGCCATCGCCAACATCAAAATAATCTGCGAGGAACATCTGCACGGGCGCTACGAGCTGGAGGTGATCGACCTGTATCAGCAGCCGCAACTGGCGCAGGGCGAACAGATCATCGCGATTCCGACACTGATCAAAAAACTTCCGCCCCCGCTGCGCCGCATCATCGGCGATATGTCGAATACCGAGCGCGTGCTGGTCGGGCTGGATATACAACGCAGAGCATAATGGATACTTCTAATCATTCGTCGCACCGGCGAAGGCCGGTGCCCAGCCCTTTTAAAACACTTGATTCCGGCCTTCGCCGGAATGACGGAATGTGAATTTTAGAGGTGCCATAATGCCCACGAAATCTGCAAACCCAAAGCAACTCCTCGCCGAAAACGCAGGCCTGCGCACGAGAGTTGAAAAGGCCGAAGCGACCCTGCGCGAGATACTCAGCGGTGATGCGGACGCGCTGTTCGTTTCGGGCGAGGTTGGCGCGCAGATGTTTACGCTCAAGGGCGCCGATCAAACCTACCGTACCTTGATCGAGAACATGAGCGAAGGGGCGCTCACCCTGACACCGGATGGACTGATTCTGTACGCCAACCGGTGCTTTGCCGGGATGCTCGGGATGCCGCTCGAAAAAGTGATCGGCTCCGAGATCTACACCTGGTTTCCTCCGGTAAGCCGGCAAGCCCTTCAGACACTGCTGCGAAAAGACGCGCTCGACAACCATCGTGAGGAACTGGCTCTGGCTGCCGCTGACGGAACAACGGTGCCGGTCTCTCTGTCGGTGAGCCGCCTGCACCAAGATGGGATAACTGATGCCATCTGTATGATCGCGACCGACCTGTCGGAGCAGAAGCGTAATGAGGCGATCCTCGCTGCCGATAAACTCGCGCACGCGATACTGGAACAGGCCGCCGACGCGATCGTGATCTGCGACGAGACCGGAAGGATTATTCGCGCCAGCAAGCAGGCGCAATCGTTCTATGGCCAGGATATGGTCGGACAAATATTCGAGCAGGCTTTTCCGTTGCGCCAGCCGGATGGCACAGCATTTTTATCTGTCGGTGCCATCGACACAAGCCACCGCCAATCGGTTGAGGCGGGGCTGTCACACAACGGGCAGGGAGTCGATTTTCTGGTCAGCGTCGGCCATCTGAAGGGTACACGAAACGAGCTGCTCGGCAGCGTGGTGACGCTGACGGACATCACGGAACGCAAGCAAGCCGAGGAACATCTGAAACTCTTTCGCACCTTGCTCGATCACTCCAGTGATGCCATAGAGGTGATCGATCCTTTGACCATGCGTTTTATTGATGTCAACAAGACTGCCTGCAGCAGCCTGGGTTATAGCCGGGAAGAGATGCTCGCCATGAGTATGTTCGACATCGACACGACATTCACCACTGAGACTGCCAAAACGGTCGGGGCGCAGATACGGCAAGCAGGAAGCGTCCATTTCGAAACGGTGCACCGGCGTAAAGATGGCTCAACCTTCACCGTGGAAGTTAATTCGACACGGGTCGAACTCGACAAGCCTTATCTGGTGGCCGTCGCTCGCGACATCACCGAGCGCAAACGCTCGGAAGAATCGCTACTCAAGCTTTCGCTTGCGGTTGAGCAAAGCTCCCACTCAATCGTCATCACTGGCCTCGACGCGAACATCGAGTATGTCAATTCAGCGTTCTACGATATAACCGGATACAGCCAGGCCGAGGTTATCGGGCAGAACCCGCGCATCCTGCATTCCGGCAAGACGCCGAAAACGACTTATGACGATATGTGGGCGCACCTGACCAATGGCCAGGGCTGGAAGGGCGAATTAATCAACAAGCGTAAAGACGGCAGCGAATACACCGAGTTGGTGCGAATATCACCAATACGCCAAGTTGATGGCAAAGTGTCACACTATCTGGCCATTCAGGAGGACATCACCGAACGCAAGGCAGCGGAAGCCAGGGTCATCTATCTCAATCGCGTCTATGCCGTGCTGAGCGGTGTTAACGCGCTGATCGTACGCACGCATGATCTCGATGAGCTGTTCAGAGAAGTATGCCGGATTGCGGTTGAAGTCGGCGGGTTCTCTATGGCCTGGGTAGGTATCGTGGATCCGAGCACCATGAAGATGGTTCTGATAGCCTCGGCAGGCGTGGATGAGGAGACGTTGACCGCCATCAAGAACATCTATTTATCAAGCGAGAGTGCGCCGACGCAAGATACCATGGTCGGGCAGGCAATGAGCGATAAAAAATCTGTCGTGTCCAATGATTTGAAAAACGACCCCAAAGCTTCGCTTGGCAAGAAACATGCTGCATCCGGAATCTTCTCGATGGCGATTTTGCCGCTGATCGTCTCAGATAAGGCACTAGGCGCTCTCGTGTTTTACGCTGACGAGATTGAATTCTTCCATGATGAAGAGATGACGTTGTTGGCCGAACTGACCGGCGATATCGCGTTTGCGATTGATCACATCAAAAAGCAGGAGAGACTTAATTACCTTGCCTACTACGACGTGCTCACCGGTCTTGCAAACCGACCCCTGTTTCTCGATCGAGTAACGCAATACATGCGCAGCGCGGCCAATGGCGGTTACAAACTTGCCTTGTGTCTGATCGATCTGGAGCGGTTCAAAAACATCAATGACAGCCTTGGCCGGCTGGCTGGCGACGCGCTGCTGAAACAGGTGGCTGAGTGGTTGACGCACAACACGGGTGACGCCAACCTGTTGGCGCATATCAATGCAGACCATTTTGTCATGGTGCTGCCAGAAGTCAATTTTGAATGTGATCTGACGCGACAAATCGAGAAAATGTCGCAAGCTTTTCAGGAACATCTGTTCCCTCTAAACGACGCCGTGTTTCGTATCGCCGCCAAGGCTGGTATCGCGCTGTTTCCGGATGACGGAACCGACGCCGATACCCTGTTCAGAAATGCCGAAGTTGCCCTCAAGAGAGCCAAGGCCAGTGGTGATCGATACCTGTTTTACACGCAGAAAATGACCGAAGCGATGGCAGGCAAGCTCACCATGGAAAACCAGTTGCGCCAGGCGATCGACAATGAAGAATTTGTGCTTCATTACCAGCCCAAGGTGAACATGGTGAGCGGCAAAGTCACCGGCGCCGAGGCATTAATCCGCTGGAACGATCCGCGCACCGGCCTGGTGCCGCCGGGTCGGTTCATCCCGCTCCTGGAAGAAACCGGATTGATCTATGAGGTCGGGCGCTGGGCGATGCACCAGGCCATCGAGGACAACCTGCGCTGGCGTAATGCGGGTCTGCCGGCCGTACGCATCGCGGTGAACGTGTCAGCACTGCAATTGCGTAGTCCCGGCTTCATCGCCGAGATCGAACAGGCACTTGCTATCGATACGCATGCGGCGGAAGGACTGGAGGTGGAGATCACCGAAAGTCTGATCATGGAAGACGTCAATCGCAATATCTCCAGTCTGCAGGCGATCCGCGACATAGGTGTGACTATCGCGATAGACGACTTTGGCACCGGCTTCTCTTCGCTAGGCTACCTGTCCAAACTACCGGTGGATACGCTGAAGATCGATCGTTCGTTCGTGATTGAAATGACTGTGGGGCCGGAGGGGCTGGCGCTGGTGTCCACCATTATCAGCCTGGCGCACGCGCTGCATCTCAAGGTGGTGGCGGAGGGCGTCGAAACCGAAGAGCAAGCGCACTTGCTGAGCTTGCTGAGTTGTGACGAAATGCAGGGATTTTTGTTCAGTAAACCGGTGCCGGCGGAAATCTTTGAAGCAAAATTCCTGATGCAGCTTCCGGTTGGGTGACGGGAAAATGATATTAAAATGGCCAGCAACGACTCACCAAGTGATCGATCCGGGCCATGATGCAAAGTGATGCGCGTAGTGATCAGTAAACAATGTGACAGACTTCATGACGAGGTGAATCAGGGAGTGATCTTTTCGATATCGACGCGCACGCGTGAATGGAAGCCAGATCGTTTACCGGTGTAAATAAAAAGGCGACCGTTCAGTCGCCTTTTTGTTCGCCAGCTATCTTTGGGGTTGTGACACCAACTTGTAATTTTTGGGTACGGTAAAGACGCTGTCGTGCACCTGTTCCATTCCGAGCTTCTTCACTTCAAAGGTCAGCGATAATATTGGTTCGCCCGCGGCTTCTTTCATTGTGTCATCGGCCTTCTTCTGTGCGAACATCCCGGTGAGACCGGAGAGCAGATCTCCGGCACTGCCAGAGGTGCCAGTGGATTTGTCTTTCGTGTCATTGGGGGTTTCCTTGGGCGCGCAGGCATTGCCTTCCATATCCCAGGCAAGATGGGTCGATATCGGGTAACCCTTGATCCTTTCCATCTCCCTGCCTGCTTTAAGGAATGCCTTGAGGTCACCCGGCTTCATGGAACTGGCCAGATATGCCGATATCAACCTGGCGGCGTCTGCAGGCATGATTTCCTGCTTGCCGGTGTCGACAACAGCGCCGTTATATGCACGGGCATAACTCTGTTCCACCGCCAACGCATCGCGCATTGCGCCAGTCATCGGTGTAGTCCAGATATTCAGCTTCAGTGTGCTGGTGGTGTTTCGTGCCGAATTGTCGCGCAGCTTGATGACCCAGGCGGCCTGGTATTCATTGGTGTCAAAACCATTGATGGCCTTTTTCTGGCCCGTGGATTTGACTGTGAAATTGCTGTGTTCGACTCGCATGGTACAACCGGGTTCATGCTTTTCCTGCGGGGGTTTTTCGGCGGGTTTTTTTTGTTCGGCAGGCGGCTTGATGCATCCCTTCAGGGGACACTCGGTGTATTCCTGTTTTTCCGTGTTCAGCGACCAATGCAGTTTGCGGTCGATACGCGTGATTTCCGTGTCAGATCGCAAGCCGATCAGAAATTTAGTGAAGGTGCCGGTACCTTTGAAAATGGTTTCGTCGCGGCGCATGTTGGCGCGGACATAATGCCGGTCAGTGGTTTCGAAGGGGAAGAATCCCTTGATTCCGTTGCTGACGACCTGCTGCTCGATTACCGCAGTGCGGTTGAGTGGTGTGTTGTCGGCCTCGATGATGGCCGGTTTCGTGGCGCATCCGGCAATGCCGGCAGAAATCAGAATAATTCCAAGAAGATTGCGTAACATACATGCCTCCACATTTATCCCCGGATTCGTATTATAGATAGAGTTATTGGCTCCGGCTCGGTAATTGCATTAAAAATATACGCCCGTTTGTGTCTATGCTTCCATGGCGAAAGCTGTATACAGCGGGAGACTGCAATATGAATGTGTGCATCGCGGGGGAGCCGCTCGTTGAAAAATCCGGATTCAGCACCGATTCCGTTCATGGTTGAGAAGATTGGCACATTCCGGGGTTAAACTACTCGCTACAGGAATCAACAGATACTTTATTGCGATGCAAAATGACAGCGGCGTTCCAGCCGCCAACATGGCCGGCTGCACGACTGTTTACAGGTGGTAAAAGGACAGACAGAGATGAGCGACACGCAATTATCGTGGAAAGACAGCATCTATCTGCAGCGCGAGCAGCTTGCCCGTCTGCTGCGGGAGCCGATTGCGCGACTGGCGGGAAAATGTGCGCCGGTCTGGGGTGACCGAGAACGGTTGAATGCAGTCCTGCTGGAAGGTTACGCGGACATCCCGCACTGTACTTATTTGTACTGCGTGGGTACGGATGGGGTGCAGATATGCGACAACATTGAGCGTGACGGGTGCCTGCCAGAGCATTTCGGGCGCAACCGCTCCCAGCGACCCTACATGAAGGAGGCCGTTCCGGGCTGGGGATTCCTGCTGTCGGATGCCTATATCAGTCTGATGAACCACCGGCCTTCACTCACCGCGCTGCAGGTCGTAAACAGGGATTCACATGTACTTGGATATCTCGGTGCCGATTTCGACCTGCGCAATCTGCCGGTGACTGCGGAGCTTTATGAAGAGCCGGCTGCGTGGCGGCAGGTGAAGGGCGACCCGGTGATCAGGAATGCCGTCATGTATCAATGCCGCGTCGAAAGCCAGATGGACAGCCATCTGGAACAGACCCTGTCGATACTGGAGGAACTGCTGACCAAACGGGGCGTATTTCAGTGCTCGATCCACTTTTCAAGCAGTCAGGTGACGATCTGGACAGTGGACGACCCGTTTCGCTATCGCATGCTGGATGATGAGGCCCTGGGCGATCCGGATATCTGTCTGGTTTATCCGCCCCGGTCTTATCCATCCGATGCTGTCATACCCGCACAAGCCATCACACGCATACTGGCAACCCTGCGCGAAATGCGCATGGCAGACGAGAACATCTATTTGCGCGTATCCACCATCAATCTTTTCAACGGCATGATCAGCCTGACTTTCTCGTGCGACGGCACCCACTACATGCTCTACGACGAATTCCTCGGCAAGGGCACGCAATCCTGGTTCGGAACCGCTGCATGAGCAACGTTCGTTAATCGGTTATCGGCTTTTCACATCATCAAATCCAGGTATGGATTTCAATATAACCGGTACAGGGTTGCCATACGAGCTTGTTGATGCTCTGCATAAACTGACAAACCGGGGTGCAACCTGCAGAAGGTATAATGCGCACCTTTGTCGCAGTTGTGATCCAACCATTATTTTTCTGGAGTTGTTTTGTTCAAGTTCATCGGTTTCATAGCGGGTTACTATTTTTTCGGATTCTTCGGGGCGCTGTTCGGGCTGTTCGCCGGTTCATTCATCGATCGCATGATGGCGTATGGCACCGGCGGGATGAACCCGTTGCAGAATGCGATGCGTCAGGCGGTGTTTCTCGAGACGGTGTTCATCTCGATGGGCAAGCTGGCCAAGGCCGACGGGCATGTTTCCCAGGATGAGATCGACCACGTCGAGCAGTTCATGCAAAAACTGGGCATGACCGATACGCATCGCCAGCAGGCGATCGCATTATTCAAACAGGGGGCCGACCCTGCGTTTGATATCGATCCGACCTATGACAGATTCATGTCCGTTTGCGGAAACACCCGGCATTTGAAGCAGGTGTTGCTGGTCTACCTGATCGTGATGGCACTGGCAGACGGGCATTTCCATCCGTCTGAAGAGACGCTACTCGCCGGTATCGCCAATCGCCTCGGCTATGACCAGGCTGCGTTCAGGCAGCTGCTGGACATGGTGCAGAATCAATCCCACTTCGCCGGTGGGCAGGCGGGCTCGGCTGCGGCACTGGACGATGCATACAAGGCGTTGGGCGTCACCAAAGACAGTAGCGATGTGGAGATCAAGCGCGCCTACCGCAAGCTGATGAGCCAATACCATCCGGACAAACTGATCGGGCAGGGTGTACCGGAAGACATGATCGCGATGGCGACCGAGCAGGCAAAAGAGATCCAGTTGGCCCACGATATGATCAAGAAGCACAGAAACATTTAAGTTGAAAGTGCTTCCGGTTTGCCACGGCGGGAGCGGGCAACGTCATCCATGAAATCAACGACAACCCGTAGCGCAATGACCAACTGACCGAGCGGAGCAGGGCGCAAGCCGAATCGGCCTGGTAACGGCCAAAAAAAAGACACCCCGGGGTGTCTTTTTTTCAGATGCGGGTCAGTCCTTACTCGATCTTGGCCTTGCTGCGCAGGTCGGCAACAAAGTCCTTGATGGATTGCTGTTGCAGGCGCTGCAGAAGTTGCGGCTTGAGTTGGTCGAATGTGGGCACTTTCAGGTCGCGCACGTCATCCAGCTTGATGATGTGCCAGCCGAATGGTGATTGAACCGGTACTTTGGTGTATGCGCCCTTTTTCAGGGCCATCATGGCTTTTGAAAAAGGTGCCACGAAATTGCTCGGTACCGCCCAGTCCAGTTCGCCGCCGTGTGCTGCTGAGCCGGCATCCTTGGACTTTTCTTTGGCAAGCTTGGCGAAGTCAGCCTTCTTGCCGAGCTGCGCGATGATGGCCTTGGCTTCGGCTTCGGTATCGACCAGGATGTGGCGCGCCTTGTATTCCTTGGTGCCGAGATGCGCTTTCAGTTTGTCATATTCCTGTTTCAGCTGATCGTCGCTGATCGGATGCTTTTTGGCGTAGTCCTGCACAAATGCATTGACCATCACCGATTGCCTGGCCAGATGGGTTTGCTGGATGACTTCCGGATCCTTGTCTATTCCGGCCTTTTCTGCTGCCTGCGACAGGACTTCGAGGTTGATCATGTTATCGAGCACCGCCTTTTGCAGATCCGGGGTGTCCTGCTGCCCCTGTTCGGCGGCGATCTTGATCCGCATGTCCACGAGTGATTTCGGTATTGCAACGCCATTCACCGTGGCGGCCGATTTATCTGCGGCAAATGCGGGATTAACCAGCATCGCGCCTAATAATGCCAATGCTGCAAATGTTCCAGTTTTCAACATGCTGTGTCCTTTTCAGTAAAAAAGTATAAATTGACCGTTAAAACTCGTCGGGGGTACTTGCTTGTATGTTGAGCGCGTGTATTTCGCGCTTCATTAGCTCTCCCAAAGCGGAATATATCATACGGTGACGCGCTACCGTGCTCTTGCCGGCAAACCGGGACGAGACGATACGCAGCACATAATGCCCTCCACCTTCGCGTGCGCCGGCATGCCCGGCATGTTTGTGGCTTTCGTCGATGATCTCGATCAGCACCGGTTCAAGCGGGGCGAGTCTGGAGCGCATTTGCATCTCGCGGCTATTCGGTGCAAGGGTCATTGCGGAAAGGTTTTCTTGAACGGTTGCACGCGAATTTCCGCATATACCCCTGCAGCCACATAGGGGTCGGCATTTGCCCACTCCTGGGCCGCAACCAGCGTGGCAAAATCGGCCACGATCAGGCTGCCGGTAAATCCCGCCGCGCCCGGATCCTGGGCATCCACTGCGGGGAAAGGTCCGGCCAGCAGCAGGCGCCCCAGGTTTTGCAGTTCCTGCAGGCGAACAACATGCGCGGGGCGGGCCGCGATGCGCTTGTCCAGGCTATTCGGCACGTCCTGCCCGATGATTGCGTACCACATCTATGGATGCCCCATCAGTTTTTTTCCTTCTTCTCGTCGATATATTTGGCCAGCCAGGCGCCCTGTGCCAGGATGAATACCACCATCAATCCGGTAAAACCGAACAGTTTGAAATTGACCCAGTTGTCTGTCGAAAAATTGTATGCCACGTACAGGTTTATAAAACCAAGTGCGGCAAAGAACAGGCTCCAGATCAGGTTGAGGCGATTCCACGCATGCACGGGCAGGGCTATTTTCTCATGCAGCATTGTGCGCATCAGGTTTTTCCGGAATAGCAAATTCGAAAACAGCAGGATGGTGGAAAATAGCCAGTACAGCGCCGTGGGTTTCAACTTGATGAAATTTTCATTGTGCAGCATCAGGGTCGCGCCACCGAACACACTGATGATACCAAAGGTCACCCATAGCATCATGTCGACTTTGCCATGCCGGTATTTGGTCCAGATGATCTGGACAATAGTCGCGGCAATCGCCACCGCAGTGGCGACAAAAATACCCTGGAACTTGAAAGCGACAAAGAACAGGAGAACGGGAAATAGGTCGAATAACAGTTTCATAGTGGTAGCGGAAGCAGTTAGTTTTTTTCCAGCACGAGCGAGGCTGAATTCATGCAATAGCGCATGCCCGTGGGTTGCGGACCGTCCGGGAATATATGTCCAAGGTGCGCGCCGCACTGTGCGCAGCATGCTTCAACACGTTTCATGCCGTGGCTGGTATCGGTTTTTGATATCACATTTTCGGTCTTGTATGGTTGCCAGAAACTCGGCCATCCGCTTCCTGATTCGAATTTTGTGGCGGAATCAAACAGGGCGCTGTTGCAACATGCGCAGCGGTAGATTCCCGCGTCATGGCAATTCCAGTACTTGCCCGTGAACGGCGGCTCCGTGCCACACTGGCGACACACCCGATACTGCTCGGGTGTGAGCTCGTTGCGCCATTCGGCATCGGATTTTTCGACTGGTTTATCCATAAGTTTGTTTACAGCACTTCTCCGGCGAAATCCGCCAGCCTGGAGCGTTCACCACGCATCAGCGTTACGTGCCCGCCGTGTGGCCAACCTTTGAACCGGTCCACAACATAGGTCAGACCGGAACTGCCTTCGGTGAGGTAAGGTGTATCGATCTGGGCGATATTACCCATGCACACAACCTTGGTGCCGGGACCCGCCCGGGTGACCAGCGTCTTCATTTGTTTGGGCGTCAGGTTTTGTGCCTCGTCTATGATTACATATTTATTGAGGAAAGTGCGCCCGCGCATGAAATTAAGCGACTTGACCTTGACCCGCGAGCGGATCAAATCGCGTGTGGCGGCGCGTCCCCAGTCTCCGCCTTCCTCGTCGGATTTGTTCAGCACATCGAGATTATCTTCAAGTGCGCCCATCCATGGCGTCATCTTCTCTTCTTCGGTGCCGGGCAAAAAGCCGATGTCTTCGCCGACCGGAACCGTGACGCGGGTAATGATGATTTCCGAATATAGCTTGGCTTCCAGCGTCTGCAGCAGTCCGGCAGCCAGGGTCAGCAGGGTTTTACCCGTCCCTGCCTGGCCCAGCAAGGTAACGAAATCGATATCGGGATTCATCAGCAGATTGAGCACAAAGTTCTGTTCCCGGTTGCGCGCAGTGATACCCCATATATTGTTTTTGCTGTGGGTGTAATCGGTCAGGGTGCAAAGCTGGGCGGTCTGTTCGTTTTGTTCAAGCACGATGGCGTAGAACGGTGTTGCCCCGCTTTCCTGATAGACGAACTGGTTGACGAACAGTGCCGCGCACAGCGGGCCGTATATCTGGTAATAGGTGCGGCCGTCTTTTTGCCACGACTTCATGTCCTTGCTGTGCTTGTCCCAGAAATCGTCGGGCAGGGGCAACACGCCGCTATAAAGCAGGTCGCTGTCTTCCAGTACCTTGTCGTTGAAATAGTCCTGCGCTTCCAGTCCCAGTGCGCGGGCCTTGATGCGCATGTTGATGTCCTTGCTGACCAGGATCACCGGGCGCTCGGGCTGTTCCTTTTGCAGTCCGATGACGACGCCGAGAATCGCGTTGTCCGCTTTGCCCAGTTCCAGATTCTCCGGCAATTCGTATTTAACGAAACTGGTTTGCAGATACAGGCGCCCGGTGCAGTTCTTGTGCGCGGCAGATTCGAGTGCGATGCCTTCCTCTATCTTGTGCGGAGCATCACTGACGATCTGATCCAGAAAGCGACTGGCCTGGCGCGCATTCCTGGCAACTTCGGTCATACCCTTCTTCTTGTTGTCCAATTCCTCCAGCACGAACATCGGCAGGCATATATCGTGTTCCTCGAAGCGGAACAGGCTGGTCGGATCGTGCAACAGCACGTTGGTGTCCAGCACGAACAGCTTGATATCGGTATCCTTTGCCGCTTTGGCCGATTTGCTGCGGGGGGTTGGGGACATAAGGTTCCTTTAGTTGAGGGTTGTAACGAAATCAAGCACTTCCTGCGCATGTCCGTCGGCTTTCAGGCCGCGCCATTCCCGGCGCAGTATGCCATCTTTGTCGAACACAAAGGTGCTGCGCTCGATGCCGCGCACCTGCTTGCCATACATGTTCTTCTGCTTGATCACGCCGAACAGGTTGCATGCTGTCTCTTCAGTGTCCGATAACAGTTCGAACGGCAGGGTGAACTTGGCTTTGAAATTCTCATGCGACCTGATGCTGTCGCGCGAAATACCGGCGACCCCGCAATTCGCTTTCTGAAATTCCGCGTACAAATCACGAAACTGCTGCGCCTCGGTGGTGCAGCCCGGAGTGTTGTCCTTGGGGTAAAAATAAATCACCAGATGCTTGCCGCGTGAACCGGACAGTGTGAAGGTCTGATTGCCCGTGGCCGGGAGGGAAAAGTCTGCAATAGTGTTTTTTGACATGTGTGAACCTGCTAAAGAGGGTTACATTCTTGTCAAAAAACGCACGAAAGGCAAGCATCATTGCACCCTCGTCAAACTATCGCGGTTGTGCTACGGTTGTAGCCCGCTTTACCAAACTCCCTTTTAACAAGGTTGATCGTTATGACGGATGCAGATTACATGCGCCACGCGCTGGAATTGGCAAGATTGGCGCAAAATGCCGGCGAGGTGCCGGTGGGGGCGCTGGTGGTCAAGGATGGAGAGATCATCGGTCGCGGTTTCAATGCGCCGATTTCGCGCCACGACCCGTCCGCTCATGCCGAGATGATGGCATTGCGCGATGCCGCCCACAACATCGGCAATTACCGGCTGGTTGGCTGCGAGCTGTTTGTCACGCTGGAGCCTTGCATGATGTGCGCCGGAGCGATCATGCACGCGCGCATTGCGCGGCTGGTGTATGGCGCCAGCGACGCCAAGACCGGCGCATGCGGCAGCGTGTTGAACGTGTTTGCCGAACCCCGCCTGAACCATCATACCGATGTGGCGGGGAGCGTACTGGCGGATGAATGTGGTTTGATGCTCAGCAACTTTTTCGCGCTGCGTCGCACGCAACAGAAGGTTACGTGAAAATCATAGTTCTTATTTCCACCCAGCAGCTCGAATTGCTGGATGACACGGGCAAGCCGCTGCGCCGCTATGCGGTTTCAAGTTCCGGAAAAGGCGTGGGTGAGCTGCGCGGCAGTTTTCTTACACCGCGCGGCAAGCACATCATTCGGGCCAAAATCGGCGCCGGGCAGCCGGTAAACACCGTTTTCGTGGGCCGCCGGACCACCGGGGAAGTCTACACACCGGAGTTGGGCGCGCAGTTCCCGGATCGCGACTGGATATTGACGCGTATCCTGTGGCTGTCGGGTTGCGAAACGGGCTTCAATCGTCTGGGCGAATGCGATACCATGCGCCGCTATATTTATATCCACGGCACACCGGATACAGTGTCGCTGGGCATACCCGATTCACACGGTTGCATACGGATGCGCAACACCGACCTGGTCGAACTGTTCGATCTGGTGCCGGCAGGGACGGCAGTCGAAATCGCCGGATGATTTTCCTGCTGGATAACGTCAGGGGGGAATGCAAGCATGGGTAATCCTTTTACCGTCAGTCTGGTTGGCTGGCATGACGGCGAGCCATTGCTGAAATCAGTCCGCGAGGCGGTGTTCATACGTGAGCAGAAAGTTCCCGCCGAACTTGAATGGGACGGACTGGATCAAGGTGCCCGGCATGCGCTGGCGCTGAGTCATCGGGGAGACGCCATCGGCTGCGGGCGGATGTTTGCCGATGGGCATATTGGCCGCATTTCGGTGTTGCAGCAGTGGCGCAAACAAAAGGTGGGCACTGCGATCATGGAGGCCCTGCTCGACTATGCACAAGCGCACGATTACAAGCAGGTGGATGTGGATGCCCAGACTCACGCAGTACCGTTCTATCACAGCCTTGGATTCGCCGAGCAGGGCCGGGAGTTCATGGATGCGGGTTTGCCGCACATCAAGATGACCTTGAAGCTGCCGGGCCGGTGATTATTTGCGCTGAGCTGTCATTTCGCTGTAAAAGCGTTTGTCGGCCTGTAACGGAGCGGGATAGTCGTCGAACCGGTCACCCATTTCCTTGTCCAGCAGGTTGAGCCTGTCATGCGGTGAAGGGTGGGTCTTGAACATCAGCGCCAGCGAAGAATCGTGCTGATTGATAGCATCGAGAATTTGCAGCACCGCGGGCAGGCCATAGGGATCATACCCGGCACGCGTTGCAATCACGATACCCATCCGGTCGGCCTCGAATTCGTCTTCCTTGTCCAGACCGCGCGCATAGACTTCCGTTCCTGCCTTGATGGCCTTGTCCAGTACAGCGGAATTGCCATTGTTCTTGAGTGCCTCTCCGGCGATTTCACTGGCAATGTCGATGCGTGCCGCTTTCTGCAGTGCCGCCAGATGGTGTTTGCGCAACACGTGGACCATCTCATGTGCCAGCACGCCGGCCAGTTCGGATTCGCTGTCCATCCTCTGCAACAAGCCGTTGGTGATGAAGATGGTGCCGCCGGGCGTGGCGAACGCATTGATGTCGGAGCTGTCCAGTACACCGAATTGCCAGGGCAGATCGGGACGCTCGGTTTGCAGGCTCAGCCAGCGCCCGACTTCATTAACGTAACGCTGCACCCGGATGTCCGGCAGCAGCGGTGCGGCACCGAGTAAGTTCTCGGCAATGCCGTGGCCGATCTCGATTTCTTCCGGTTGGCTTATTGGTTTGCGCGCCTGTTGCACTTTCTTTGCAATACTGATCGCCTGCTCAAAATTAAAGTCGAACGCATGGGCCGGTAGCGCAATCAGCAGACCGAGGCCGAAAGTTAACAATGTACGGTTGAACATGGCTGCGTTCCTCGATTCAGGGGTTGCCGCCGGACGGCAAATATTCAAGCTGCCGGGTTTTGAGTTTGGCGTCGTGCGCAAATTTTTCGGCATTCGCCCTGTTTGCCGCATACTTTTGCAGTTTCTCGAATTCGACCGGATTCGGGTGCGCATTCTTCAGGTCTTCTTCCGATAGTCCGCGCACACCGGTCGCCACGGTGATCCCGCTGCTGCCGGAGCGGCCCACATTGATCAGGCTTTGCAGGCCGCTGTCCCCGCGCTTCTGGGCGGTGCTGTCGCTGCGCAAACTGAGCATCCTGACCCAGCCCTTGCCTTTGCTGCTGCTGATATTGACCCAGCCGCCGCGGCGCGACAAAACCTCCACGCTGGATTTGTCGTTCAGTGTCGCGACAGTTTGCGCATCACTGTAAGGCTGTTGCTTGATCTCGGTGCTGTGCACGGTAAAAGCGACCTGGGCGGCGCTGGCAGGAACTGCCAGTGAGGCGTAGATAACAAGGATGTATAGATATCTCATGGGCGGACACCGGGGGTAAACAATTCGACTTCCTGCAAACGGCCTTTGACTTTATAAGATCCGGTCGGTTTAAAGTCAAATGCATTTGCGCAATGCGCGACGGTGTCGCTGGAAACCAGTATCCGCGCCACACCCTTGGTCAGTCCTTCGATGCGGCTGGAAAGATTCACCGTGTCGCCGATCGCGGTGTAATCCATGCGGGTATCCGAACCGAGGAAACCGACCACGGCCTTGCCGGTATGGATGCCTATGCCGACGTCGAAATCCTGGCCATCCCCGCCCAACCCGGTTTTGAAACGCAGCAAAGACTGCTCCATCTCCAGTGCGGCTGCCACCGCATTCCGGGCATGCAACGGGTCGTCCTGGGGCGCACCCCAGAATGCCATGATCGCGTCACCGATGAACTTGTCCAGTGTGCCGCCGTGACGAAAGATGATTTCCACCTGCAGGCTGAAGTAGCGGTTCAGCAGGCTGACGATCTCTTCGGGCGAGCGTTTTTCGGACAGGGTGGTGAAGCCGCGTATGTCTGAAAACAGCACGGTGATCTCGCGCGCCTGGCCGCTTAATGACTGCGGTGTTTCTCCCTGCGCGACCAGTGAGTCGACCACGCGGGGATCGAGAAAGCGGTTGAAGATGCGCACCGTCTGCTCGCGGGATTTCTTCTCGCGCAGATATTCGCCCAGCGCGGCGGCAAAATAGAATCCCCAGCCGAACAGCAGCGGTGTCATCAGCGCGGCGCTGTAAAGCCGGGTCATGGCGAAGTATTGCGCACCCAGCAGCGCAATGCTCAGCAGCAATAATGCCCCGCCTATCCTGAACACATCGAGGCGGCGCCGGACAAACAGCGGCCACTGGATGGCGATCAGCAGCAGCGCGCACAAGGGGGAGGCATAGGAGGGTGCGGGATGCAGGTAACGCTGGTTCTTCAAATTGTCCAGTGCGGTGGCCAGGATCTCCACACCGGGATACTGGCTTGATACCGGTGTGGTGCGGATGTCGTGCAAACCCGAGGCGGTGGTGCCGATGACGACGATCTTCCCGGTCAGTTCATGCGTGTCGCGCAGCGGCTTCCGGCGCGACTGGTCGGCGTATAGATCGGCATAGGAGATGCGCTTGAACGAATGGCTGTCGCCGCGCCAGTCCAGACTGATGTCGGGTTGGGGCGGGATCGGGTAACCGAGATCGCGCATCACGCGTACCGGCAGGGACTCCAGTTGCCACCCGGAAATATTGCGGTGCAATTCATAACGCCGTGTGACGCCGTCCGCATCTTCAATCAGGTTAACCAGTCCGACACGCCACGACTCGGTTGCGATGGCCTGTGGCGGCAGCAAAATGGCGCGCGCGCCGGGGTCGGCGTTGGCGCTATGGGGTATGTCGATGACACGTGAAATTGCCGACAGGGGAACCCCGCCGCTCTGGTTTCCCTCCAGTTGCAGCATCGGAAAATAAACGTTGTGCAGCCCGTGCAGCACCTCGTTGAAATACTGGTCGCTATCGGGACGGTAGCGGTCCGGTTCGCTGAACAGGATATCGAACACGATGGCACGCGGCTGTTGCCGCTCTATGCCTTGCAGCAGTTCGGCATGCACAGCACGCGGCCACGGCCAGCTTCCGGCTGTGTCTTGCATTGCGGCGAGGCTGGCTTCGTCTATATCGACGATCACGATGTCAGGGTCGGGGCTGAGTTGCCTGGCGACATGACGCGCAACAAAATCGCTGAGGCGGTTATCGAGGGTACCGAACAGGTTCAGCCACACGCTGTTGAGTGCGATGAACAGGACTGCCATCAGGGCAATCAGATGAATGCGGGAGGGGGACGAACCGTGCTTGTTCATGGAGGTTGTGATCCGGGCCCCGATTAACTGTCTGGCCGAAAATGATACTCAAGCACCGGGCAGCGGATAAGGCAGCGGCAAGAATTCCAGCGTCCCGCCGTGCAGGGTTTTCCAGTGCACTGCCTGCGTTTCGCGGGTGCTGACCTGCACGGTTGCCAGCACGTCATGACCGCCGCCGGGCGCGGGGGCGGCGTTGACGATCATGCCGCAGGCCTGGCCTTCCATCTCGGCGCTGAACAACTCATCACCCGCCTGGGGCGTGTCGCTGCCGTCGAGATGCGCCAGATACATGCGGCGTTTAAGTTTGCCGAGATACTGCATGCGCGCGACAATTTCCTGTCCCGGATAACAGCCCTTGTTGAAGTTCACGCCGCCGAGGAGTTCGAGATTGACCATTTGCGCGACGAACTGTTCCTGGGTTTGCGGCAGGATCACCGGAATGCCGGAACGAATATTGAGCCAGTCCCAGCTGGCACTGCCGACCGGTTTTGCGCGCTGGCACAGTGCCGCCCACAGCGAAGCGGCGTCGGGTGCCGGGGTGCTGACCAGATAACGCGTGTCGTTGATCTTGATCACGCTGCCTGTGCTGCTGATGACGCCGAGCGGCTGCTGGGGCAGTTCGCCGTATTGGGCGCGCAGAATCTCCTGCGCATCTGCGCCGGAAAGACCCAGCGTAATGATCTCGTCGCCGACATCGGTGATTTTGACCTTGGCCCGCAGCACATACATGCCGAGCTTCTTGCGCAACGGTTCGCACAGTACGCGCGGCAGTTGCAGCAGATAATCGTCGCCATCGCGCCAGATCAGCAGGGTGGACAGCATCCTTCCCTTTGCAGTATTGAAGCTGCTGAATTGCGCGCGGGTGGCGCTGACTTCGCGGATATCGTTGCTCAGCAGGTTTTGCAGAAATGGTTGCGAATCCTCGCCGGACACGCGCAACGTCCCGAACTGGCTCAAATCGCACAGCACGGTATTCTGGGTCATCGCGTCCAGCTCAACGGCGGTATTGCCAAAGCTTTGTACTATGCCTGCGCCTATGGTTGCGCCGTGCCGGGTGAGGAATTCTTGCCAGTCTGGATTCATGTTTTTTTGCCGGGAGTTGCTTGGAATTGCCAGTTTACAGTGTTGTTCAATGTCCGTGCCATGTCAACCTGGGCAATGACGAGTTTGCGCGATTCGGCTAAACTGGATGCCATGAGAGTCTTGCTGGTTTCCCTGCTGGTTGTTCTGCTTTCCGCCTGCAGTGGCGGATTGTGGAACGATCCTTATCCGGCATCGGACCAGGGCAAGTCAATTTTCTATTCCGCGTTCACCGAACGCCCCAAACATCTTGATCCGGCGCAGGCATACAGCGAAAACGAGTATGTTTTTCTGGCGCAGATTTATGCGCCGCCGCTGCAGTACCATTACCTGAAACGCCCTTATCAGTTGGTGCCACTGGCGGCGGCGAAAATGCCGACGGTGCGATACCTGGACAAGGATCACCGGCCGCTGCCGGATACTGCACCCGCCAAAAAAATTGCCTACAGCGTCTACGAGATACATATCAAGCCCGGCATGCGTTACCAGCCCCATCCGGCGTTTGCCCGCGATGCGCAGGGCAAGCCTGAATACGACCATCTCACGCCTGACGATTTGCGCGGCATCCATGCCTTGAGCGACTTCCCGCACACGGGGACGCGCACCGTCACAGCGGCAGATTATGCCTACCAGATCAAGCGTCTTGCCGATCCGTTGCTGCATCTGCCGATTTTCGGGGTGATGAGCGAATACATCGTCGGTTTCAAAGAATACGCCGTGACGCTGCGGCAGACAGTAAAGCAGCATCCCGGCGCGTTTCTCGACCTGAACAAGTATCCGTTGCGGGGCGTGCAGGTGGTTGACGAACACACCTACCGTATCGAGATACACGGGAAGTACCCACAGTTCGAATATTGGCTGGCGATGCCTTTTTTCGCACCGATGCCACCCGAAGCCGAGCGCTTCTACGCGCAGCCGGGTATGCGCGAACGCAACCTGACCCTGGATTGGTGGCCGGTGGGCAGCGGGCCGTATTACCTGTCCGAGAACAATCCCAACCAGCGTATGGTGCTGATGCGCAATCCGTATTATGACAGCGAGACCTATCCGACCGAAGGTGAGCCCGGTGATGCGGCGGCCGGGTTGCTCGGGGATGCGGGCAAGCGCTTGCCGTTGATCGACGAAATCGTGTTCACGCTGGAAAAGGAAACCATACCCTACTGGAACAAGTTTCTGCAGGGCTATTACGACGTCTCGGGCATCAGCTCGGACAGCTTCGATCAGGCGGTGCAGGTGAACGTTGGCGGTGAAGCGAGCGTGACCGACGCGATGAAGGCGCAGGGCATCAAGCTGACCACTGCAGTGGCGACCTCGACCATGTATACCGGATTCAACTGGCTCGATCCAGTGGTGGGTGGAAGCAGCGAACGGGCGCGCAAGTTGCGGCAGGCGATTTCGATCGCGGTGGACTTCGAGGAGTTCATCTCGATTTTTGCCAACGGTCGCGGCATTGTGGCCCAATCGCCGATCCCGCCGGGTATTTTTGGCTACCGCCCGGGCGAGGCAGGTATCGATCACTATGTATACGACTGGGTGGATGGAGCACCGAAACGCAAGCCCATCGAAGAAGCCCGACAACTGCTGGCCGAAGCCGGCTATCCCAACGGCGTGGATGCGAAAACCGGCCAGCCGCTGGTGATCAATCTGGATACGACTTCGGGCGGGGTTGGTGACAAGGCGCGACTCGACTGGATGCGCAAGCAATTCGCCAAAATCAATGTGCAACTGGTGGCGCGCAGCACCGACTACAACCGCTTCCAGGACAAGATACGCAAGGGCGATACGCAGATGTTTTACTGGGGCTGGAATGCCGATTATCCCGATCCGGAAAACTTTCTGTTCCTGCTGACCAGCGCACAGGCCAAGGTCGGCAAAGGTGGCGAGAACGCCGCGAATTACAGCAATCCGGAATACGACAGATTGTTCGATCAAATGAAAAACATGGAAAACAGTCCGGCGCGCCAGGCAATCATTGATCGCATGCTGGAAATCCTGCGCCGTGATTCACCCTGGCTGTGGGGCTACCATCCGAAAGATTATGTGTTGCAACACAGCTGGGTGAGCAACGTCAAAGCAAACGTGATGGCAAACAACAAGATAAAATATTGGCGCATAGATACGAAGCTGCGCGATAAGCTGCGCCACAAGTGGAATCAACCTGTACGCTGGCCGCTATGGCTGGCTGCCACGGCAGTGCTGTTGTTTGGTATCTGGCTGAGGCGCATGCTGCGTCAACGCGATGAGGCGAAATGAGCCTGTTCCGGGTAGAGGTTTTTATTCGCCAAACAGGTCGACACCGCGCCGCTTTGCATATGACGGAGACGGACCGGAACTATTTGTGGCGATAACGGTAAGCGAGCGTCCATGCTCCCGCTGTAAGCAGCCAGGCAATGACCTTGTAGACGGTCGCATTGAATATCAGCATATCCATCTGCAGTAACACCGAGAATGCAGTGATATTGAAAGCCACTATGGAAAAAAGAATGAAGAACGGATAAGGCAGGAGCTTGTTCATTTGGGGCAATTCTTCATGTGTGATCGAGAGTGGCAAGCGTGAAGCGCTGCCTGCCGACCCTGCTCGAAATTCATCTGGCGCCAGCTTGGTTGGTGCATTATGCTTTCACCAGAAAACTCGCCACCTTGCGGTGGCGTTGAGTTGTTTGTCCAGCCAGGATGGTTACTTGTTTTCCTGTGAAGGTTCGGGTGTGTTCATCAGGTTGCCTGCGGCCCATCCTACAACGACGATACTTAAGAATACGCAAACAATTCCAAGCGCATGACCGAACACAAACCCACCCAGCAGCCACAAGACCACTGCAATGAATACCGATAAAACAAGCAAGCGAACTTTGGAATCCATATCGAACCTTTCGAATAAAATATATGCTTGGAGCTGATTATTGCCCGCGCTGAACGAATAATAGCTCAATGTTCGGAAAAAATGTGGCAGTAAAGCAAAAATATGGCAGTAATAGGCCAATTGTTGCAAGATGTACATGGCATTGATCCTGCCAGTTTCGGGCCGGGTTGGGATACTGGCGAGTGCTGAATAACACACGAAGTAATACTGTAAACAAGCCTGGTGCCCTTGCGCCTGTCATGTGAAACAATGATGTCGCGCCTGAAAAATCACTTAATCACATTTTTTGAATGATCGCCTACCTGATTCGCCGTATTTTGTATGCCCTGCCAATTCTTGTCGGGGTCAACCTGCTCACCTTCGCAATTTTCTTCGTGGTGAACACTCCGGACGACATGGCGCGTATGCAGCTCGGCATCAAGCGCGTCACGCCCGATGCCATCGAACAATGGAAAGCGCAACACGGTTATGACAAGCCGCTTATGTTGAACGGCGCTGCCGCCGGCATCAACAAGATCACGGATACGATTTTCTGGCAGAAGTCCGCCAGCATGTTTGTGCTCGATTTCGGTTATTCGGATGACGGGCGTAATATCAGCCGCGAAATCGCCACGCGCATGTGGCCGAGTCTGGCGATAGCGTTACCGACATTTCTGGTCGGCCTGATGGTGTACATCACCTTCGCGCTGTTGATGACACTGTTTCGCGCCACTGCGCTGGATATGGCGGGTGTCTCGTTGTGCGTGCTGTTGATGTCGGTGTCGGGCCTGTTCTACATCATCGGCGGGCAATTCGTGGTGAGCAAGTTATGGCATCTGGTGCCGATTTCCGGTTACGCGGGCGGGGCGGGCAGTTTCAAATTCGTGGTGTTGCCCATCGTGATTGGCGTGATCGGCGGTGTGGGCTCCAGCAGCCGCTGGTACCGCACGATTTTTCTTGAAGAAATCGGCAAGGATTATGTGCGCACCGCGCGTGCCAAGGGCCTGTCGGAGCTGGCGATACTGTTCACCCATGTGTTGAAGAACGCGATGATCCCGATTCTGACCGGCGTGGTGGTGATCATCCCGCTGCTGTTCATGGGCAGCCTGCTCACCGAATCGTTCTTCGGCATTCCGGGATTGGGCAGCTACACCATCGATGCGATCAATGCGCAGGATTTCAGTGTGGTGCGCGCGATGGTGTTTCTCGGCTCGCTGCTGTATGTCATCGGGCTGATCCTGACGGATGTGTCCTACACCCTGGTGGATCCGCGGGTGCGGCTCTCATGAGTTTCATGCCGGTTATCCTGTGGAGCGACGCACTGGTATTTTTGCTGATTGCGGCAGGCATCGCCAGCACGTGGTACGTGCGACAGCGCGAGCATCTGTTGTTGCCGTGGAGACGCGTGGCGCAGAATCCTGCAGCGATGGTTTCACTGCTCGTTTTGTCGCTGTTTTTTCTGGTCGGACTGCTGGATACGCTGCACTACCGGGCCGCATTACCGAAAAAAAATATCGGGGAAACGGTGTATTCGCCGGAGGTGCTGAGCGTATTCGACAAGCTGGTTACGCCACTGCGCACGCAAACCGAGAAAACATATTCTGCGCCGTTGGCCGTGGCGCTGTATGCCAAGGAGAGTGTGATAGCCAAAAGCGGCGGTGTGCTGCGCGACTATCCGCGCTTGCGTTATGGCGGTGCCCAACTGACAGATGTGCGACAGCGTGACAGCGATGTACTGAAACGCGGATTGACCGGCGCACTGGCGGGACTGATGGTCGGAGTGTTGATCGCGCTGGGCAGTAAACCCCGGCTTGCGCGGCGTGGTTGGCCACTGCGTGCATTGCTGGTTGCCATGCTCACCATCTCGACTCTGATCGGCATGACGGCAAGTCTTGCCGCCGCTTATCATGTGCTCGGCACCGACAAGGTCGGGCAGGACGTGCTGTACCTGTCGTTGAAAAGTATCCGCACCGGACTGATTATCGGCACGGTCACCACGCTGGTTACCCTGCCGTTGGCCTTGTTTCTGGGGATTGCAGCGGGATATCTGCGCGGCTGGGTGGATGATGTGATCCAGTATGTTTATACCGTGCTGAGTTCTATACCCAGCGTGCTACTGATTGCGGCGGCGGTGCTGATGATGCAGGTGACCATCGATACGCATCCGCAATGGTTTAACAACTCCGCGTCACGCGCGGATCTGCGGCTGGTATTTCTGTGCCTGATCCTCGGCGTGACCAGTTGGACCGGGTTGTGCCGATTGTTGCGCGGCGAGACGCTCAAATTACGCGAGATGGAATACATACAGGCAGCACAATCTTTCGGTGTGTCCCCGTTCCACATCCTGGTGCGCCATATCATGCCGAACGTGATGCACATCGTGCTGATTTCGCTGGTGATGGATTTCAGCGGGCTGGTGCTGGCCGAGGCCGTACTGTCCTATGTCGGCGTGGGTGTCGATCCCTCAATGATCAGCTTCGGTACGATGATCAACGCGGCACGGCTGGAGATGGGGCGCGATCCCATGGTGTGGTGGTCGCTCGCCTCTGCCTTCGGTTTCATGCTGGCACTTGTACTGGCGGCAAACCTGTTTGCCGATGCCGTGCGCGATGCATTCGATCCGCGTCTGAGCCGTAGCGAGGTGGCGGCATGAACACGGTGCGCGCAGCGCCGGTGCGGGTAATGCCGCCGGCTACCGAGGACGTTGAATTCAAAATATCGTTTGTTGATGATGAGGTAGCGGCATGAACACGGTGCGCGCAGCGCCGGTGCGGGTAATGCCGCCGGCTACTGAAGAAATCACCCGGTGTGGTGATTCGAATCATGAGATCGAGGTGGTGGCGTGACGGGCGACCTACTTCGTGTCTCCGGCATGGTCACGCAATTGCGCAATGGCGTGCGCATCGTGGACGGCATCTCTTTCAGCATCAAGGCGGGCGAGACTTTCGTGCTGCTCGGAGAATCTGGCTGCGGGAAATCAATGACCGCACTGTCCCTGTTACGGCTGTTGCCCGATGGGGTGGTCAATGCGGGTGGTACGGCACAGCTGGATGGTATCCCGCTGTTCGACCTGCGTGAGCGCGAGATGCGTGACCTGCGCGGTGGCAAGGTGGCGATGATCTTTCAGGAACCGGGGTTGAGCCTGAATCCGGTGATGACAGTCGGCCAGCAAATCGCCGAAGTATTGGGGTTGCATCGGGGTATGCACGGCAGTGCTGCGCGACGGCGTTGCGTGGAGCTGCTGGACCAGGTCGGCATCCCGGATGCTACACGGCGGGTGACAGAATATCCGTTCCAGCTCTCCGGCGGCATGAAGCAGCGTGTGATGATCGCGATGGCATTGGCCGGGCAGCCAAAATTGCTGATTGCCGATGAACCGACCACCGCGCTCGATGTCACGATACAGGCACAGGTCCTGCAACTGCTGCGTGACACCCAGGCTGACAGCGGCATGTCGATGTTGCTGATTACGCATGATCTCGGAGTGGTGGCGGAAATGGCACATCAGGTGGGGGTGATGTATGCCGGACAAATCGTCGAACAGGCCAGCCGCACACAGTTGTTCGACCAACCGCTACATCCCTATACCCGGAAATTGTTCGCCGCGCTGCCGGATGCGACACGCCGCAATCAATTGCTGGCGGCTATTCCGGGCAACGTGCCAGCGTTGGGCAGCGTCCCGCAGGGTTGCCGCTTTGCAGCACGTTGCGATCAGGCCTGGTCCCTGTGCAATGAAAAAATGCCGGAATGGACCTTGCTCGGTGAAGGGCAGGGAGTGAGGTGCCATCTTTATGAGGGGCAAGTGACAAGGAACAAGGAACAGGGAACAACTGTAGGCGTTGATTCGGGATCGCCTCCTTTCACCTTGTCTCTTGAACCTTGCATCTTGAAGGTCTCCGACCTGAAAGTCTATTTCCCTGTTCGCAAAGGTATGTTGCAGCGTGTGGTCGGACAGGTAAAAGCAGTTGACGGGGTGTCGCTGGACATTCCGCAGGGGCGAACCCTGGCGCTGGTGGGCGAGTCCGGTTGCGGCAAGACTACGCTGGGCAAGGCGCTGTTGCAGTTGATTTCCCCCGTTGCGGGTAGCGTGAAATTTGCCGGGAGAGAATTGATCGGATCGGATAGCCGCGAACAGCGTGCCTCGATGCAGATGGTATTTCAGGATCCGTATGCTTCGTTGAACCCAAAAATGCGTGTTGCCGAAATTCTCGAGGAAGGCATGACCGCGCTGAATATCGAGAACAACAGTACGGCACGCCAGGCACACCTTGATACTTTGCTCGACCAGGTCGGTCTTGCGAGAGATTCAAAGTGGCTTTATCCGCATGAATTTTCAGGTGGTCAAAGGCAGCGTATCGCCATCGCGCGCGCACTTGCGGTTTCGCCGCAGCTGTTGATCTGCGATGAACCGACCAGCGCGCTGGATGTTTCGGTGCAGGCGCAAATCCTGAACCTGTTGAAGTCTTTGCAACAAAAATTTGAACTTAGCTATTTGTTCATCACTCACAATCTTGCCGTGGTTGAGTATCTCGCCCATGAAGTGTGCGTAATGTATCTCGGGCGTATCGTGGAACGGGGCACCTCGGAAGAGGTGTTGCGCGCTCCCAAGCATCCTTATACCCAGGCGCTGTTGTCTGCGATACCGCGCATTGACGGTGAAAAAAAGGAGCGCATCAGGCTGGTGGGGGACCTGCCGTCACCGGCGAATCCGCCGCGGGGTTGTCATTTTGCACCGCGCTGTGTGCATGCTTCGGAACAATGCCGCATGAGTTATCCACCGGTGACAAGTTTTTCGCCAACACACAGTGTGCATTGCTATATCTATGCAAAGAACCCCGGTTGACGACAGGGTATTTTAGGTTTACAAAGGTATCAGATTCTCCGGTATCAGAAGGAGGTTCAAGCGGTAATTTATCGCGTTATTTATATTCTATAAGGAGTGGGTCATGAGCACCAAATCAGCAGGAGCAGGAAGCGATACCGGCAAAGAAAAGCTTGTTCGGGATTTTCGTGTAGTAGTGGCTGATGCCGAAGAGTTGTTGCGTGCTACAGCCGGGCAGGCCGGAGAAAAGGTGGCTGCGGCACGTGAGCGTATTCAGGAGAATTTGAATGTGGCCAAGGTCCGCCTCAATGAGGCCGAGCTGGCAATGATCGAGAAAACAAAATATGCCGCCAAGGCAACGGACGAGTACGTGCACGATAATCCATGGACAGCCATCGGTGTTGCCGCCAGCGTTGGGGTTATTGTCGGTATGCTGATCGGTCGCAGCCGTTAAGTCATGGCTGAGCAGAGTGCGGGGTTGATGGATTCGGTCAAACGATTGGCTTCGACGCTGATTGCCATCGTTTCGACGCGGCTGGAACTGCTCGCCAATGAGCTGCAGGAGGAACGACTGCGTTTGATGCAGATGTTCTTTTTATCCCTGTTCGCATTGTTTTGTTTTGGCATGGGTGTGCTGTTGCTCACGATATTCATCACCGTGTTGTTCTGGGATGAGCACCGTCTTGCTGTGCTGGGCGGGCTGTGCATCCTGTTCTTCGTGCTGGGCATACTGATGGCAATGTTGCTGCGCAACAAGGCGCAGGCCAAACCGAAATTATTTTCCGCCAGTCTTGCCGAGTTGGCCAGGGACAGGGAACAGTTGGAGCCAGGGAAATAACCGTGGACATGAATGAGAAACTGTTTGAGTTGACGCAACGACGCGGTGAGTTGCTGGCAAGGATATCAGTGCAGCGCGAGCAGATGACTGAAATCGAAACGGAGTGGAGCGCCCCATTGGCCCTGGCCGATCAGGGGCTGGTGGCGGTGCGTTTTTTGCGTCGCCACCCTTTGCTGGTCGCCGGCACGATGGCATTTCTTGTGATTCGTCGACACAGCATGACGGGTTTGATGTGGGGGGTGTGGCGGGTGTGGAAAGGTTACCGTGATTTTGTTTCCATTCCGGACAAGTCGTAGCCTCTAAACCGCCTAGTAGAATCCCTGTGAAGACTCGCTGTCGCTCTGTGCCACGTCACGAGAGCGATCCTTGGATTTTCTATGCCGGATGTAACGCTGGCTTGCGCCTGCCTCCGAGACGACCAGAGTTTGACCAGCCCTGATGATACGCAGCGGGCTGCGGTTCAATCGTTTCAACTGGGCGATGCTGACATGATAGCGGCGCGCCAGAGCACCCAGTGTGTCTCCACGGTGCACTCTGATTCTTGTGGGGTTGTTGGTAGGCACAAGATGCATGTTGAAGGCTTCGAACTCACTGGAAGATTCTTCCCCGTTCAGTGGCACCAGCAGTGTTTGTCCGGTACTGATGTTGCCGTGCCGGGAAAGGCCATTCACCGATTTCAGATTGGCAACCGACAGACCGAAGCGCGGTGCCAGTTTGTCCAGACGTTCGCCTTTCTTGGGTTTATATGATTGCCAGCTCACCAGGGGTTTGTCATAGTTTTCCAGGTTAGTCCTGAAATTTGCAATTTTATCGATGGGTAACAAAATATAATCATTGTTATCCTGCAGGATCACCGGACGGTTGTGTGCGGGATTGAGCGCGGCAAACTCATCTTCCGATATACCGGCCAGTTGGGCTGCCAGTTTTACATCGATGTGCTGAGTGGTGGCAATCGCGGCAAAATAGGGCTTGTTGGGAATATCCTGCAGCGCCAGCCCGAATTTGGCGGGATCGGCAATAATATGTTTGATGGCCAGCAATTTTGGCACGTAATTACGCGTTTCCTTCAACAACCTCAGGTGCGCATAGTCGGTTGGCCGGTGATGTCTGCGATTGTATGCCTGCGCGCGCAACACTGCGCCTTCGCCGCAATTGTAGGCAGCCAGCGCCAACTCCCAGTCGCCGAACATGTTGTGAAGATTCTGCAGGTAATCGAGTGCGCCATTGGTCGCGCTGATTACATCCCGGCGTCCGTCGTACCACCAGTTCTGTTCCATACCAAACTTTTTCCCGGTGGACGGCATGAATTGCCATATCCCTGAAGCGCGGCTGCTTGAATATGCACCCGGATTAAAAGCGCTTTCGACCATGGGCAAAAGTGCGATTTCGCTGGGCATGCCGCGCCGTTGAACTTCCTCGGTAATGTAATAAAGATACAGGCGGGCGCGCTCGGTCATGCGCGCAAAGTATTCGGGATTGCGGGCATACCATTTCTCATGCTTCGCGACCAGATTGGAATCGAGTTCGCGCATCGTGAAACCGTCGCGTATTCGCGTCCACAAGTTCTGTACGATGGGAGCAGGATTAGGAATCAGTTCGATTTTGATATCGCGGCCTGATGGTAGCCACTGTGGAACGGCTTCTACGCTTGCGGGACTGTTAAGTGCAATCGTTTCTTCTGCGTGGGCAGACGCAGTGACAGCTGTTGCAAGAACGCAAAGCAGCGCAGAAAAAATCAATCGAATCAATAACACTTGTGTCCTTCCTGAAGTAATTCTCGATGTGATGTTAGTCTAACATCTGCATACAGGTCAATCTAAAACAGCAGTGAGATGACAAAAGGCAGTGGATAAGGGATGGAAGGTCAGAAAATGAGGGGACGTTGATTGTTAACCACGACAGGGAACGCATCGCCGTACTTTCCCTGTGGACCATTTTTCCGTGGAACCACCGAAGATGTCGATTACAGCCCCGCATGGTGAACTGTGGATTGTCTGTTTTCGGTGTAAATCAGGCTTGGGGCCGGCTGACACTATCCCTTGCCGGATATTTGCAACTGGCTACGGCTTTTATTTTATGGCGTTTTTCAACTGTTCCAGTATGGCCGGGTTTTCCAGTGTCGACACATCCTGGCTGATTTCTTCACCATTGGCGATTGCTCTGAGCAGGCGCCGCATTATTTTCCCCGAGCGGGTCTTGGGCAGATTGTCGCCGAAACGGATTTCATCCGGTTTGGCAATCGGGCCGATGGTCTTGCTTACCCAATTGCGCAGTTCCTCGGCCATTTCCTTTGCCTTTGCCGCATCAGCCGGACGCGAGCCCTTGAGTACGACATAGGCGACAATAGCTTCACCCTTGATGTCATGCGGTTTACCCACCACGGCGGCTTCAGCCACCAGGGGGTTTGCAACGAGTGCGGACTCTATTTCCATTGTACCCAGGCGATGGCCGGATACCTTCAGCACATCGTCGATGCGTCCCATGATCCAGAAATATCCGTCATCATCGCGGTGGGCCGAATCCCCGGCCAAATAGTATCCATGCATTTCTTCGGGGAAATAGGATTTTTTGTAGCGTTCCGGATCACCCCAAATGGTGCGGATTTGCGAGGGAAACGGGCGTGTGATGACAAGAAAACCGCCATGCTGGTCATGTACTTCATCGCCTGCTTCGTTGACAATGGTGACCATGTAGCCGGGCAGGGGGAGGGTGCAGGAACCCGGTTTGGTCGGCATTGCACCTGGTAGCGGCGCGATCGTATGGCAGCCGGTTTCAGTCTGCCACCATGTATCCACGATCGGGCAACGCGCCTGTCCAACAGTGTTGTAGTACCACATCCACGCTTCCGGATTGATTGGTTCGCCAACCGAGCCGAGCAGACGCAGACTGGACAGGTCATATTGTTTGGGTAAATCGCCGCCGAGCTTGATCAGCGAACGAATGGCAGTCGGGGCAGTGTAGAAAGTTGTGACCTTGTGATCCTGAACCATCTTCCAGAATCGCCCGGCATCCGGATAGGTTGGGATGCCCTCGAATACTACCTGTGTTGCACCCATCGCCAGTGGGCCGTAAGTCACATAGCTGTGGCCGGTGACCCAGCCCACGTCCGCGGTACACCAGAAAACGTCGCTGTCCTTGTAGTCGAATACCCATTTCATGGACAGCATTGCACCGAGCAGGTAACCGGCGCTGGAGTGTTGCACACCCTTGGGCCTGCCGGTGGAGCCGGAGGTGTAGAGGATGAACAGAGGATGTTCAGCACCCACCCATTCCGGCTCGCAGTGGGCGGTTTGTGAGTTGAACAGATCGTGCCACCAGATATCCCGATCATCATTCCATTCGAGATCGTTTCCCGCACGTCGATAAACGATGACGCTGTGCACGGATTCGCAACCTCCCAGAGAGAGTGCTTCGTCGATGATGGGCTTCAATGGCATCAGTTTTCCGCCGCGCATTTGCGCGTCGGCGGTAATAACCGCGCAAGCTTGTGCATCGGTGATGCGCTCATGCAGGCTCTGGGCAGAGAAACCGCCGAATACTACCGAATGGATCGCGCCGATACGGGCGCAGGCTTGCATTGCAACCACCGCTTCGATACTCATCGGAAGATAGAGGATGACGCGGTCACTTTTTTTGATGCCGCGTGATTTCAGGCCATTGGCGAATTGACTGACACGCCTGTGCAACTCGCGATAACTGACTTTGCTGACTTTGCCATCGTCAGCCTCGAAAATGATAGCGATCTTTTCCGGCTTGTCAGCGAGATGTTTGTCGAGGCAGTTATAAGAAACATTCAACTCACCGTCTTCGAACCATTTGAAAAACGGCGCATTGCTTTCATCGAGAGACTTGGAGAAGGGTTTTTTCCATTGCAAAGTTTCGCGTGCCAGATTGGCCCAGAAGCCGGGGTAATCCTGTTCCGCAGCCTTGCAAAGTGCTTGGTATGCCGGCATTCCGGACACGTTGGCTTGGTTGACGAATTCGGCGGAGGGCTCAAAAATGCGCCTTTCATTCAATACAGATTCGATGTTGGACATGTAATCTCCCGAATAGTGATTGTTGTCGATAGTGGGATGAAGAATTTAGAGAGGAGGAATGTAGTTTTTTTTCGTACTGTCTGTCAACCGGAAACAGGTAATCATTTGGGTGTATCACGGTCGGCGAATCAATGCTTTCCGTTCGCATTGGGATTGACCCGTATGCGTATCAGTGTATCAGGAGCGCTATCGGATGAGGTGTTCGAAAAGGTCAGCTGTCCCTCGTTTTTGTAAAAAGCCTCGGTGCGTTGGGTATCACCGCCGAAATAAAACGGCTGGTATTGTTTACCCGTGATACGACTATCCGAGCTGTCCGGGGGCCCAATCAGTCTGGTAACCTGCTTCAGTCTCATGCCGATTTGCAGTTGTGAGAATCTGCTGGCAGGGGCCGGCGTGCCTATGATTTCTCCCTTGGTCAGACCATCGGGAGACATGACTGTCCGCCCGACTTGTTTTGTCGCCGTTGATTTTCTGGCGACATTCGGTTTGGCTGATTCTGGTTTATGCGGCGACGCGCAACCAGACAGAAACACGATAAAAATTACATAAAAAATCCGCAGGTCACGATTCATACGCATACCCTTGTCGAAATCATCTAATGAAACTCCCGTATTGATTTTACTCCAAAAATACAGCGATCGACCTGTCTTGGCAGGGGGCGCTTGAGTGGGCGCGGCCAGGAAGTTTTCAAGCGGGTCACGATCCGGTCTTGTTTCCCAAAGTTATTGAAGTTTTACTAATCCCGGCGAGATGTATAATGATTTCAGGTTAACTTCTGGTCCGGTTTACGCTTGGTTTGGTTGTCCGGGCGAAGGCCGTTTGCCGATTAAAGTTTTCAGTGCCATGAAACCATCAGATTATATAAAACTGAATATCGGTCTAAAGCTCGGATTCCTGCTGGCCGCCTTTGGTATCCTGGCAATTATTCTGACCGGCTATTACTTTTACACGTCCAGCCGAAACATGCTGACCCGTGCCGCAGAGCGCGACCTGCTGACAGCAACGCAGGTGGTGGGACGGAATATGAAGATCATTATCGATGTGATTGCCGAAGATGATCAATTGCTGGCGGCACTTCCGCTTTCCCGAAACGTATTTATCTCATCGGACCAGCAGATCGCCGAACGTGATAAACAGATATTGGCCGATACTTTCACAGCAATGCTGTCAGCCCATCCGGAATATTTCCAGATTCGTTTGATCGGCATTGCCCGGGACGGACAGGAACTGGTTCGTGTCGATCGTAATGGCAAGAGACTAACGCGTGTGCAAGGGGGAAATTTAAGGAAGCGGGGACACTATCCTTATGTTAGTGGCACTTTGCGGCTTGCACGTGGCGATATTTATTTATCTGAAATTACCATCAATCACGAGCAGGGGGCGCATTCCGGCAGGGATAAACCGACGGTGACAGTTTCAACCCCGGTTTTCGCGCAAAACGGCAAAAGGCTCGGTCTGATTGCAATTAATGTCGATCTGAACAGGCTTGCCAGCCTCTTGAAGAGCAACTTGCCGAGCGCATACCAGTTATACCTCAGCAATCAATCCGGCGATTTTCTGATCAATCCGGACCCCCAAAAAACCTTCGGGTTTGAGCGCGGCAAACACATCCTCATCCAGGATACCTTCAAGCCTGTTTTGGCATTGCTCCACGGCAAGAGTGTAAACGTCGTCACACATGTCTATGAAGGGACGAAACCGGAAGATGCACATGTCGCAGCCTTTGTGCGCTTGCCCTTTGGCGACACGATCGACAAGCGCTTTGTGATTCTCGGTTTGTCGCAGCCGATCGAGAACATCACGCGGGAAACATCCCGGCTGGGCTGGGATACCTTTCAGATCATTCTGGCTTTTAGCGCGCTTGCACTGGTGCTTTCGATGCTGGTATCACGCATTGTGACCGGCCCGCTGAATAATATTGTCAGCGCGATAAAACATTTTTCCAAAGACCATGTTGTCAGTACGCTGCCACTTACCCGCAACGACGAACTCGGCATTTTGTCGCGCAGTTTTCACGAAATGCAGACGCAAATAGCATCACATCTGTCCGAGCTGAATGAAAATCGCAAGGCGCTGGACCATCAGGTACGGCACGACACGCTGACCGATTTACCCAACCGCAGAATGTTCTTCGACCGCCTGGAACACGCCATTGTCAGTTCGCGGCGAACCGGCAAGCATCTCGCGGTGCTGTTTGTCGATCTGGATCATTTCAAGGCGATCAATGACATGCTCGGTCATGCGACCGGAGACAAGGTATTGGTCAGCTTCGCAAACATGTTGAAATCGGCAGTGCGTGAAGTGGATACCGTCGCGCGCCTCGGCGGTGACGAGTTTGTCATATTGCTGGACGCGATTGACGATCCCCAGCAGGTAAATATTGTCGTCAGTAAACTTCACGATCTTTTCCAGGGAGCGATGCAAATAAATGGACACAAAATCGAGGTGCATGCCAGTACCGGGGTCAGCATTTACCCCAATGATGGCAAGGATGCCGACGAACTGATGCAGAATGCAGACCAGGCAATGTATCGCTCGAAGAAAGAAGGCGGGAATGTCTCCAGCTTTTTTAATAACGGATCGCAGCAAGATACACTCTGAGAGATATGTAGACAACCGGTCATATTTTTAATATTTTAAGATGTTTCACCGGTGACATCTGGACCGGATCAATTCACCCCGGAGATATTCACGGAAATGGAATGGATCAGTGTCAGATTCAATGACAGGGGAATATATGCAATACAACATTGGAAATAATAAAAGCCATGCAACTTGAAACCCCACATCATGACAGACTGAGCCTTGCTTATGGACTTGACTTCGATGATCTCTATCGGCGCGAAGGTCTGATCAGTATCGATGTCGCTTTCCTCGATTTTCTCGGGGAATGCGATGCGGGATTGCGCCGTCAACTGGAAGCAGCGCGGCATACCGTTACCAAAATTTCCGGCAAGGCTGAAGCAGAATTGCTGATCGCGTTAGCCCCTCACCTCGACGATTTCCTGGCGAACCTGTTCGGTATAGAGGCGCAGGTTCAGGCTCTTGCCGCACGGCATATCGAGTTGGCACCGCTCTATAGTTGCAAACGACTATTCGTGCAGCGCCGGGCGATGTCCAAAGTCAAACCGGACGAGGCCGCGACGATAGACGGGCCGGCACTTGAAACGCAGTTGGCGGAGTACATCGGCACACCCTTCACCGAGCTTGCTTTCGCAAGGGAGGTATCCCATTGGCTCATGGATGAAGCGGCACATGCCGACGAATTGCAGCTTGCCACCCGCTATGCAGCCTGGGCTTTACAAACCCCGGCCGGACGTGAGCGTCACCACGGTGGCGTCCTGTTCAAGATACCGGCCAAGCTGGATTTCGAACACCTGGTTCCGTTGTCAACCGTCAGTCTGGATGGCATCAACGCCTATCGTCTCGGGGAAGGCCATGCATTGCGCCGCCGCCAGGGGTTTGCGCTGACCGATGGTGGAACCGATCTGACCGGTGCACTGGATCAGGCCAATTACTGCATCTGGTGCCACGAGCAGGGCAAAGATTCCTGTTCCCACGGGTTCAGGGAAAAGGCGCCCGCCGATGGTGGTGTTGCTGCATTCAAGAAAAACAGTTTCGGCGTCAAGCTGGCCGGTTGTCCGCTGGAGGAAAAGATCTCCGAGTTCCACAAGGTCAAGACCCAGGGTAATGCACTCGGCGCACTGGCCATCATGACGGTTGATAATCCGATGGTCGCGGCGACCGGGCATCGCATATGCAACGATTGCATGAAGTCGTGCATCTACCAGAAACAACAGCCGGTCGACATTCCGCAGGCCGAGACACGCACTTTGAAAGATGTGCTGGAATTGCCCTGGGGATTCGAGATATACAGTCTGCTGACGCGCTGGAATCCGCTGAACCTGCAGCGGCCTTATCCGAAAGCGCCATCAGGCCGTCGTGTGTTGATCACCGGGATGGGACCGGCCGGTTTTACGCTCGCCCATCATCTAATCAATGATGGTCATACCGTGGTCGGCATCGATGGCTTGAAGATTGAGCCGCTGCCTGCGCGCATTGGTGGTGTGGCTGCCAATGGTGAGCGTGTTGAATTTGTCCCGATTCATGACGTCACGGAATTATATGAATCGCTGGATGACCGGGTGCTGGCCGGATTCGGCGGTGTCGCCGAATATGGCATCACGGTGCGCTGGGACAAGAATTTTCTCAAGCTGATCCGTCTGGTGCTCGAGCGGCGCAGCCAGTTCGCGATGTTCGGCGGGGTGCGCTTTGGCGGAACGCTGACCGTGGACACGGCATTTTCATCGGGATTCGATCATATTGCACTGGCCAACGGCGCCGGTCGGCCGACCGTACTGGAGATTCCGAACGGTCTGGCGCGCGGCGTACGCACCGCCTCGGACTTTTTGATGGCGCTGCAATTGACCGGCGCAGCGAAACAGAATTCCATCGCCAATCTGCAGATACGCCTGCCTGTCGTGGTGATCGGCGGGGGGCTGACCGCGATAGACACAGCCACCGAGTCGCTGGCCTATTATCCGGTACAGGTCGCCAAATTCATGCACCGCTACAAAATGCTTGCTGCCGAACAGGGCGAGGACGCGGTCCGCCAGCGTTGGACGCCTGAGGAACAGCAGGTTGCCGATGAATTTCTGGGCCATGCACTGGCCATCGATTCCGAGCGCAGCAATGCTGCTGCCGAAGGTCGCGCGCCGCGCATCATCGAATTGTTGCAGGGCTGGGGTGGCGTCACGATCGCCTACCGCAAACGCCTGATCGACAGCCCTTCGTACACGCTGAATCATGAAGAGATCGAAAAAGCCCTCGAGGAAGGGATCAGCTTTGCGGAGGGGCTTAATCCGACGCGTATCGAGGTCGATGAATTCGGTGCCGCATGTGCAATTGGCATGTCGATGCAACAGCGCAGCGAGGAAGGCGTTTGGAGCTCTGGGGCAGAGACAGAAGTCGCGGCACGCACGGTACTGGTTGCCGCCGGTACCCAGCCGAATACCGTGTTGGCCCGGGAAGATTCGGCACATTTCGAACTGGATGGGCGCTACTTCCAGGCGTGCGATGAAGTGGGCAATCCGGTTCGTCCCGAGCAGGCCATTGCGAAGCCCGAGCAGGTACATGTGCTGTTGTCCAAACAATCCGGTGGCCGCTTCATCAGCTTTTTCGGTGACCTGCATCCCTCTTACTTCGGCAATGTGGTGAAGGCGATGGGCAGCGCAAAGCAGGGTTATCCCTCGGTCAGCGCGGTGTTGCAGCAAGTCAATCCGGCATCGAAGTTATCCGATACTGAATTCCTGAAAGAGATCAATTATCAGCTGCGTGCAACAGTGCACGACGTCATTCGCCTGACGCCTAACATCGTCGAGATCGTCATCAAGGCGCCGCTGGCGGCACGGAGTTTCGAGCCGGGACAGTTTTACCGGCTGCAGAATTACGAGGCCAATGCGTTGGAGATCGACGCGACCATTCTGGCAATGGAAGGACTGGCGTTAACCGGCGCCTGGGTCGATGTCAAACAGGGGCTGATTTCGACCATCGTCCTGGAAATGGGCGGCTCGTCGGATCTGTGCGCCCTGCTCAAACCCGGCGAGCCGGTGGTGCTGATGGGTCCGACCGGGACGCCTACCGAGATACCGGCAGATGAAACCGTGATGCTGGTGGGTGGCGGGCTGGGCAATGCGGTGCTGTTCTCCATCGGCCAGGCCTTGCGTGCGGCAGGCTCCCAAGTGCTGTATTTTGCCGGCTACAAGAAATTGATCGACCGGTACAAGGTGGCCGAGATCGAGAACGCTGCCGATGTGGTGATCTGGTGTTGCGACGAACAGCCCGGTTTCGTGGCCGAGCGGGAACAGGATCGAACCTTCGTCGGCAACATGGTTGAGGCGATGACCGCCTATGCGAAAGGGGAACTCGGCATACAGCAGATTCCCTTCGCTAACTCAGACCGTATCATCGTGATCGGTTCGGACGGCATGATGGCGGCGGTGGCTGCCGCGCGCCATGCGGTACTGCAGCCGTACCTGAAGCCGCATCACTTTGCGATCGGTTCGATCAACTCGCCGATGCAGTGCATGATGAAGGAGATCTGCGCGCAGTGCCTGCAAACCCATATCGATCCGGATACCGGCAAGACCAGTTATGTCTTTTCCTGTTTCAACCAGGATCAGCCGCTGGATCGCGTTAACTTCCCTGGACTGAGAGCGCGGTTGGGGCAGAATTCGGTGCAGGAAAAATTGACCGCACAATGGATCAAACGCTGCCTGCATCGATTGAATCTGCGTACGGCTGCGGTTTCGTGAGCGCGGGATACACGAATTCAGCCTGCAAGGGTTTATATTTGCGTGCCGAACAACACGTGACAAACGTGTCAAAATGCGTCCCTTGAAATGACGGGGTAATGCGATGGACGTATATTGGATATGGTGGATGGCCGCGGTGGTGCTGGTGATCGCCGAGATGAACAGCGGCACGTTTTATCTGATCGCGGTGGCATTTGGCCTCGCTGCGGCCGGACTGGCGGCCTATCTGGGCATGGCGTGGGGCGGCCAGGTTGCCATCGCGGCGTTGCTTTGCACCGTCAGCATTGCGGGAATCTATCGCTGGAAACAAGAACCGGGACCGATCCTCAAGCAAGCCAATCATGCTTATGACATCGGTCAGTCGGTGCAAGCGCTGCACTGGTCGGACGAGCGGCATGCCCGGGTCAGCTATCGCGGTGCCGAGTGGGATGCCGAATTGGCCGGTACCGCGTCAGCGGATACCGCACGAAAAACCTGGCTGATCAGAGAAATCGCGGGTAGCCGTTTAATCATCGAGTAGCTTTGTAACATCAATCAATCAGCCGTCAGGCAGGAGAAAAGTAATGGGTATATTTGTCATTGTGCTGGGGGTTTTTGCCGCCGTGTTGGCGTTCAGAACGATCAAGATCGTGCCGCAACAGAACGCCTGGGTGATCGAGCGCTTCGGCAAATACAACAGGACACTGGAGCCCGGCCTGAGTATCGTCATTCCGTTCATGGATCGCGTCGCCTATCGTCATCGCCTGACCGAATTTCCGATCGATATCGAACCACAGGTCTGCATTACCCGCGACAACACCCAGGTGCAGGTCGACGGCGTGCTGTATTACCAGGTCACCGATGCGGCGCGCGCCAGCTACGGCACATCGAATTACCTCGCCGCCATCACCATGCTGGCGCAAACCGCGCTGCGCTCGGAATGCGGCAAACGTGATCTGGACAAATTGCTGGAAGATCGGGAAGCGATCAACCGCACCGTGGTATTTGCGCTCGACGAAGCCAGTCCGACCTGGGGCGTAAAGGTTCTGCGCTACGAGATCAAGGACATCACCCCGCCACAGCAGGTGCTCGCCTCCATGCAGAAGCAGATCACTGCAGAGCGCGAAAAGCGCGCGCTGATTGCGCAGTCCGAAGGGAAGAAGCAGGAAGAAATCAACATTGCCGAGGGCAAGATGACCGCCTCCATCCGCGAGTCGGAGGGCTCCAAGCAGGCGGCAATCAACAACGCACAGGGCGAAGCCGAAGCACTGCTGCTGGTGGCCAATGCAACCGCTGAATCGATCAAGGTGGTGGCCAGTGCGATCCAGAGCGAGGGCGGCCTGACCGCTGTCAATCTCAAGGTGGCCGAACGATTTGTCGATGCTTTTGGCAACATTGCCAAGCAGGGTAACACCATGATCCTTCCCGGCAATGCGGCCGATATCGCCGGAATGGTGGCCACCGCGATGCAGGTGGTAAAAAAGAGCTGATTGCCGTGCAAGCAAGTCAGCGAATGAAACAGGGTTGCTGCACGGGCGGCCGTTTGACAAGAGAATTGCAATGGATTTGAAAGAGACGCAGCTGGCTTCCGAGTTGATGTATGACGGCGATTTCATCAGGGTGCTCAAGGACAGAGTACGCCTGCCGGATGGTGAGGTCAGCAGCCGCGAGTACATCACCCATCCCGGCGCGGTGGCAGTGCTGGCGATACTGGACAACGGCAATTTGGTCATGGAAAGACAATACCGCTATCCGCTGCGCCGGGAATTCATCGAGCTGCCCGCCGGCAAGATCGATCATGGCGAAGATATCCTGACATGTGCCCAACGCGAGTTGCTGGAAGAAACCGGCTATGTGGCGAAAGAATGGATACACTTGACCACAGCCTGGCCGTGCATCGGCTACGCCGACGAGCGCATGGAATATTTTCTGGCACGCGGGTTGACCCATCAGGGCAGGCAACTTGATGAGGGCGAGTTTCTTGAGGTATTCGAGTTATCCCTGGCGGAAGCGATGGAGTGGATACGTCTGGGCAAGATCAGCGAAAGCAAGACCATCGTCGGTTTGTTCTGGTTGGAAAAATACCTCAACAACTGGCAAAATTAGCGCCCTCCGCAAGGGGGCGGCACATCAAACAAATGAAAAATAAAATGCGTGTCGTGCACGATATGCGCAAAGGGGAGCAGTGTGGAAAATCTGAATATCAGTAGTGATACGTTGTTTATTTTGCTGGGTGCCATCATGGTGCTGGCAATGCATGCAGGCTTTGCTTTCCTGGAGTTGGGTACGGTGCGCAAGAAGAACCAGGTGAATGCCCTGGTCAAAATTCTCACCGACTTCGCAATGTCCACGCTGGCGTATTTCTTCATCGGTTATACGATCGCATATGGCACAAACTTTTTCACGGGTGCGGAACAGCTTGCGCAAAAGAGCGGCTACGAGCTGGTTAAATTTTTCTTCCTGCTGACTTTTGCAGCCGCAATTCCCGCCATCGTTTCCGGCGGAATCGCCGAGCGTGCCAAGTTCAATCCGCAAATGGCGGCAACCTTCATGCTGGTCGGATTCGTCTATCCATTCTTTGAAGGCATTGCATGGAATCATCATTACGGTATTCAAGCCTGGCTGCTGGCCACATTTGGCGCTGAATTCCATGATTTTGCCGGCTCGGTGGTGGTGCATGCAGTGGGCGGCTGGATTGGTCTGGCGGCAGTGTTGTTGCTCGGCGCGCGACGCGGCCGCTACACCAAGGAGGGGCGCATCTCGGCACATCCGCCCTCCAGTATTCCTTTTCTTGCGCTGGGCGCATGGATACTCACGGTGGGGTGGTTCGGATTCAATGTGATGTCCGCGCAAACGATCAATAACATCAGCGGGCTGGTTGCGGTGAATTCGCTGATGGCCATGGTCGGCGGTACGCTGACAGCATTGTGGATGGGAAAGAACGATCCCGGCTTTGTGCATAACGGGCCATTGGCCGGATTGGTGGCGATATGCGCGGGTTCGGATCTGATGCACCCGATCGGGGCCCTGTTTGTTGGCGGTGTGGCGGGCGCCTTGTTTGTCGGGATGTTCACGCTGACGCAGAACCGCTGGAAGATCGACGATGTGCTCGGTGTGTGGCCGCTGCATGGTTTGTGCGGTGCGTGGGGCGGAATAGCCGCCGGGATCTTTGGGCTCAAGGCATTGGGCGGCAGGGGTGGTGTGAGCTTCATGTCGCAACTGTGCGGCACTGTACTTGGTGTGACTATCGCTTTTGTGGGAGGGTTGGTGGTCTATGGCGTACTGAAAAAGGTGGTTGGCATACGCCTGACTGCCGAGGAAGAATTCAACGGCACCGACCTGAGCGTGCACAAGATCACGGCGACTGCGGAGCGCGAATCGGGCTGGTAATTCTGAATTGACAACAAATTGTTGTGTCGTCAGCAATCAAAAGCGAGTGGTCTATTTGTCACACGCTACTAATCGTACACGCCAATCACGGTTTCCAATGCCAGGTATTTATTATCTGCGTAGACAAAGCTATACCGCCATGCTTCTGCGAAGTTGCCGGGCAACGGCCACCATGTTTTTAAGTGCAGGAATGACCTCTGCCCATTGTCGTGTTTTCAGACCGCAGTCCGGATTGACCCACAGGCGCTCGGCCGGAATACGCTCGGACGCCTTGTTCATTAACTGCAGGATATGCTCCTGCGATGGAATGTTGGGTGTATGGATGTCATATACGCCCGGACCAATCTGGTTCGGATAGTTGAAGTGATTGAAGACATCGAGCAGTTCCATATCGGAGCGTGATGTTTCAATAGTGATTACATCCGCATCCATGTCTGCAATAGCGGCGATGATATCGTTAAATTCCGAATAGCACATGTGGGTGTGAATCTGGGTTTCATCTTGCACCCCATTCGCCGTAATCCGAAAGGATTCTACCGCCCAGTCGAGATATTGTTTCCACTGTGATTTACGTAGCGGCAGACCCTCGCGTAACGCAGCCTCGTCGATTTGAATTACCTGTATCCCTGCTTTTTCAAGATCCAGCACTTCCTCGCGGATCGCCAAGGCAAGTTGAACGCAAGAAATGGAGCGCAGCTGATCGTCGCGCACGAATGACCAGTTCAGGATTGTTACCGGTCCTGTTAACATGCCTTTCATTGGCTTGCCGGTAAGCGATTGGGCATACTTGATCCACTCAACAGTCATGGCTTTCGGACGGCTAATGTCGCCAAACAGAATCGGCGGCTTGACACAACGCGAGCCATAAGACTGCACCCAGCCGAACTGACTAAAGGCATAACCGTCTAGCTGTTCGCCGAAATATTCAACCATGTCGTTACGCTCGGCTTCACCGTGCACCAGAACATCCAGTCCCAACTCTTCTTGTTCCCTCACGCTGTGTGCAATTTCTGCCCGCATGGCGATTTTATAATTGGCCTCATCCAGTTGACCCGTTTTGAACTGTTTGCGTGCCAAACGGATTTCGGCGGTCTGCGGGAAGGAACCGATGGTCGTGGTCGGGTAGGCAGGTAAGTTTAGCAACGCGGCTTGTTTTTTGGCGCGCACGGAATATGGGCTCTTGCGCTGACCCAACACTGGAGTGATGCCGGCAAGAGCAGCCTTGACCGCCGGATTATTCACGCGTGGTGAAGTGCGGCGTGCGTTGATAGCAGCCTGATTGGCTGCCAACTCGGCCTGGACGGAATTTCTGCCCTGATTGAGCGCCGCGCCCAAAACCTTCAGTTCGTCGAGCTTTTGAAGCGCAAAAGCCAGCCAAGACTTGATTTCAATATCCAGATTTTCCTCGTTCGCCAGATCAACGGGCACATGCAGCAACGAGCAGGATGGAGCAATCCACAAGCGTTCACCCAAACGTTCGGCAATTGGCTGTAACCAATCGAGTGCAGCGTTAAGGTCAGTCTTCCAGATGTTACGTCCGTTGATTACTCCTAGCGACAGCACCTTGTGCGCTGGCAGAAGATTAAGAATGGGCGTGATTTCATCGCGTGCATTAACGGCATCAAGGTGCAGGCCCGCAACAGGCAGTGTACTGGCCAAATACAGGTTGTCCTTGAGTTGTCCAAAATAACTGGCCAGTAGCAGCTTGACCCGGCTTGCTTTGAGGTGATGATAAGCAAGATTCAGCGCATGCCGCCAATCAGGATCAAGTTCGGTGACAAGCACCGGCTCATCGATTTGAACCCACTCCACCCCTTGTTTTGCCAGTTGATCCAGCAATTCTGCATAGACGGGCAATAGACGTTCCAGCAAGGCCAACCTGTCTGAGCCGTCTTTGGTTTTGCCTACCCACAAATAGGTGATTGGGCCAATGATCACCGGTTTGGCCTTGACTCCCTGTGCCTTGGCTTCATCCAATTGTGCCAGCAGCCGCGAGGCATCCAGCTTGAATTCTGTCATTGCGGTGAACTCTGGGACGATGTAGTGGTAATTGGTATCGAACCATTTGGTCATTTCTCCGGCAGCAATCCCTCCACAACAGGCGGCATGCTCATCGTTGTTCTGCACTGAGCGGCCACGAGCGACACGAAAGTAATTATCAAGCGCCTCGCCATGAAAATCGCGCGCGCGTTCGGGTAGATTGCCCAGCATGAAGCTCATGTCCAATACTTGGTCATAGAAGGAGAAGTCGCCTACCGGCACAAAATCCAGGGAGGACTGATTTTGCCAGTGGCACTTACGCAATTGTTCACCCTGTGCATTGAGTTCATTCCGGGATGATTGGCCCTTCCAGTATGATTCCAGCGCGAATTTCAATTCACGTTTTGGGCCAATGCGAGGGAAGCCGAGGTTATGAGTGGTGACCATGCTTTTTTCCTTAACTTTCAATGATTGGAAAGTAGACATGGTAAAAAACATAATTGATGAAGTAAAATGATTTTATTTCAATAATTGATTATATATTTTCATATATGGCTATTCTAGAAAGAATTCATCTTCAGGTCATTCGCGAAGTCGAAAGGCAGGGTTCTCTCACCGCAGCTGCCAAAGTGCTTTATCTGACTCAATCTGCCTTGAGCCATACGATGAAAAAACTGGAGCAGTCTATTGGTACCGATGTATGGCTACGCGAAGGACGTAGTTTGCGCTTAACACAGGCCGGCCAGTATTTGTTGGGGGTCGCCAATCGTCTTTTGCCGCAGCTGGATCAGGCGGAAGAGCGTCTACACCAGTATGCTCAGGGCGAACGCGGTACATTGCGCATCGGTATGGAGTGCCATCCATGCTATCAGTGGCTACTCAAAATTGTTGCGCCTTACCTGAGCCAGTGGCCGGATGTTGACGTGGATGTTAAACAGAAATTCCAGTTTGGCGGAATTGGTGCGCTGTTTGGTTACGAAATTGATCTGCTGGTGACTCCAGATCCCTTATTTAAACCTGGTCTGCGTTTTGAACCCGTGTTTGATTATGAACAGGTATTGGTGGTGAGCCGGAACCACGCACTGGCAACTGCAGAATATATCGAGCCGGCACAATTGAGTAGCGAGGTGTTAATCACTTACCCTGTTGAAATCGATCGACTGGACATTTACAACCAATTCCTTCAGCCTGCCGGAATCAGCCCAAAACGTCACAAAGTTATCGAAACAACCGACATCATGCTACAGATGGTAGCCAGTGGGCGTGGCGTGGCTGCGTTACCTCGGTGGTTGGTGGAGGAGTATGCAAACGAGATGGGAATTGTTCCTGTACGACTTGGTCATCAGGGAATCGGCAAGCAAATTTTTATCGGGGCGCGCGAAGTGGACACCCATATTGATTACTTGAAAGCCTTTATCGAAATAGCGCACCTATCTGCGCCCTGACAGTTTTTAGATGATTTGATACAGGATGAATTTTTTCCGAAAAATAGTTTTCCATGGCTGGCGCAAAAAATTAAGATTGCGAAGAGCCGGTTCCAGGAAATTCGGGTGTCTGCAAAAGGACTCCCGATTGATGATTCTGAAATCGTATGGCAGGTAAATAGCCACAAGCAGACTGGCTGTTGGTGTTACAGACTTTATTCTCGCCATCAGAATACGCCGGGTGAATGGATAGTTTCAGGCATACCTGATCTGGCCCGAACGAACAATAAAAAAGGCAGCCTGAAAGGGCTGCCTTTTTTGGTAATGGGCCGAATCAGTTTTTGATGGATTCGATTTCAAAAACCAGCTTCACGTCATCGCCTATGGCAGGCAGTCCATATTTGACACCGAAGTCGGAGCGCTTGATCTGGGCGCTGGCAGCCGCACCACATTCATCTTTTTTATTCATCGGATTCGTGCCGCAGTTAAATGCATCGATAGTCAATGTGACCGGCTTGGTGACGCCCATAATGGTCAGATTGCCCTCCACGCTGGCAGGTTTGCCGCCTTTGAAATGCATGGCGGTGGACTTGTAGGTGATTGCAGGAAATTCTGCCGCGTTAAAAAAATCCGGGGATTTTAAATGTTCGTCGCGCTTCACATATCCGGTACTGACTGAACCGGCCTCAATGCTGATGTTTACAGAACCGGTTTCTGCGGCGCGATCCAGCGTTATTGCTCCGCTGGTCTTGTCAAACCGCCCCTGCAGGGTCGAAAAGCCCAAATGGTTAATACTGAAATGCGGAAAGGTGTGATATGGATCCACCGTATAGCTGTCGGCAGCAAAGGCAGATACAGGCAGCGAAACAGAAATGGCCAGGGCGGCGATGATTGATTTGAGCATGTTCATTCCTTACGTGATTGTCGGTAATCAAACAATTGTTTGACTGGTGCCCAGCATAACTATCGTTATTGCGTCTGTCAAAGAATGCCGCTGTTGATTACCCTCAGTACAACGTGGTCTGACCAAGTCACTGTATGCGCCTCTGCGGTGTCTGCAAATTGGATTTTGTTTGTGTGTGGTTGCGTTGTCGTTTTTGGACTGGGCAACAGGTTGGCAAAATTGCCCGCTTGGCTATTTTGTTTTCTCCCGTCCCGCAAAGGTGTAGCATACCGGGTATTCGATATAAAGCATGTCAGTGATTTGCAATGAATAAAAAACGTCCGAAACATCTTGCGCTGCATAAAATCAAATTGCCGCTTTCCGCTTTTGTCTCCCTCCTTCATCGCATCAGCGGACTGTTTCTGTTCCTTGCCTTGCCGCTGTTATTGCTGATGCTACAGTACAGCGTGAACTCCATCGAAACCTATACGGAGTTGATGTCCATCCTTGCACTGCCCTTGGTAAAATTGATGTTGCTGGGCCTGTTGTGGGCATTTTTGCATCACTTTTTTGCCGGGTTGCGTTTTCTGGCGATCGATATTCATCTGGTGCGGGATCTGGCACAGATACGCAGCAGCAGCAAGGCGGTGATGGTGGTGAGCTTGACGCTGACGGTTTTGTTGGGAGTAAAATTATGGTGAATCGGGTCATTGTCGGTGCTCACTACGGTTTGCGGGACTGGCTGGCACAGCGCATTACCGCGCTATTGATGGCCTTGTACTGCCTGGCTATATCTGTTTATCTGCTGATGCAACCTGATCTCGATTATCAAGTCTGGACCGGCGTGTTTTCCAGTCAGATTGTACGGACATTCACATTTCTGTTTTTGTTGAGTCTGTTCTATCACGCGTGGGTCGGTATTCGCGACATCGTGATGGATTACGTCAGGCCGGCTACCGTGCGTTTGTTGATATATGCGCTGGTGATACTGGCGCTGTTGCTTTATGCGATATGGTCGGTTGAAATTCTGTGGGGAATGTAATGGCAGTGACTAAAAGGACATTTGACGTGGTGGTGATCGGCGCGGGCGGTTCCGGCATGCGTGCGGCTTTGCAACTGGCTCAGGCCGGTTTGAAAGTGGCGGTTCTCTCGAAGGTGTTCCCGACCCGTTCACATACCGTCGCGGCGCAGGGCGGCATCGCCGCTTCACTGGGCAATATCAAGGAAGACAACTGGCACTGGCATATGTATGACACGGTGAAGGGTTCGGATTACCTCGGCGACCAGGATGCCATCGAATTCATGTGTCGCGCTGCACCGGAAGTGGTTTATGAACTGGAGCATTTCGGCATGCCGTTCGATCGCACCGATGCCGGCAAGATATATCAGCGCCCGTTTGGTGGTCACATGCAGGAATACGGCAAGACGCCGGTGGATCGCGCCTGTGCGGCGGCCGACCGCACAGGCCACGCCATGTTGCACACGTTGTACCAGCAGAACGTGAAAGCCAACACACATTTTTTCATCGAATGGATGGCACTGGACCTGATCCGAGACGAAGATGGCGATGTGCTGGGCGTGACTGCGATGGAAATTGAAACCGGCGAGACGATGATATTCCAGGCGCGCGCCACTTTGCTTGCCACTGGCGGGGCGGGGCGCATCTTCCAATCCAGCACCAACGCCTACATCAATACCGGTGACGGACTTGGCATGGTGGCACGCGCGGGTATTCCACTCGAGGACATGGAGTTTTTTCAGTTTCATCCAACCGGCGTGTATGGCGCCGGGGTGCTGATCACCGAGGGGGTGCGTGGTGAGGGCGGTTATCTGGTCAACAAGAACGGTGAACGCTTCATGGAGAAATATGCGCCCAATGCAAAAGATCTGGCCAGTCGCGACGTGGTTGCCCGCGCGATGACCATAGAGATCAACGAAGGACGCGGCTGCGGCAAGCACGGCGACCACGTTATGCTCAAGCTGGACCATCTCGGCGAAGACGTGATTCGGCAGCGCTTGCCCGGCATTCGCGAAATTTCATTGAAATTCGCCCATGTTGATCCGGCCAAGGCGCCGATCCCGGTCGTGCCCACTGCCCATTACATGATGGGTGGCATCCCCACCAATTTTCACGGGCAAGTTGTCGCGCCCTACAAGACCGGTCCTGATGAGGCGGTGCATGGGCTGTATGCGGCCGGGGAATGCGCCTGCGTGTCGGTGCATGGCGCGAATCGTCTGGGCTGTAATTCCCTGCTGGATTTGATGGTGTTCGGACGCGAAGCGGGCAGGCAGATCATAGAAGATCTGAAAAATAACCCGCATCCCAAACCCCTGCCTGCCGATGCCGCCGAGCGTCCGCTGGCGCGCCTGGCACGCCTGGAAAACCAGAAGAGCGGCGAGCGTGTACCCGAAGTCGGTGATGCGATGCGCAAAACCATGCAAAAACATTGCGGGGTGTTCCGCTTCCCGGAATTGCTGGCCGAAGGTGTGGAGCAGATCAAGCAAATCGCCGAGCGTGTCGCGAATACCGAGATCGGGGACAAGAGCAAAGTGTTCAATACCGCGCGCATTGAGGCGCTGGAACTGGATAACCTGATCGAGGTCGCACAGGCCACCATGATCGCGGCACAGGCGCGCCGGGAAAGCCGTGGCGCCCATGCGCGCGATGACTATCAGCAGCGGGATGACGTTAACTGGCTCAAGCACAGTCTGTATTTTCGCGAGGGGCACCGGCTGGATTACAAACCGGTGCGGTTGAAACCATTATCGGTCGAATCGTTTCCTCTCAAGCCGCGGGTATATTGATAAAACAACCGGCCAGCCGGCTGACGAAACTGTCAACCTGCCCTATCCAACTGCCTGGAACGGTGGTCAAGTGGCGGGTTATAAACGGAATGGATGGCCGAGTGGATATTTAGGAGCAAGTTATGAAGTTTAGTATTTACCGCTACAATCCTGACACGGACACAGCGCCGTATATGCAGGACTATGAATTGGACATCAGGCATGATGACAGCACCCAGGGCAAGATGCTGCTCGACGCGCTGCTGATGATCAAGGAGCAGGATGACAGCCTGTCGCTGCGCAAGTCTTGCCGCGAAGGGGTGTGTGGTTCGGATGCGATGAATATCAACGGGCGCAACGGGCTGGCATGCATCACGCCGCTGCATACACTCAAAGAGCCGGTGGAATTGCGGCCGCTGCCGGGGCTGCCGGTGATCCGCGATCTGATCGTGGACATGACGCAATTCTTCAAACAATACCATTCGATCAAGCCCTACCTGATCAACAATGATCCGCCTCCCGAGACGGAGCGGCTGCAATCGCCCGAGCAACGTGCGCATTTGAACGGTTTGTACGAGTGCATCCTGTGCGGTTGTTGCTCCACCGCCTGCCCGTCGTTCTGGTGGAACCCGGACAAGTACGTCGGACCGGCCGGATTGTTGCAGGCTTACCGCTTCCTTGCAGATACGCGCGACCAGGCCACCAGCGAGCGTCTCGATGATTTGGAGGACCCGTACCGCTTGTTCCGTTGCCACACCATCATGAATTGCGTGGATGTGTGCCCGAAAGACTTGAACCCCGCCGAGGCCATTGAGAATATCAAGGATATGATGGTCAAGCGCATGGTATGAAAAATCTGGAGCGGATACGCTGGAGGAGCAGACGCGGACTGCTCGAACTGGATATCGTATTGACCCGTTTCATCGACAGGCATTATGCGCAGCTCGACGTGGCCGGGCAAAGAGCGTTCGAGGAATTGCTGGATATGCCCGACAATCCGCTCTGGGATATGATTGTGGGGAGAGCGGAGCGAGGGGTACAAGAAGCAACGCAGGAAAGTCATCAGGCGCTGCTGGAAATGATCAGGGCGGCCTGAGGGCACGTTTACACTGGAGGAATATCGATGGAGAACAAGCAACGAATCGCAACGCTGACCCTGGACGACGGACGCAGTATCGAACTACCCATTCTGTCCGGCACTTTGGGCCCGGATGTGGTGGATGTGCGTACTATCAACAAGCTGGGTGTTTTTACCTACGATCCGTCATTCACTGCCACGGCAAGCTGTACATCGGCGATCACCTTCATCGACGGTGATGAAGGGTTGTTGTATTACCGCGGCTATCCCATCGAACAACTTGCCGAGCAATCGGAGTTCCTCGAGGTGTGTTATTTGCTCAAGTTCGGGGAATTGCCGAACGCGCAACAAAAGGCGGCTTTTATGCAAAAAGTCACCAAGCACACCCTTGTGCACGATCAGTTGTCCAAGTTCTACAGCGGATTCCGACGCGATGCCCATCCGATGGCGGTGATGGTCGGTGTGGTCGGTGCGCTCTCCGCGTTCTACCACGACTCGCTGGATATCAATAACCCGGAGCATCGCGAAATTTCCGCGATGCGTCTGATCGCCAAAGTCCCGACAATTGCCGCAATGGCCTACAAGTACAACACCGGCGAACCGTTCATGTATCCGAAGAACAGTTTTAGTTACGTTGAAAATTTTATGTACATGATGTTTAGCATTCCGTCAGAGGATTACGTACAGAACCCGGTGCTGGTGCGCGCGCTGGAACGCATTCTCATTCTGCACGCTGACCATGAGCAGAATGCTTCCACCGCGACGGTGCGCCTGGCCGGTTCAAGCGGGGCCAATCCATTTGCCTGTGTAGCTTCGGGCATAGCCGCACTGTGGGGGCCGGCACATGGCGGTGCCAACGAAGCTGCGCTTAATATGCTGGAAGAGATCGGTGATGTTTCGCGCGTGAAGGAGTATGTGCAGGGTGTAAAGGACAAAAAATATCGCCTGATGGGTTTTGGTCACCGCGTCTATAAGAACATGGATCCGCGCGCCAGCGTGATGCGCCAGACCTGTTACGAAGTACTCAAGGAACGCAAGCTCGAAAATGACAAGCTATTCGCGTTGGCGATGGAACTCGAGAATGTGGCGTTGAACGACCCATACTTCATTGAGCGCAAATTGTATCCAAACGTGGATTTCTATTCCGGGATCGTGTTGCGCGCACTGGGTATTCCAAAGAACATGTTCACGGTGATCTTTGCGCTGGCGCGTACCATAGGCTGGGTAACACAGTGGAACGAAATGGTGGGGGACGATGAACAAAAGATCGGTCGCCCGCGCCAGCTCTATCGTGGTGCCGTCAAGCGCGATTACATTCCGATGGAGAAGCGTTGAACAAACCGGTCAATTTCATGCAGTGGATGCAGAATAGTTCCCTTCTGTTCGGTGCCAACGCGCCTTTCGTAGAGGAATTGTACGAGAAATATCTCGTTGATCCGAGCAGCATAACCGAGGCATGGAGAGCTTATTTCGATGCACTGCCGCCGCTGGCGAACGGGGCCCGTGAGGAACTGCACAGCCTTGTCCAGCAGTCATTTGCAGCATTGCCAAAGATCAATCACGGACCCTTTTTGACGCCGGATGCAGAGCTGGAACGCAAGCAGGTGTTCGTGTTGCAGCTCATCAATGCACATCGCTTTCTGGGCGTGCGCGTTGCCAACCTCGATCCTTTGCAGCGTTTTGTCAAACCGGTAGTCACTGAACTCGACCCTGCTCACTATGGATTGGGTGAAGCGGACATGAATACCACCTTTGATACCGGTTCGCTGGTGGGCGGAATGCGCATGACCTTGCGCGAAATTCTCAAATTGTTGCGCCAGACCTATTGCAGCAGCATCGGCGCCGAATACATGTATATCGGTGACGTGGCAACCAAACGCTGGTTGCAGAATCGCCTGGAAAGTTCGCGAGGTGAACCCGGTTATGATCCGGCAACCCGCCGGCGTATCCTGGAGCGTCTCACTGCGGCGGAAACACTGGAGCGCTACCTTCATACCAAGTTCGTTGGACAAAAGCGCTTCTCGCTGGAAGGCGGTGAAACATTGATCGCGTCGCTCGACCATTTGCTGCAGCGTGCCGGTGCGCAGGGTGTGCAGGAGGCTGTAATTGGCATGGCACATCGCGGGCGGTTGAACGTGCTGGTGAATATACTCGGCAAGCAGCCGGGCATGCTGTTTGCGGAATTCGAGGGCATTCATGCCGAGCACCTGACTTCCGGCGACGTCAAATACCACCAGGGCTTTTCTGCGGATATCGCCACGCCGGGTGGCGAAATGCACGTCGCACTGGCTTTCAACCCTTCCCATCTGGAGATCGTCAACCCCGTGGTGGAAGGTTCGGTTCGCGCGCGCCAGCATAGACGCAAGGATCGTGACGGTTCAAAAGTGATATCGATACTGGTCCATGGCGATGCGGCTTTTGCGGGGCAGGGTGTGGTGATGGAAACGCTGGCGATGTCACAGACACGGGGTTATGGTACCGGCGGAACGGTGCATATCATCGTCAATAACCAGATTGGCTTTACTGCATCCGACTTTCGCGACACGCGTTCCAGCACTTACTGCAGCGATGTGGCGAAAATGATCGACGCACCGATCTTTCATGTGAATGGGGACGATCCGGATGCGGTATTGCTGATCACCGAGATCGCGCTGGATTATCGTATGCAATTCAAGAAGGACGTGGTGATCGATCTGGTGTGCTTCCGCAAGCTGGGGCATAACGAGCAGGATGAACCCTGGGTCACGCAACCATTCATGTACAGCTTAATTCGCCAGCATCCCGGTACACGCGCCCTGTATGGGCAGCGTCTGGCGGCGCAAGGCGTGATTCAACCGGACGAAGCCGATGAGATGATCGTGACTTATCGCAAGGCCATGGATGAAGGGCGTAACTCGATTCACCCTGCACTGGAAAAAAGTACCGTCAGGACCAGTTCTGACTGGACACCATACAATGGGGATACAAGTTGGGATATGGTCGTGGACACGGCTGTACCGCTTGAGCGGTTGCAGCAGTTGGCCATACCGTTGACCACTGTTCCCGGGCATATGGTGTTACATTCACGCGTACAGAAAATAGTCGAGGATCGAGCCGCGATGGCGCGCGGGGACCTGTCGCTGGACTGGGGTATGGCGGAAAATCTCGCTTACGCAACGCTGCTCACCGAAGGATATCCGGTGCGGCTTACGGGGCAGGATACCCAACGCGGCACGTTTTTTCACCGCCACGCCGTATGGCATGACCAAAATCGCGTGGAACAGGGTGATGGTGTATACATTCCACTGCAGCATCTTGCGCCGGATCAGTCGGATTTTGTGGTGATCGACTCACTGTTGTCCGAAGAAGCGGTGCTGGGTTTTGAGTATGGTTACGCCACTGCCGAGCCGGGCTCGCTGGTGTTGTGGGAAGCGCAGTTCGGCGATTTTGCCAACGGTGCGCAGGTGGTGATAGACCAGTTTATCGCTTCCGGCGAAGTCAAGTGGGGCAGGTTGTGCGGGCTGGTAATGTTATTGCCGCATGGTTATGAGGGGCAGGGTGCGGAGCATTCTTCGGGACGCATCGAACGATATTTGCAGCTGTGTGCCGACTACAATATTCAGGTATGCGTCCCCTCTTCGCCTGCACAAATGTTTCATTTGCTGCGCCGCCAGATGTTACGTCCGACGCGCAAACCACTGATCGTGTTCACGCCCAAAAGTCTGTTGCGCAGCAAGGATGCGGCTTCACCTCTTTCGAGCTTTACACAGGGTAAATTCCAGCCGGTGATCGGCGAAGTCAATGCGCTGGATGCCGGAAAAGTACGCCGGGTCATCGCGTGCAGCGGCAAGGTGTATTACGAGCTGCTCGCCGCCCGCAGCGCCAGGGAAATCACCGATATGGCAATCATCCGCATCGAGCAGCTGTACCCATTCCCGCACGATGACTTTACCGCACAGATTGCCGCATATCCCAACGCGACTGAGGTGCTGTGGTGTCAGGAAGAGCCCGGGAATCAGGGCGCATGGCATCGTATTCAGCATTATCTGCTGCGTCATTTGCGCAAGGGCATGCGCCTTGACTACGCGCTGCGACCTTCATCCGCGGCACCTGCCGCAGGCTATCTGGCGGTGCATCAGGAACAGCAGAAAGAAGTGATCGAAGCTGCATTCCGCGACGATCTCGACAACAAACCCAACCCCGGAGCATTGCATCATGGCCATCATTGACGTCAAAGTACCGCAACTATCCGAATCCGTATCCGAAGCGACGCTGCTGACCTGGCACAAACAGGTTGGTGACACTGTCATCGAAGGCGAAAATCTGATCGACGTGGAAACGGATAAGGTGGTGCTTGAATTGCCCGCTTCAAAAAGCGGTGTCCTGAGCAAGATCGTCAAGGGGGATGGCGAAAAAGTCGCCAGCGAAGAACTGATTGCGCAGATCGATACCGCCGCGACAGCAGCCAAACCGGCGGCAGCAAAGGCAACACCAAAGGCAACCGCGGGTGCCGCCGTGCCTCCCTCGGTGCGCAAACTGGCGCGGGAACATGAGGTCGATGCCGGCAGCCTGCAGGGAAGCGGACGCAGCGGGCGTGTCACCAAGGATGATGTGATGAATGCAATGCAGCAAGTTTCAAAAGCGCAGTTGACAGATCGCAACGAGCCGCAATCCGTACCTGGCATTGCGCCTTCCGGCAATCGTCCCGAACAGCGCGTGGCGATGACACGCATTCGCCAGCGTATTGCCGAACGCCTGCTGCAATCGCAACAGAATGCAGCGATCCTGACCACTTTTAACGAGGTCAACATGCAGCCGGTGATGGAACTGCGCAATCGCTACAAGGACGCGTTCGAAAAAAAGCACGGCGTGAAACTGGGATTCTCCTCGTTTTTCGTCAAGGCTGCGTTGCTGGCGCTGCAGAAATTTCCCATCGTCAACGCCTCCATCGATGGCAGCGACATCATCTACCACGGCTATTTCGATATCGGCGTGGCCATCGGCAGCGAGCGCGGCCTAGTCGTGCCGATCATCCGGGATGCGGACAAATTGTCATTGGCCGATATCGAAAAGCAGATCACCGATTTTGGTGCGCGCGCGAAGGTCGGCAAGCTGACGATGGAAGAACTTACCGGCGGCACTTTTTCCATTTCCAACGGGGGGGTGTTCGGTTCAATGCTCTCCACCCCGATCATCAATCCACCGCAAGCCGCGATACTCGGGATTCATGCCACCAAGGACAGGGCAGTGGTGGAAAACGGCCAGATCGTGATCCGCCCGATGAACTATCTTGCGCTGTCCTATGACCATCGCATCATCGATGGGCGCGAAGCGGTGCAATTTCTCGGAACCATCAAGGAAGCGCTGGAGTACCCCGGCAGGGTTCTGCTGGATCTGTAGTAGCAAGACTGCTGTGCTCGGCATAATTGTGTTGCTCAATGACTCACAATAGGGGGTCACGAGGTACGAACCAATTTGTAAACCCCGCGTGTCCGTTATCTCGCGCCTTGTTCTGTCATCGCTCGCGACGTTTTGTCAGCGACTTTAATAGCCCCGTGTAAAAAATTGAAAGATATTTGATGAAAACATTTTCTGCCTATCGTATTTTTGAAGTTGACGGCAAATCAGCAGGGCGTTTTGTCGAGCTTACGCTGGACGATCTGGATCCGGGTGAGGTGGTGATTCAGGCGCGGTATTCCAGCGTGAACTACAAGGATGCGCTTGCCGCGACCGGTGCGGGCAAGGTGATACGCCGGTTCCCCTGTGTGGGCGGCATCGATGTCTCGGGTACGGTGGCCAGTTCGTCTGATACCCGCTTCAAGACAGGCGACGAGGTGCTGGTGACCGGCTATGACATGGGTGTGGCGCACGACGGGGGTTATGCCGAATATGTGCGTGTTCCGGCCGACTGGGTGGTGCTGTTGCGAAACGGTGCGGCGGAGCCGCTGCCGCCAGGATTGACGCTGTTCGATGCGATGGCATTGGGTACGGCCGGCTTCACCGCTGCATTGTCGATTCATCGTCTGGAACAGAACGATCTGCATCCCGGTAACGGCAAGGTGGTGGTAACCGGTGCGACAGGTGGAGTGGCGAGCCTGGCCATCGTCATGCTGGCACAATTGGGCTATCACGTGGTTGCGCTGACCGGCAAGGATGCCGAACATGATTATCTGAAATCACTGGGTGCAGCCGAGATTCTGTCGCGCAAGGATTTGATAATGGGTACGCGCCCGCTGGAAAAATCCCTGTGGGCCGGCGCGCTGGATTCGGTGGGCGGAGAGACGCTGGGATGGCTGACACGCACCATGCAGCAGAACGGCGTGATTGCAAGCTTTGGCAATGCCGGCGGGGCGGAATTGAAAACCACCGTGCTGCCGTTCATTTTGCGCGGTGTGCGCCTGATCGGTATCGACTCGGCGGCCACGGCCATGCCGGTGCGCAGCCAAATCTGGCATCGTCTGGCGACAGACCTGCGCCCGGCACTGTTGGCCCGTGTGGCACATACCGTGGCATTCACCGAGTTGCCAGAAGTTTTTCCATTGCTGCTACAAGGCAAGCTGCATGGGCGCTCTGTGGTCGAAATAAAAGCAGCGGGTTAATGATATAATCCGGCCGAAGCTGGAAGCGATCAGCGCGAAAGTGGCGGAATTGGTAGACGCACTGGATTTAGGTTCCAGCGCCGCAAGGCGTGAGAGTTCGAGTCTCTCCTTTCGCACCAGTCACCAATCAACTTAATTTCAAGGAAATACTGTATGTCCAGCGTAGAAACTGTAAGCGCGTTAGAGCGTCGTCTGAATGCGTCCATTCCCCAGCAAGCTATTCGCAGCCAGGTTTCGGAGCGCCTGAAAAAAATCGGCCGCACCGTCAAGATTGCCGGTTTCCGCCCGGGCAAAGTACCCGCGAAAATCGTCGAGCAATACTACGGCGCACAAGCCTGGCAGGATGCCCTGAGCGATGCCCTGCAACATTCGTTTTCCGAAGCATCGCAGCTCAATAACTTGAAAGTGGCGGGTTCACCCCAATTTGAAGTCAAGACCAAGGATCAAAATGCCGAGCAGATCGAATATAGCGCGATTTTCGAGGTATATCCGGAAGTGGCGCTCGGTGATTTGTCGGGTGTATCGGTAGAGCGCCTGGTTTATGAGCTGACACAGGCCGATGTTGACAGCACCATTACCACTTTGCGCAAGCAACGCACCACCTTCGAAAAAACCGATCGTGCGGCCCAGGTTGAAGACCGGGTGATTGTTGATTTTGTCGGCAAGCTTGACGGCGAAGTATTTCAGGGCGGCGAAGGAAAAGATGTACCGGTGGTGGTTGGCGCGGGCAACATGCTGGCTGAATTCGAGGCTGCCATCGTGGGTATGAAGGCGGGTGAGTCGAAATCTTTCGATATGGCCTTCCCCGAGGATTACCATGGCAAGGATGTTGCGGGAAAGCAGGTGAATTTTACGATTACCCTGCATACAGTTGAGGCACCACACTTGCCTGAGATTGATGTTGAATTTGTGAAGTCTGTCGGAATTGCGGACGGTGATGTGGGCAAGCTTGAAGGAGAAATCCGCAATAGTCTGGCACGGGAGGTGTCCCGTCGTTTGAACGCACGCAACAAGGATGCGGCGATGGAAGCGTTGCTGGAAGTCACCGAGCTTGGGGTGCCCAAGGCATTGCTGGAATGGGAAATGCAGGCCCTGATGGAACAAACCATGAAGGATATGGAATCCCGCGGAATGAATATCAAGGGAATGCCGTTTCACCCGGAGTTGTTCAAGGATCGTGCCGAGAAGCGCGTAAAACTGGGGCTGATTCTTGCCGATCTGGTGCAGAAGCAGGGACTGAAAGCCAAGCCTGAACAGGTCAAGGCGATGATTGAAGACTATGCGCAGAGCTTTGACGATGCAGAACAGGTGATACGCTGGTATGCGGCTGAACCCGGTCGCATGAGGGAAGTGGAAAATCTGGTGCTGGAGGAAAACGTGGTGACATGGGCGATGGGGCAGGCCAAGACCACCGACAAGCAGGCAGTATTCAACGAACTGATGGGAAATAACTGATATGACGTTTTATCAAGAACCACAGCATGCCGGTGACAATCTGGCGCCGCAGAATATCGGTATGATTCCCATGGTTGTGGAGACCAGCGGACGCGGTGAAAGGGCATATGACATTTATTCCCGCCTGCTCAAGGAACGCGTGGTATTCCTTGTCGGTGAGGTCAATGATCACAGCGCGAATCTGATCGTGGCTCAAATGTTGTTCCTGGAATCCGAAAATCCGGACAAGGACATACATTTCTATATCAATTCGCCGGGTGGTTCGGTAACCGCGGGAATGGCGATCTACGACACCATGCAATTCATCAAGCCGAATATCAGCACGCTGTGCATCGGCCAGGCCGCCAGCATGGGTTCTTTCCTTCTTGCCGCGGGCGAAAAGGGCAAGCGTTTCTGCCTACCCAATTCACGCGTAATGATCCATCAGCCTATGGGCGGATTCCGCGGGCAGGCATCCGATATCGAGATTCATGCGCGCGAGATACTGTACCTCAAGCAGAGGCTCAACCAGATGTTGGCTCAACATACCGGACAATCGATAGAAACGATTGAACGGGATACCGACCGTGACAATTTCATGAGTGCTGGAGACTCGGTTAAATATGGCCTGGTGGATCAGGTTCTGGAAAAGCGCGTTTAACAATGATGTATGCTGATATTTCGATGGAGGGATGGTAGCGATGGCTGACGATATAAAATCAGGTGATAAATTGCTTTACTGCTCGTTCTGCGGCAAGAGTCAGCATGAAGTGCGCAAGTTGATTGCAGGCCCTTCGGTGTTTGTGTGCGACGAGTGCATCACCCTGTGCAACGATATCATGCGCGAGGAGATCCAGAATGCCAAGACAGGAAGCGACAAGTCCGACCTGCCGGTTCCCAAGGATATCTGCGCGACACTGGATCAGTATGTGATCGGCCAGGAGCTGGCGAAGAAGATTTTGTCGGTAGCGGTGTATAACCACTACAAGCGTCTCAGGGGCAGCGACAAGGACGGCGTGGAGCTGTCCAAAAGCAATATTCTGCTGGTTGGACCAACCGGTTCCGGCAAGACTTTGCTGGCACAAACGCTGGCGCGCTTACTGGATGTGCCGTTTGTGATGGCCGATGCGACCACGTTGACCGAGGCAGGATACGTCGGCGAGGATGTCGAAAATATCATTCAGAAACTGTTGCAGGCCTGTGACTACGATGTGGAAAGGGCGCAGCGAGGCATCGTGTACGTTGATGAAATCGACAAAATTTCGCGCAAATCCGACAACCCTTCGATCACACGCGACGTGTCCGGTGAGGGTGTGCAACAGGCATTGCTCAAGCTGATTGAAGGCACCAAGGCTTCGATCCCGCCGCAGGGCGGGCGTAAGCACCCTAATACGGAATTTCTGCAGGTCGATACCACCAACATCCTGTTTATTTGCGGGGGCGCATTCGATGGCCTGGAAAAAGTCATTCGCAACCGTTCCTCACAAGCCGGTATCGGCTTTGGTGCGACTATTGCCAGCAAGGATCTGCGCAAGACAGGAGAGACTTTGCGCGAGGTGGAACCGGAAGATTTGATCAAGTTCGGCCTGATTCCGGAATTTGTCGGGCGCTTGCCGGTGATCGCCACACTGGAAGAGTTGGATGAAACCGCTCTGGTGCAAATTTTGACCGAGCCAAAGAACGCGCTGACCAAGCAATACCAGAAACTATTCGCGATGGAAAATGTCGATCTGGAGTTCCGCGAAGGAGTCTTGTTGGCGATTGCCCGCAAGGCATTGGCGCGCAAGGCAGGCGCTCGCGGATTGCGCTCGATACTCGAACATGCGTTGCTGGATGTGATGTTCGATCTACCTTCGATGGATAATGTCAGCAAAGTGGTGCTGGATGAGGGAGCGTCCGGGGAAATCAAGCCTATCATCATCTATGCGGATACCCATATGGCAGCTTGAATTGCGCCTCCCGTCCGTTCTTTAGTATCTTGTCCCGATGGGGTGGCTTGAAATATTTTCGGTTACCCCCATCTAACCTTCAATTCAACTAAAAGGTTCGTCATGTTAGACCAAGATATCCCAAGCACTATAGAGACTGTTGAAGGTAACTTGTACCCGTTGCTGCCTTTGCGGGATGTTGTAGTGTTCCCGCATATGGTGATTCCGTTGTTTGTCGGACGCTCCAAGTCCATCAAGGCGCTGGAGACGGCGATGGAGGCCGGCAAGAGTATCGCGCTGGTGGCGCAGAAATCCGCAACAAAGGACGATCCGGGCACCGATGATCTTTATGCCATCGGCAGTATGGCCAATATCCTGCAGATGCTTAAATTGCCCGATGGCACCGTGAAAGTGCTGGTTGAGGGTACTCAACGTGCCAATGTGCTGCAAGTGTTTGACGAAAAATCTCATTTTGATGCCGAGATTCAGGTTGTTCCTGCCGAGGACGGCACAGACAGCGAATCCGAAGCAATGCGTCGTGTGCTGATCGCGCAGTTCGACCAGTACGTCAAACTCAACAAAAAAATTCCACCGGAAATTTTGACATCGTTGGCAGGCATTGATGATGCGGGCCGTCTGGCCGATACCATAGCCGCCCATCTCCCGCTCAAGCTGGAGCAAAAGCAGGAGGTGCTGGAAATCTTCGGTGTACGGAAGCGCCTGGAGCATTTACTGGGACTGTTGGAGGGTGAAATTGACATTCTTCAGGTTGAGAAGCGCATTCGTGGGCGTGTCAGACGCCAGATGGAGAAGAGCCAGCGCGAATATTATTTGAACGAACAGGTCAAGGCGATTCAGAAAGAACTCGGTGATGGCGAAGAGGGTACTGACTTCGATGAGTTGGAAAAGAAGGTCAAGGCCGCGCATATGCCCAAAGAGGCACGCAACAAGGCAGAGTCAGAACTGAAGAAACTGCGTTTGATGTCGCCGATGTCAGCCGAAGCCACCGTGGTGCGCAATTATATTGATGTACTGGTGGGTCTCCCGTGGAAAAAGAAGACCAAGATCAGTGCCGACCTGAAAAAAGCCGAAGTGGTGCTGGAAGAGGATCACTACGGGCTGGACAAGGTTAAGGAACGCATACTCGAGTATCTGGCTGTGCAGCAACGCATGGACAAGATGAAGGCTCCCATCCTTTGTCTGGTCGGCCCCCCGGGTGTGGGTAAGACCTCGTTGGGTCAGTCCATAGCGCGTGCCACCAATCGAAAATTCGTACGCATGTCGCTGGGCGGTGTGCGCGATGAATCCGAGATTCGCGGCCATCGCCGCACCTATATTGGCTCCATGCCGGGCAAGATTTTGCAGAACATGAGCAAAGTCGCGGTTAAGAATCCATTGTTTCTGCTCGATGAAGTGGACAAGATGGGTATGGACATGCGCGGTGATCCGTCCTCCGCGTTGCTGGAAGTGCTCGATCCTGAACAGAACAGCACGTTTGTCGATCATTATGTCGAGGTTGAATATGACTTGTCGGAAGTGATGTTCGTGGCAACGGCGAATACGCTGAATATTCCCGATGCACTGCTGGATCGCATGGAGATCATCCATGTTTCCAGTTATATGGAAGATGAGAAGATCAACATCGCCACACGCTATCTGGTTCCAAAAGTGGTCAAGAACAACGGCTTGAAACCCGAGGAAATCAATATTTCAGAAAGCGCTTTGCGCGATATCGTGCGCTATTACGTACGCGAAGCCGGGGTGCGCGGTCTGGAACGTGAACTCTCCAAGATTTGCCGCAAGGTTGTGAAGGCGCTTTTGTTAAAAGATCGCGATACCAGGGTGACCATCAATTCGCGCAACCTCGACAAGTATCTCGGTGTGCGCCGTTATTCGTATGGTGTTGCTGAGAAGAATAACCAGATCGGGCAGGTGACCGGTCTGGCCTGGACAGAGGTTGGCGGAGAATTACTTACCATCGAGGCTGCTGTTTTACCGGGCAAAGGCAAGACCACCACCACCGGAAAGTTGGGCGAGGTGATGCAGGAGTCCATCCAGGCCGCGTTGAGTGTGGTGCGCAGTCGCGCCAAGAGGCTGGGCATTGATGAAGAGTTTTATCACAAGACTGATTTGCATATTCACCTGCCTGAAGGGGCGATTCCCAAAGACGGGCCAAGTGCCGGGGTGGGTATGTGCACAGCGATGGTCTCGGCACTGACTGGAATTCCGGTTCGTGCCGACGTGGCCATGACCGGTGAAATCACCTTGCGCGGTGAAGTGTTGCCCATCGGCGGTTTGAAGGAAAAGCTCCTGGCAGCGCAGCGTGGCGGCATCAAGGTAGTGCTGATACCGGAAGAAAATACCAAGGATCTTGCCGAGATCCCCGATAATATTAAAAACAAATTGGATATTCATCCGGTCAAGTGGATAGATCAGGTGTTTCAATTGGCGCTCGAGCGTAAGCCTGAGCCTCTTGCTGAAGTAACTGAAAAGGTTGCTGTTGTTGCCCTGGCGGGTGATGCGGCAGCCACTGTTTCAACTATTGTAACGAAACATTGAGCAGAGAATTCCTATCAGCACGGGCAAGCTAAAGCAAGATGAAAATTATTTTAGTAATCTCTTGACCAGAGCCGCGAAGCCTTGATATAAAGGCTTCGCAGGGATATTCCTGTTTTATTAATCATTCGCAAAGGGGACTTACGTGAATAAATCTGATTTGGTAGATGCAATTGCAAAATCCGCTGATCTCTCTAAAGCAGCAGCTGCCCGCGCGTTGGATGCGACTGTAGACACGATCAAGAAAGCACTGAAGAAGGGCGATACAGTTAGCTTGGTTGGTTTCGGTACATTTAAAGTTGGCAAGCGTGCCGCACGCAATGGACGCAATCCTCGTACCGGCGCAACGATCAAGATCAAGGCAGCAAAAGTTCCGAAGTTTAGTGCTGGTAAAGGCCTGAAAGATGCTGTAAACTAACTGACTTTGCAGGGTGCTTAGCTCAGTTGGTAGAGCGTCGCCCTTACAAGGCGAATGTCGGCGGTTCGACCCCGTCAGCACCCACCACAAAAGTTCTGGAGTGGTAGTTCAGTTGGTTAGAATACCGGCCTGTCACGCCGGGGGTCGCGGGTTCGAGTCCCGTCCACTCCGCCAAATTGAGGCGAACGCAAGTTCGCCTTTTTTACATCTGTTTCTTTTAAATCAATAGTTGGATGGCATCGCTATGTTTGATTTCGTGCATGAAAATAAAACGCTGGTGCAGGTAATTCTGGCACTCATCATTTTGCCATTCGCATTGTGGGGTGTCAGTTCATACGACAAGTCCGGGAACTCGGCAGACGTTGTCGCTACGGTGAATGGCGCAAAAGTTACCCAAAGAGAATTTGATAATGCGCTTAACCGGCAGCAGGACAGGATGCGTCAGCAGCTTGGTGCGAGCTTTGATCCGTCCATGATGCAGAATCCACAGTTGAGACGTGCGGTCCTGGAAAATCTGATTTCCCAGAATTTGCTTGTCGAACGTGCCAGGTCTGCCGGGCTAACCGTGCCGGATGCGCAGGTGGCGCAGGCGATTGCGGGCATCGGGGCTTTTCAGGTTGATGGCAAGTTTGACAAAAAACGTTACGAATCCGTGCTGGCAGGTCAGAATATGTCGCCGCTGACATTTGAAGCGAGTGTGCATGATGACCTGCTCGGGCAGCAAATGCAGGATGCTTATGTGCAAAATGGATTTGCCGCAAACAGCGTGGTGGACAAGATTATCCGTTTAAACGAACAGCAACGGCTGGTGAGTGTTTTACCTATATCCTTCCAGTCGTTCATGTCGCAGGCAAAGGTGGATGATGCCGCGGTGAAAAAATATTACGAGAATAACGCCAGCGAGTTTCAGGCTGATGAGCAGGCGAAAGTGGAGTACGTGAAATTTTCAGCGGATGATTTGCTGGCCAAGGTCAAGGTTAGCGATGAGGATGTGCGCAAATACTACGACGAACATCTCAATGAATTCGGCACGCCGGAAGAGCGTCGCGCTGCCCATATTCTGATTGCGGTGAAAGCATCCGCGTCCCAGGCAGAGCAGGATAAGGCCAAGGCCAAGGCAGAGCAGGTGCTGCAGCAGGCCAGACATGATCCTGCCAAGTTTGCGGATCTGGCCAGGAAATATTCGCAAGACCCCGGCTCTGCCGCAAATGGTGGTGATCTTGGTTATTTTGGCCGCGGCATGATGGTCAAGCCGTTTGATGCTGCAGCATTTTCTATGAAAGTGGGTGAGGTCAGCGGGCTGGTTAAGTCGGACTTTGGTTTTCACATTATCAAGCTGTTGGCCATCAAGCCCTCCAAAGTTTTATCGTTTGATGAGGCGCGCCAAGGCATCGTTACCAAGCTTCGCCAGCAAGAGGCTGACGATAGGTTCGCCGAACTGGCCGAGAAATTCAGCAATACTGTGTATGAGCAGAGTGATACGTTGAAGCCTGCCGCAGAACTGGTGGGTGCCAAAATGGAACAGAGCGGATGGTTGGTAAAAGGTGCCGCCGCCGGTGAACCGTGGACAGCAAAAATGCTGCAGGCGATTTTTAGCGACGATGTCTTGAAGAATAAGCGCAACACAGCCGCGATCGAGGTGGTGCCGAATACTTTGGTTGCAGCTCGTATTCTGGAATACAAGCCGGCCGCATTGCGTCCGCTGGGCGAGGTGCATGAGCAGATCCGTCAAAAATTGTTGCATGAACAGGCGCAGGAACTGGCTGTCAAGCAAGGCAAGTCACTGTTGGAAGAACTTCAGGCCGGAAGCAAACTGAAATTAAGCTGGGGAGCAACTCAGAGTATTACGCGTCAGAAGCACGGCTCTCTGGATTTTCCTTTGGTGCGACAAATATTCCAGGCTAATTCAGCCAAGGTTCCGCAATATATCGGCATGGAATTGACTCAAAGTGGTTACACACTGGTTCGTATAGATGCTGTCAAAGACGGAGAGGCGATCACCGACGCGAAGAGTGCCGGATACGCGCAGCAATTGCGGCAAATGACAGGTGAGGAAATGTTCCGCGCCTATCTGGCTGATGCCAGCCAGCATGCGAAAATCAAGGTCAACTTGCCTGAGACAACTCCAGCCCAGCCTTGATGGTTTCTCACCAACAAATTAAAGCGCCACTTTCGAGTGGCGTTTTAATTTGTTGGTGATCTGGTGCGGTTTATTCCATGAGTTTGGATAATCACCGGTCGGTGGTGAAGCCATATCAACGGATTGGCACTAACAGCCGGAGGGTCTTGGCTTCTGGTGCGCGAATTTGGCGTTGTCACCGTCAGACGCATTCGTATATAATCCAGCGCTGTCAAATTTCAGGTTTCACTTCATGCTGGAAGTCAGCAATCTTGCTTGTAGTCGAGGCGACCATCGTTTGTTTTCCGGGTTGAATTTTCAACTGAGTCTCGGGCAAATCATGCAAGTGCAAGGCGCCAATGGCAGCGGAAAAACCAGTTTGCTGCGTACTTTGTGCGGTTTTTTGATGCCGGATGAGGGGAATATTTTCTGGCGCGGTGAGAAAATACGTGAATTGGCCGAGGATTATCATAATGAGCTCCTGTACCTCGGGCATTTGAATGCAATCAAGGATGAACTGAGTGCGCTGGAAAACCTGCTCATCTCTGCAGGATTTTCGGGGGTGGATATCGAGGAAAAAGAGGCGGTGGCTGCTTTGCGGCGTATGGGCTTGCGCGGTCGTGAAATGCTGCCTACCAAAGTTCTTTCACAGGGCCAGCGACGGCGTGTAGCGCTGGCGCGTTTGCTGGTCAGTGATGCCAAATTGTGGATACTCGACGAACCTTTGACTGCACTCGATGTCGGAGCAGTGGCTTTGATACAGGAATTGATTGAAGAACATCTGGCTAAGCAGGGGATGGTGATTTTTACCACCCATCAGCCACTGCATGTGGCGGGAATGGAAATGCGCATATTGTCATTGTCATGAAGAAATCCGGCGTGCTTGATTTGCTGGTGCTGGTGATACGGCGAGATTTGGTGTTGGCGATGCGCCGGCGTGCGGATGTACTTACCACACTGATATTTTTCGTGATAGTGGTCAGCCTGTTTCCATTGGGTGTCGGACCGGAAATGGATATGTTGCGAAAGATGGCGGCGGGCGTGTTGTGGGTTGCGGCTTTGCTGTCGTCAATGCTGTCGCTGGGCCGGTTGTTTTCAGCAGATTATCTTGATGGGACGCTGGAACAGATGATGCTGGCGCCCCAATCGTTGTCCGTGCTGGTGTTGGGAAAGATGGCGGCACACTGGATGGTGTCGGGATTGCCGCTGGTGATTTTGGCGCCGGTTTTGGGTTTGCAATTTGATATGTCAGTGCAGGCATTGGGTGTGTTGATGCTCGGTCTGTTGTTGGGGACGCCGATACTCAGTATGGTGGGTGCAATCGGCGCAGCGCTGACCTTGGGTTTGCGCGGTGGCGGGGTACTACTGTCGCTGCTGGTATTGCCATTGTGTATTCCGGTGTTGATTTTCGGCGCCGGGGCAGTCACCGCCGTTACTGGCGGGCTGGGCGTCGCGTCGCACTTTGCCTTACTGGGGGCGCTGCTGATATTGGCCCTGGTATTCACGCCCTGGGTGACCGCGCAGGCGTTGCGTATTTCGATGGAGTGATGATTTGGCAATTAACTGGTTCAAATATTCCGCACCCACTACTTTTTACGGCCTGGCCGGAAAGTTGATTCCGTGGTTCGCAATCTTTGCCGTGATTTTGTTTGTAATCGGTTTATACATGGGTTTCTTTGTCGCGCCTGTTGATGCGCAGCAAGGTCAGTTCTACCGTATCATGTTCATCCATGTGCCGACTTCCATTCTGTCCATGTTGTTCTATCTGGTCATGGCCGGGTACGCGGCATTGGGTTTGATTTTCAATACACGATTGTCTGCCATGATGGCCAATGCGATCGCACCGACAGGCGCACTATTCGCCTTCATTTCATTATGGACCGGCGCGCTATGGGGCAAGCCGATGTGGGGGGCCTGGTGGATATGGGATGCCAGGCTGACATCCCAGCTTATCCTGTTGTTCCTGTATCTGGGATTCATTGCGCTGCATGCCTCTATAGACGAGCCGCGCCGCGCCGACAGGGCCGCGGCATTGTTGGCCATCGTCGGTTCGGTAAACGTTCCGATCATTTATTTTTCGGTGAAATGGTGGAATACCCTGCATCAGGGATCTACCATCAAATTCAGCGGTACCAGCATGCAAATCACGATGCAACATACCCTGTTAATCATGACTATTGCCTGCTGGTTTTATGCCATTGCAGTTGTATTGGCGCGTGTGCGCAGTATCATTCTCGAGCGCGAGCGGAAGACCGACTGGATCAGTGAATTGCCGGAGGTGCGGTCATGACACGGTGCGCGAACGCGACGGGTGCGGGAATGACCGCATCGCACCTCCCCACGCAATCGGCCGGCTGCGCCGTAACCAGCAGCTTGGCGCGCGTCGTCTGCGTGCCTAGTCGAATGGCTAGTTGTTTCATCAGTAACGTATCGGAGGTGCTGTCATGACACGGTGCGCGGAGGGGCTACGATGAGTCTGGATATCTGGATGCACGCAAACCCACTAACCTATGTCTGGTTCGGTTCTTACGTTGTAGCATTGCTTATTTTTGTGATTGAAATAGTAATGGTCGTCCGTAAAAGAAAAATGACTTTGCAACAGGTCCGCCTGATGCGTGATGCAGGAGATGAGGAATAAATGAAACCGCGCCATAAAAGATTTGTGTTCGTCGCTGTCGCTCTTGTCGGAGTGGGATTTTCGGTTGGTTTGGTGCTGTATGCCCTGAGGGGGAACGTGAACCTGTATTTTACACCGACCCAAGTGTTTAACCACAAAGTTCCGCAGGATCGCAGCTTTCGCATCGGCGGTTTGGTCAAGGATGGTAGCGTAAAGCACGAGGGGGATGGATTGACGACAAAATTCGTGATTACGGATATGTATAAGGACGTCCCTGTTGTGTACAAAGGCATCCTTCCGGATCTGTTTCAGGAAGGCAAGGGTGTGGTTGCACAAGGCAAGATGGGAGCAGGCGGGTTGATGGTTGCTGAAGAAGTGCTCGCCAAACACGATGAAAACTACATGCCGCCTGAAGCGGCGGATGCACTGAAGAAAGCCAAGGCTGCGGAAGCGGCCAATGCGCTGAAAATTACCGGAGCGGAAAATGCAGTGGTTGCCAAGCAAACCGCCGCACCATTAGCTGTTCCTGTTGCCAAATAATTACATGAGAGGTTTGACATGATTCCAGAACTTGGTCATTTTTCCCTAATCATCGCCCTTTCCCTGGCGATATCCCTGGGCGTGTTGCCAATACTCGGTGCTGCGCGCAACAACGCGGTATTGATGAGTCTTGCACGTCCTTTGGCAACAGGGCAATTCGTATTTGTCGTGTTGGCATTTGCCGCGCTTGCCTATGCTTTTCTCCACAATGATTTTTCCGTGTTGTATGTGGCGGAACATTCCAATTCCCAATTGCCATTGCATTACCGATTCGCCGCAATATGGGGTGGACATGAAGGTTCGCTGCTGTTGTGGGTAACCATGTTATCAATTTGGGCTGTGGCGGTTGCTACGTTTAGCAAACACCTTCCAGACGAGATGGTTGCGCGGGTATTGGGCGTGATGGGATGGATTGCCGTAGGTTTCCTGTTGTTCATGTTGCTTACTTCGGACCCGTTCACTCGATTGTTGCCTGCCGCGACCGATGGGCAAGATTTGAATCCTCTGTTGCAGGACCCGGGTCTGGTGATCCATCCGCCGATGCTGTACATGGGCTATGTGGGATTCTCGGTCGCTTTTTCATTCGCTATTGCCGCACTGCTGGGCGGCAAACTGGATGCCACATGGGCGCGCTGGTCGCGTCCCTGGACCACTGTGGCCTGGGTGTTCCTGACCTGCGGCGTGATGCTGGGCAGTTGGTGGTCATTCTATGTACTCGGCTGGGGCGGCTGGTGGTTCTGGGATCCGGTTGAAAACGCTTCATTCATGCCCTGGCTGGTGGGCACGGCGCTGATCCATTCGCTGGCTGTGACGGAAAAGCGCGGCGCGTTCAAGAGCTGGACAGTGTTGCTCGCAATAGCGGCATTTTCATTGAGCCTGCTCGGTACTTTCCTGGTGCGTTCGGGTGTATTGACATCTGTGCACTCGTTCGCGACTGACCCCAAGCGCGGTGTATTCATCCTTGCATTTCTGGTAATCGTGATCGGAGCGTCTTTGCTGTTGTTCGCCTGGCGTGCCCCCAAGATCGGGCTTGGCGGAAAATTTGATGTGGTCTCGCGCGAATCGATGCTGCTGTCCAATAATGTACTTCTGTCGGTTGCTGCCGCTGCAGTGTTCATTGGCACCCTGTATCCACTATTCATGGATGCACTGGGTTTGGGCAAACTTTCGGTAGGGCCACCTTACTTTGATGCTGTGTTCGTTCCTCTGATGGCGCTGACCATCCTGATGATGGGATTCGGCGCATTGGCACGCTGGAAGCACTCCAGCATGTCTGAATTGGTCAAGCGTGTTCGCTGGGGATTCGCCGGTGCGGTGATCCTGGCAATATTGTTGCCGTTTATTTTTAAACATTGGACACCCATGATTGCATTGGGACTACTGATGTCATTCTGGGTGATCGCTTCGCTGATAGTGAGTTTGCAGCAACGCTGGAGCGGCGAGGGCCCGTTCATACAACGTGTACGCAACCAAAGTCTGAGCTACTACGGCATGCAGCTGGCGCATCTCGGCGTGGCGGTGTTCATCATCGGAGTAACCGTGGTAAAGGGTTACGAAACCGAGCGAGATGTGAGCATGAACGTGGGCGACACGGTGAATTCCGGGGGCTATATTTTCCGCTTTGACGGTGTACGTGCTATCACGGGACCAAATTATACGGCGGAGCAGGGACACTTAACCGTTACCAAGGATGGCAAGTTTGTCGGCGTATTGCAGCCGCAAAAGCGTCATTACAACGCTACCGGAATGCCGATGACAGAAGCGGCAATTGATAGCAGCGTATTCCGCGATTTGTATGTCTCTATGGGTGAACCGATTCCGGATTCACAGGGTGCCTGGTCGATGCGTGTCTATTTCAAGCCTTTTGTGGTTTGGATTTGGGGCGGATGCCTGTTGATGGCCCTGGGCGGTGTGCTGGCCGTCAGTGACCGGCGTTACCGTATCCACAGCAAGAAAGCAGCACTTATCGCGGCAGGCAACCGGCCGGTCGATGGGGGCATGTCAACACAAGGTGCCGCATCATGATGCGTTTCTGGCCATTTGCTGTTTTTGCCGTGTTGGTGGGTTTTTTGTATGTCGGTTTGGGACTGCATCCACATGAAGTGCCATCACCACTGATAAACAAACCGGCGCCGGAATTTACACTGCCCCAGTTATACAACCCTGCCAAAAAATTCTCGTCGCAGGACATGAAGGGGCAGGTCTGGCTGCTTAACGTGTGGGCTTCCTGGTGTGTTTCCTGCCGCGAGGAGCACCCTGTTCTGATGGCGTTGTCGCAGCAAAACATCGTGCCTATCTATGGGTTGGATTACAAGGATAAGAACGCAGACGGTGAAGCGTGGTTGCGCGAAGGCGGTGACCCTTACACACTTGTTGTCACGGATGCCAACGGTCGAGTCGGAATCGATTATGGCGTGTATGGTGTACCCGAAACCTATGTCATCGACAAGCAGGGCATTATTCGCTACAAGCAGATCGGTGCAGTCACCCATGAAAGCCTGCAGCAAAAAATTCTTCCACTGATTGCGGAGCTACAAGCGAAATGAAATATCTATTGATACTGCTATTCAGCTTGTTACCGGCTCTTTCATATGCCGGCGTGGCAAAAGATACCGCTAAAGACCCTGTGCTTGAACAGCGAATGATTAATCTAACGCAAAATCTGCGTTGCCTGGTATGCCAGAACGAATCACTGGCGAGTTCGCATGCGGATCTGGCAAAGGATTTGCGCCAGGAAGTGCGCGATAAAATGAATCAGGGCATGACTGATCAGCAGATCATTGATTTCCTGGTTTCAAAATATGGCCAATTCGTGCTGTTCGACCCGCCGATGCAAAGAAATACGATATTGCTCTGGTATGGCCCCTTTGGCTTGTTGCTGGTTGGGCTTGCAGGTCTGGTCTACCAGCTGCGCAAACGTAAAAATGCACCTCCCGGAGTCCAGCTATCCGCCGAAGAATCGCAACGCACAGCTGACTTGCTAAACGAACCGAAAGACCCACAAAAATGATTTTATTCTGGATACTCTGCGCAGCCATGTTGCTGGTTGCAGCACTTTTTGTTGCCTTGCCGTTGTGGCGTAAATCTTCAACGGGTAATGATGTGATGCGGGATGCCGCAAATCTGGACATTCTGCGCGATCAGGCGACAGAGCTGGAAGTTGATTTGCATAATGGCTTGCTGACCCAGGAAGCATACGACCAGGGCAGGGGCGAATTGCAGACGCGGCTACTGGAAGAAGTCAAGATAACAGAACAACCTGCGACAAAACCGCCACGCAACCCGGCCAAGGTGCTGGCGATCGTGCTGGCAGTATTGCTTCCGGTGGTCAGCGTGTCGCTTTACCTGACATTGGGGAACCTAAACGCATTATCGCCGCAGGACATGATTGTGGCCGATGCCGAAGGCGTGGTCCATTCTGCGGAAGCGCTGAAAAAACTGGAAGACAAAGTGAAGCGCGGCTCCAATGATCCGAGCGACTGGTGGATGCTGGCCCGCACCTACACGGAACAGAAACGATTTTCCGATGCATCCAACGCATATGGGCGACTCGTGGTTCTGGTACCTAACGAAGCGCAGCTATGGGCGAATTATGCCGATGTCTATGCGATGGCAAACGGTCAGACACTTCAGAATGACGAAGTGACCAAGATGATAAGCAAGTCGCTTGAGCTGGATCCGGGCAACAACACAGCACTTGCCCTGGCCGGTTCTGCAGCAATGGAGCGGGGTGACTACGTTACCGCGATTACACGCTGGCAAGCGCTGGTCGACCAGCTTGGACCGGGCACTGCGGACGGCAAGGTTTATGTTGGTGGACTCAAACGTGCGGCTGAACTGCTTGTCAAACAACCGGGCGGCAAGAAAAAACTTGCGCAACTGACAGTGAAAGCGTCCGCAAAATCAGCCAAGGATTCAGCTACTGCCCTTACCGGCAAGGTATCGCTGAGTAGCGCACTTGCGGGGAAAGTTTCACCGGACGACACCGTATTCATTCTCGCGCGTGCCGCACAGGGTCCCAAAATGCCGCTGGCGGTGATGCGTAAGCAGGTGAAGGATCTGCCGTTACAATTCACCCTGGACGACAGTATGGCGATGCAGCCGCAGCTCAAACTGTCAGGCTTTGCGCAAGTCGTGGTGGTGGCGCGCGTGTCTAAGTCCGGTTCGCCGATGTCGCAAGCCGGTGACCTGCAGGGAATGAGCTCAACCATCAAACCTGGAGCCAAAGGTTTGAATATTGTGATCGACACCGTCATGCCATAGCTTCACCGCTGGATTGATATCACGGCATCCGGTCGCAAGGCCGGATGCCGTTTTTGTTTGGGGTATGCCTCAATCAATGTCCGGGACATGACTTGCGTATGCGGCAAACGGGGGTGGTCTCGGGAAGAACAGGAAAAGAATGTGCGGATATATTTGGGCAGTGAGTATGAGTGTATATACCCTGCCCGATTTGCGGAACTACTGGCCTTTCTTCTTCATTGCATACATGTGCTTGTCGGCATCATGCAATATTTCATCGGTACTTCTTGCGTTGCCGATTTCGGTTGTATGGCCTATCGATAATGAGATCGACCAGTCCTCGGCCTCGAATTTATTGTCGGATGCCGACTTGATACGCTTGACCAATACATCGCAGATATACTCATCCGTTTCGGGGAACAATAATACGAACTCATCCCCGCCAATGCGCGCAACGGTATCAACACTCCTGGAGTTTTCACTCAATATTTCTGCAACGGCCTTAAGGGCAATGTCTCCGACATGATGACCATGCTGGTCGTTCAGCATCTTGAATTGATTAATGTCGATAAATAGCAGGGAATACGGGTTGCCGGATCGTTCGCTGCGCAATTGTTCCACTTGAAATCTCTCATTGAATTCAAGGCGATTGGCCAGTTCTGTCAACGTATCCTTGCGGGAATATTCTCTCTCCTTCCATAGCTTTGCCACTACCCGGCCCAGCACGGTAAAAGTAACGCTACGGGTAAATACATTCAACGCAAATGCGACAGGAGGAAAAGTGGGCCAGATTATCGCTGCTTCAGCAACACTCCAGGCAAGTGCAGAAAGAACGCCTATGATTGTGGATGTTTGCCTGTCGGAGCGGCGCATCGATCGAATTGCGCCAATTTGCGCGGCTTGAATAACCGGCAGGCAATACAATACGTCCAGAGAAAAGTATGTTGCCGCCACCTTGTAATCGAACAGGGTGATGAGCAGAATTTCCGCAACGACAAGTATGAAACGCCAAACATTGCTAGTTGTATTTGACATGGCTTAACCAAATATACATTGGGGTATCAAGTCTATTATGTACCATTTCAACGTGTAATCTCGAGCCATTGGGCAATGCAGGGCATTATATTATGAATGCGGCATAGCAAACGAACAAATGTCTTGAAAAATTATGCTGTCGTTCGGGCGACCCTTGCGCAATATCTTCCTAACGGAACGCGATTATTCTGCAGAGGATTATTAGGAATGAGAAAGCCTCCGTGTTGCCTTGAGGCTTGTTGATGATCTGGCTCCCCGACCTGGACTCGAACCAGGGACCTGCGGATTAACAGTCCGTCGCTCTACCAACTGAGCTATCAGGGAATGAAGAGGTGCGCATGATAGTGATTTTGCCTTGCCCGGTCAACCTCAATTCGTCTTTCTGCGTTGGATTGCGTTCGGTCTCGGCTTTGCGGCGTTTGTATTAATTATATCCTGATATGAAATATCGTATTCGGCATGGGTCTCGGAATACAGGTATGGTGCATAACGGTGAAAACGGGAAACAGTCTGGGCATGTGCAAATTATTATTGCCGCAATTATCAAGAATGTGCAACAGCAGTGGCGCCGAGAAAAAACTGGTTACATGCACCCGGAACACGGATAAAGAAATGATTTACAATCGTATTTAAAACGCGCTATCAGTTAGAATGGGGCATGGACAATAAAACAATTTTTGTCAGGACCAAAAAAGGCGAGGAGCAGGTGCAGAGCCGGACCTCGCATCTTTCCGGCGACATAAAACGTGCCCTGTCGATGGTGGACGGATCCGCAACGTTCGGCGAAATCAGCAAACGCTCCGCACCCAGCATGCGGGCCAATCTGGCGGAGATGTTTGATGAGCTGGAAAAAACCGGCCTCATCCAGGATAAAAGTTTCGCCGGTAAAATTCCAAAGACGGCAATGCCACCCAAGATGGTCGTCCCGGTCAAAATGGCTACACCACAAAAAAATTCTGCAGCGGGTAAAGATTCCGATGAATTGGATTTCTTGTCAGGGTATCCCTCATCCCCGCGCCAGGTGTCGTCAGCCGAAGCGGTAGAAAAGTCAAAACGTGAAATCGAAGCACGGAAAATAAAGGCACAGCAGGAAGCTGAAGCGGCCCATCGCAAAGCGGAAGAACAGGTCAGGCTTAAGCTCGAGGCCGCTGCACGGGAACAAAGAGAAGCGGAAGCCGCGCGTACAAAAGCCGAACAGGAAGCCAGACGGGTACGCGAGGAACTCGAAGCTGCGAAACTGAAGGCGGAACAGGAAGCCAGACTGCGCATCGAGGCTGCGGAGAGGGAACAGAAAGAAGCCGAGGCCGCCAAATTGAAAGCCGAACAGGAAGCCAGGCGGGTACGCGAGGAACTCGAAGCCGCAAAGCTAAAAGCGGAGCAGGAAGCCAAGCAGCGCCTCGAGGCCGCAGAGAGGGAACGCAAAGAAGCCGATGTCGCCAGGTTGAAAGCGGAGCAGGAAGCAGCACGCGTAAAGGCGGAGAGGGAAGCAGCACGTGTAAAAGCAGAGCAGGAAGCTGCCCATATCAAAGCCGAGCAGGAAGCTGCGCGCATAAAAACTGAGCAGGAAGCCGCGCGTGTAAAAGCGGAACAGGAAGCCGCGCAGATGCAGGTCGAACTTGAGCTGGCCAAGCGCAGGCAAGAGTTGGAGGCGCAGGCACGCATAGAGGCACAAGCCAGGGCGGATGCGCGCAAAAAAGCCGAAGAAGATGCTGAGCAGGATCGGGTAGCGGCAGAGCATTCAGCACGGCAAGCTCATGAAGAAGCAGCCCATGCAAATGAAGAAATTCATGCGCCGATTTCGGAAACAGACGAAGCCCCCGGGGAGAAGCCGGATCGATTTTCGTTTGATGCATTTCAGGTCGATGAATCCCCGCAGTCGGAGGAACAGGAGAAAAAACCCGGGCAACAGCATAAAACTGAGCCAGTGCAAAAATCCGGTCCTGCCGAATCTGCACCCGCTGCTGTGAAACAGGACGCATTTTCCTTTGATTCATTCAATGTTGATGAGCCGGCGGCTCAGCCTGAACCGAAGAAATCAAAATCCTCCGGCGAGACTGCGAAATCTCCCAAACCAGCGGATGCCCCCGCTGATGTCAGAGAGCTTGCCAAAAATAATGTACCTCTGCCTGCCGCGAGTCCAACGGCCAGGCAAAAACCCGACAAGGAAGAGCTAAAGCGGCAAGAGCAGGAACGTATTGCCGCCCAGCAGCGTGTGGCTGAGGAAGCCAAAGCCAGAGAGATGGCAGATGCCCAAGCCAAGGTATGGGCAGAAGCCGAACAACGCGCAGAAGATACTGCCAGGGCACATGCCGAGCAAGTTGCCCGTCAGGCCGAAAGAAAGCCGGAAACCGGACATGCCGGGAAACCGGTGCATGTCGCACGGGTTCCCCGCAAAACATTTGCATGGGGGAAACTGGTGGGGTTCGTGGTCAAGCTGGGGATATTCCTGCTGGTGCTGCTGATCGGTGCGCTGTTCGTTGTGCCCTATGTGTTGCCGATGCGCGATTACATGCCCAAGGTCCAGCAAATGCTTGCTGACAGATTGCACCAGCCGGTACACCTGGGCTATATGTCCGGCCGTATCCTGCCGACGCCGCGTTTGGATCTGGGCGAGATATATATAGGCGACGCAAAGCAATTCCAGGCCGCGACTGCGCAAATAAATTTTGACATGATGGGCGTGTTCGGCGACAGCAAGCCGATCGACAGTGTCGATTTTGACGATGTCAAAATCAGGGGCATCGCATTGAAGAACGCGGCTGCATGGTTGCAACAGCTGGCCGCTGACAAACAATATCCGGTGAGCCGCATCGCGATTACTCAAGGCACGCTGGATGCGGATGTTTTTCAGCTTACCGGTGTGGAAGGCGAATTGAATTTCAGTTCTGCGGGTAAATTCACCCGGGCAAAATTGAATGCAAACTCCGGAAAATACTCGCTGGGCATCGAAGCCACACCGAACAATACGCTGCTGGCAACCCTGACGGTGCGCGGAAGTGCATTGCCCCTGTTGCCCAACTGGAAGTTCGATGAACTGGATGCAAAGGGCGAAATAACAAGCGACGGATTCCTGATCAACCAATTCGAAACCAAAATTCTGGGTGGTAACGTGCAGGGAAATGCACGCATTGACTGGCGTTCAGGCTGGCATGCTGAAGGTGTGCTGAACGCAAAAAATCTCGCCATGAATGGCTTCAACAAATTGCTGGACGGAAATATCGATGGTACGGCGCACTTCAGAATGAATTCGAAAGAACTGGCCGGCCTGACAGATTCATCGGAATTGGAGGGTAGCTTTACATCCACAAACGGGTTGATCAGCGGTCTGGACATCGTTGAAACTGCGCGCATGCGTAGCAAGGAAAATCTGCCGGGTGGCAGGACACATTACGACGGATTCCGCGGCAACTTCCGCTTTGCCAACGATGTTTATCACTTTTCGCAGGTGAAGATCGATGCGGGCGTGCTGAAAGCAGACGCCACATTTGATATCAGCAAACAACAGTTGTCGGGGAAAATGAAAGTCAATTTGTCGATGAATGACGGTATCACCTCCGACCTGCAATTGGGTGGGGCGATCGACAACCCGACACTGGTCTATGTACCCTGATTCAGGTACGCATTAAACAGGCATGTGTACGGGGTTTGTTTTGCTGCAGGAGCGAGCCCTGCGGGTGCTGCCCGCTCCTGCAAGTCTGAAGGTAAACCCTACGCTAACGCCTTCGCAATACGTTCCAGCGCTTTCTTGAGATTATCCATGGACGTGGCAAAGGACAGGCGGATGTAGCCTTCGCTGCCGAACGCCGAGCCCGGTACCACCGCCACACCGGCTTCCACCAGCAGATATTCCGACAGCGCGAGGTCGTTGGCTTCCTTCAGCACGCCCTTTTTGTGCAGCGCGGTGATTGCGCCGCTGGCATCCGGGAACGCATAGAACGCGCCGCCCGCCATGATGCACTTCAGCCCCGGAATCTTGTTCAGCGCCTCAACCACGAACACATGCCGCTCGCGGAACGCCTTCAGCATCGGTGCGATGCAACTCTGGTCGCCGTTCAGCGCGGCTTCCGCGGCCACCTGCGAGATCGAGGTCGGGTTGGACGTGCTTTGCGACTGCACGTTTTCCATCGCGGTGATGATATTTTCAGGCCCGGCTGCGTAGCCGATGCGCCAGCCGGTCATCGCGTAGGCTTTGGATACGCCGTTCAGCACCATGGTGCGCGGATACAGGTCCGGGCAGGCATTCAGGATGGTGGCAAACTTCGCATCGGTGAGCGCGATATGCTCGTACATGTCATCGGTCGCGATCAGAATATTAGGATGCTTGCGCAACACCGCGCCGAGCGCCTTGAGATCTTCCAGCGTATACACCGCACCGGAAGGATTGCTCGGGCTATTGATCACCATCATCCGGGTTTTGGGCGTGATTGCCGCTTCCAGTTGGGCCGGCGTCATCTTGAAGCCCTGGTCTATGCCGGCCCGCACAATCACCGGCTTGCCTTCCGCGATCAGCACGATGTCGGGATACGACACCCAGTAAGGGGCGGGAATAATCACCTCATCGCCGGGATTGATCACCGCCAATGCGAGATTGAAAAAACTCTGCTTGCCCCCGCACGACACCAGGATCTGTTTCGCGGTGTAATCCAGGCCGTTGTCGCGCTTGAACTTCGCGATCACAGCCGCTTTCAGCGACGGGGTACCGCCCACCGCGGTGTACTTGGTAAACCCCTTGTTGATCGCCGCGATCGCGGCATCCTTGATGTGCTGCGGTGTATCGAAATCTGGCTCGCCCGCGCCCAGACCGATGATGTCCTTGCCTTCGGCTTTCAGCTTCGCCGCTCGTGCGGTTACGGCAAGAGTTGGGGAGGGTTTGATCGCCTGCACGCGCTTGGAGAGAGTCACGGATATTCCTTGGTTGGTTAAGTAAAGAGATAGCACGAATTATACTCGCGCTGCAAAAAGTGTGGATTGGCATGTTTACAGGTGATTCATCACGATTTTCGGCAACTTTGCAGTCACTGTAATTTTTCTGTCACATCCAGCGCATAGAATCCGGATTGAAATAAATATCTAAGGAACCTCTGATTAACCTCGGTATTGTCATTCCGGCGGAGGCCGGAATCCAGCATATTCAATCAACTGGACACCGGCCTCCGCCGGTGAGACGACTTGATCAGACCTTCCCTAAGTTTCAGGAAATCCGTATTCGGGAGTATGTATGCGCCAGACCAACCACCCAGACGAGGATGTTTCTTCGCTGATCAATGCGATTGATGGCATCTCGCCTGATTGCCCGCTGGAAGAGGTAGCCGAGCTGTTTTCAGACCATAAATATTCAAAACTGCTGTCCTTGCCGGTAGTGCGGGACGGTCGTCCGATCGGGGTGATCAGCCGCTATCGCTTCATGGACATCTACCTCAAGCGCTATGCGCGCGAGTTGCACGGCAAGCGTCCTGTCAGTGCCTTCCTCAATGACAGTCCGTTGCTGGTCGAAGTCAGCCAAGCGCTGGCGGTTGCCGCACAGCATGTCGCAGCCAACATGAAGTTCCCGCTCACCGAAGATTTCATCATCACCCGGCAGGGGAATTATCTTGGCGTGGGCTTTGTGATGGACTTGCTGAATGCGATGGAGGTAAAGATGGGAACCAATACCCGTGAGCTCGAGCGGACCAACAGACGGCTGAAGTCTTCGCAACTTGCCCTGGTGCAATCGGAAAAGATGGCATCGCTGGGTCAGATGGTGGCGGGTATCGCGCACGAGATCAACACACCGCTCGGTTATGTCCAGAACAATGTGGCAATAGGCCGGGACCTGTTCCGGCATATCCAGACCATGATCTCCGGCTACGAAGCACTGGTCGATGGCCTGCTGGACGAACAATCCACGGATGAACTGATCGCGGAACAGATGCAGCAGGTCGTTGAGTTTCGCAGCGACATGAATGCCCGTGAGATGCTGGGCGAGATGCACGGTTTGATGGATGATTCCCTGTACGGGATTGCCCAGATATCGGAACTGGTGCTCAATCTCAAGAACTTCTCGCGCATGGATGCGGCGGCCACGGAAGCGGTGAACCTTAACAACTGTATCGAGAGCGCGCTCAATATCGGACGCAATGTACTTAAGGACAGGGTGGAAGTCGTGAAGGAGCTGGGCGATCTGCCCAAGATCACCTGTGCCCCTTCGCAGTTGAACCAGGTGTTCCTCAATCTCTTTACCAATGCCGCGCAGGCCATGGAAGGGCAGGGCAAGCTTTATATCAAGACATGGCTTGAAGAAGGCGCTGTCCACATCAGCGTGGCAGACAACGGAAAAGGCATGCCGGAAGAGGTGTTGGCGCGTATCTTCGATCCGTTTTTTACCACCAAGCCGGTGGGAGAAGGTACCGGTCTGGGATTGGCAATTTCGCACCAGATCATCCAGCAGCACGGCGGGGAAATCCATGTCGAATCACGCGTCGGAGAAGGCACCCGTTTCCGCATCAAGTTGCCGGTAGCTCCTGCCACGGCGGTGCAGCAGCCTGCAGTGCTGGAGGCCGTGGCATAACACAGGGAGAAAATCATGAGCACACCCACATTACTTCTGGTCGACGATGAGGAACGCATCCTGCGCTCCCTGCGCATGCTGTTTTTTGGCGGCTATCAGGTGCGCATGGCCACCGACCCGCACGAAGCACTCAGGATATTACGCGATGAGCGAGTGCATGTGATCATCAGCGACCAGCGCATGCCGGTGATGAACGGCTCCGAACTGCTGCGTCAGGCACGCGATATTTCTCCCGCCACAATGCGCATTTTGCTCACCGGTTATTCCGATATTGAGGCCTCCATCGCCAGCGTCAACGAAGGCGAAGTCTTCCGTTACCTGATGAAACCGTGGGATGCCGAACAAGTGAAGAAAGTGGTGGCCGAGGCTGCCGCAATCGCCGAGGTCAGCTTTACAATGCAGCAAAATACCGCTGTTGCTGCGGATACTTCAGGTGCCAAGCCGCGTGTACTGATCATGGACAACGACGAGGCCACCGCCAGAACCGTACATGAGACATTGTCCGACCGTTGCGAAATCATCTGGGCCGCCGATGCGCAACATGCCATGGAAGAGCTGGCAAAGCAGGATGTGTCGGTCGTCGTCTCCGACCTGATGCTGGGCGAAACCAATGTCGGCTACATCCTAAAAACCATCAAGCAGCTTAATCCGCAGACGCAATGCATCGTGCTGACTTCATTTAACGATACCTCGCGCCTGATCGAACTCATCAACCAGGCCCAGATCACCCGCTTTTTGCCCAAGCCGGTCAGCAAAGGACTGCTGGCACGCAACCTGGAATCGATGCTGGAGCGTTTTCATGCGGTACGCAATCAACCCGAACTGCAAAAACGCCAGAGCGTCGCGCCGATCAGCGATCCGCAGGAAAAGATACAGGCAGGAAATTTTCTGGGCTTGCTGGGACGTTTGCGTGCCCGGATAGTCGCTTGATCGGGGCAGGCGCCAACCCGTCTCGTTCGCCGGATTCAGATTCGTCTCTGTAGCGGGCGAAGAGAGCTGCAACGGGCACGATGCGGAAAGAACGCGATACTATTCCGCTTTCGGGTCGGCACGGACCGTCTGGTTTCGCCCCAACTGCTTTGAACGGTAAAGTGCCTTGTCTGCCTCTCTGACCAGAAATTCGTAGTCGTGGCCGGGAACGGTAGAAGCCACACCCGCACTCACGGTTATCCGTTTTGTCCCGCCATAGAACATGCCAAGATCGTAAATTTCCTTGCGTGCCCTTTCGGCAATCGCATACGCCTGCGCCATGCTGGTATTTCCCAGAAACAGACCGAATTCCTCCCCGCCATAACGGAAGGCAAGATCGCCGGGGCGGCGGGAAAAAGCCTTCAGGACCTTTGCGACTTTGATCAGACATTGATCGCCGGCGGGATGCCCGAGATCATCGTTATAATCCTTGAAATGATCGAGATCGAACATCACGAAGCTTACCGGCGTGCGGTTGCGGTCATTGCGCCGCCATTCGTTGCTGAACAACTGGTCGAAGTATCCGCGATTGGCCAGACCGGTGAGTGGATCGTGCAGGGACATGTGTTCCGCGTTAACTTCTGCCTGCTTGCGCTGCGTGATATTGTGGTGCGAAATCACGAACAGGTTTTCCGCCGGACTTTGCAGCGGGATGATGCGCATCATGAACCAGCGCTTTACTTCGGGACTGTGGCAGGGATACTCGTAGTAGTAAGAAGCGCGCTTGCCTTCCAGAACCTCACGCAGACCCTGCATCGCATCTTTGGCGTGCATGTCACTGCGGGCAAGCGGGGTTTTACACACATCCAGGTAATTGCTGCCTGCGCCGAATGATCCCGATGCCATCCCGTTTTCAATTCCGAAAGCATCCCACGTCCGGTTGACATAAATAATGTTGCCGGCTCTGTCGATTACGGCGATTTGCGCTTCGAGCGAGTCGAGCAGCAGCGCGTGCAAATTTTCGGGCTGGTTGAGAGCAATGTTACCGGATCGCGAATGGGTCATAACGAGGTTGCCGAAAATTTTCTCAAGTGGCATCGTGACGTCAACTTTGTTTTTTGGCAAATCAATCTTTGCCTATACAATGCATGACTGACCATGGCCATCAAAACCTTCCCCAATAGTCCCTATCGCCTGCACCAGCCGTTCGAGCCTGCCGGCGACCAGCCCGCGGCCATCGCGCAGCTGGTCGAGGGCATACGCGACGGTTTGTCATACCAGACGCTGCTCGGGGTGACCGGCTCGGGCAAGACCTTCACCATGGCCAACGTGATCGCCCAGCTCGGCCGACCGGCGATGGTAATGGCACCGAACAAGACACTGGCGGCGCAACTGTATTCCGAGTTGCGCGATTTCTTTCCCGAGAACGCGGTCGAGTATTTCGTCTCCTATTACGACTACTACCAGCCAGAAGCCTACGTGCCGTCGCGTGACGTGTTCATCGAGAAGGATTCCAGCATCAACGAGCAGATCGAACAGATGCGCCTGTCCGCAACCAAGGCGCTGCTGGAACGCGAGGACTGCGTGATCGTCGCGACCGTCTCGGCGATCTACGGTATCGGCGACCCGGTTGATTACCACGGCATGATCCTGCACCTGCGCCGCAACGAAAAGATGCACCAGCGCGACGTGATCAAGCGCCTGATCGAGATGCAGTACGAGCGCAACGAGATCGATTTTTCGCGCGGAAAGTTCCGCGTGCGCGGTGACGTGATCGACATCTTTCCGGCCGAGAGCGGCGAGGATGCACTGCGCGTCACGCTGTTCGACGACGAGGTGGAAACCCTGTCGCTGTTCGATCCGCTCACCGGCCGCATCCTGCAAAAAGTGCCGCGTTACACCGTCTATCCGTCCAGTCATTACGTCACGCCGCGCAGCACCGTGGTGTCAGCGATCGAAACCATCAAGGTCGAACTGGCCGAGCGCATCGCGTTCTATCAGCGCGAAAATAAACTGGTCGAGGCGCAGCGCATCGCGGAGCGCACCCGCCATGACCTGGAGATGCTCAACGAGATCGGCTTCACCAAGGGCATCGAAAATTATTCACGCCACCTGTCCGGGCGCAAGGCCGGCGAACCACCGCCCACACTGATCGATTACCTGCCGCCTAACGCGCTGATGTTCATGGACGAAAGCCATGTGATGATGCCGCAGATCGGTGCCATGTACAAAGGCGACCGCGCGCGCAAGGAGAATCTGGTCAACTACGGTTTTCGCCTGCCGTCCGCGATGGACAACCGTCCGCTGCGCTTCGACGAATTCGAAAAAATCATGCGCCAGAGCGTGTTCGTTTCCGCGACCCCGTCGGTGTACGAGGCGGAACACGCCGGCCAGGTGGTCGAGCAGGTGGTGCGACCCACCGGCCTGATCGATCCGCAGATCGAAGTGCGACCCGCGATCAACCAGGTGGACGACCTGATGTCCGAGGTCAGGCTGCGTGTTGAGAAGGGCGAACGCGTGCTGGTCACCACGCTGACCAAGCGCATGTCGGAACAACTCACCGATTATTTTACCGAGCACGGCATCAAGGTGCGCTACCTGCATTCCGACATCGAGACCGTGGAGCGCGTCGAGATCATCCGCGACCTGCGTCTGGGCATGTTCGATGTGCTGGTCGGCATCAACCTGCTGCGCGAGGGCCTGGACATCCCCGAGGTGTCGCTGGTCGCGATTCTCGACGCCGACAAGGAAGGCTTTTTGCGCTCCGAGCGCTCGCTGATCCAGACCATCGGCCGTGCCGCGCGCCACATCAACGGCAAGGCAATCCTGTACGCGGACCGGATCACCGGCTCGATGAAACGCGCCATCGACGAAACCGAGCGCCGCCGCATCAAACAGGTCGCGCACAATTTCGCCAACAACATCACCCCGCTGGGTGTGCAGAAGCGCATCAAGGACATCATCGAAGGCATGTACGAACCGGAAGCCGCGCACGCGCAACAAAAAGCCGAACAGGAACAGGCGAAATACCTGGCGATGAGTCCGAAGGAAGTGTCCAAAGAAATTACCCGGCTGGAAAAGGCCATGCTGCAAGCCGCGAAAAATCTGGAGTTCGAGAAAGCCACCGAATTTCGCGACCAGTTGAAGAAACTGCGCGACAGCGTGCTGATCTCTCCGTTATGAACTTCGTTCGTTATGAAATTCCACATCTTTGGTTTTGTAGGAGCGGGCACTATGTTCGTTGATGAGGTTTTTGTAGGAGCGGGCCATGCCCGCGATCAACATATGGATCGCGGGCATGGC
>JBDTCC010000083.1:0-6860 GCA_039923775.1 Gallionella sp. | reverse complement strand
GTCTTCCACCACAAGCACTTTCAAACCACTATCTTTGTCTGTCATACCACACCTTAAATAAATTCTTCACTCAGTTAATTTTACCGTCTGTCATCTGAACCGCCAGACACAGATCCTGCCACGCCTTTGCCTTTTCCGAAGGGCTGCGCAGCAGGTACGCCGGGTGATAGGTCACGATCAATGGAGTCCCGCGATAGTCGTGCGACTTGCCGCGCAGACTGGCGAGGGTCGCGTCCCGGCCAAGCAGCGCATTCGACGCCACCTTGCCCAGCGCGATGATCACCTTGGGCCGGATCAATTCAATCTGGCGTTGCAGATAGGGCAGGCAAGAGGCGATCTCATCGGCTTCGGGGTTACGGTTACCCGGCGGTCGGCACTTGACGATGTTCGCGATGTACACGTTGTTGCCGCGTTTCAGCTTGATCGACAACAGCATGTTGTCCAGTAATTTGCCCGCCTGTCCCACGAATGGTTCACCCAGTGCATCCTCATCCGCACCCGGTCCTTCCCCCACGAACAGCCAGTCGGCGCTTTCATCACCCATGCCCAACACTGTTTGCGTGCATCCCGCGCGCAACTTGCAGATCGTGCATGCTTTCACCCGTTGCTTCAATTGTGGCCAGTCGAGTCCTTCGGCGTCGGATACCTGGGAAACGGCGGGAGCCTCTTTGTCTTTTTCCGGGGTTTCGTTTTTTTTCGGTTCCCGTTGCTCGACCGGGACGACCGGCATTTCTACTTTACGTGCTTCGGCTGAGTCTCTGGTCGTGATTGATGCCGAAGGATCAGGTTGAACGACGGCATCCTGAGCAGGCAGGTCACCGGTCGTGATGGAGCCCGGTAATTCCCGCCGTCTCCACTGCGGGTAGAGATTCAACTCGCGCAGTATCGCTTCCCGCCTATCCATCAATCTCTCCCGTCAATCTGCACGCCATCGTGATCGCATCTTCGCCGCCGGCGGCATTCCTGTAATAACCCTTGCGCAAGCCAAACTCGACGAAACCGGCGCTACGATACAAGGCCAGCGCCGCGGTATTGGACGCACGAACTTCGAGAAACACCCTGATCATATTCTTACCGCATGCCATGTCGAGCATTTCGAGCAACATCGCACGCCCCACACCCCTGCGCTGTCGATCTGCCGCCACGCCGATGTTCAATAATTCCGCCTCATCCATGACCGGCATCAGCACCGCATAACCCCTGATCCCGCCATCCGCCTCATCTACATGACAAAAATAACCATTCTCCAGTGCATCGGTGAAATTGCCGCGCGTCCATGGATAAGACTGCACCGCCTGCTCGATCGCGAATACCGCATCCAAATCTTCCGGGGTCATCGCACGCATTGCCATTGTTCTAACGCTTGACTCTTTCGCTGGTTTTCAGCGCCACCTTGTCGCGCAGATACAGCGGCAGGGCCTGTGCGGCATCCACGCCGTTGCCGGCAAGAAACTGTACCGCGCCAAGTGCGGCTATCACTGCGGCCTGCGGCACCATGGTTGCATCAACGCCAAGCAACTGTCCGACATAGCGTTCATTCAGTGCATTCCCATGCGTGACAAAGCCGCTACCCGCGCCGAACCAGTTGTCGCCCGGGACCGGTGGTGGTGTCAATTCTGCATTCGCTTTAGCGGATAGCAGATTGCCTACCTTTGGTGCATCTTCCGGTTTACACAAACACGGCTCGCTCACCGTCGTCCAGACACCCTCCTGTTTTTCGTATGCCGCGTGATAAATTTCACCCATGCGCGCATCGAGTGCAGCAATCACGCGCGGTCTGCCTGATGCTTCAGCCAATGCCTCCAGCGTGCAGATGCCGGCCACGGAAAGATTTGCCCCGAATGCCAGCCCCTGTGCCACACCGCAGGCAATACGCACGCCGGTGAACGAACCGGGTCCTTTCCCGTAAGCGATACCATCAACCTGCGCCAGCCTGATCCCTGCATCATTCAACAACGCGTCCAGCATATCGATCAACAGCTCGGAATGCTTTTGTCCGGCCAGTTCGCAACGTTCGATCACGGCGCTGTCGTGCCACAGCGCGACCGAACAGTATTCGGTGGAGGTGTCCAGGGCCAATATGCGCATCAGTCCGCCAGCAGCAGAACGATTGCCTGTGCCGCGATCCCCTCGCCGCGTCCGGCAAAGCCGAGCTTTTCAGTGGTGGTTGCCTTCACATTGACGGCACTTTTCTCCACGCGAAGATCGGCGGCGATGTTCTCCACCATCTGGAAGATATGCGGTGCCATCTTCGGTGCCTGCGCGATGATGGTTGCATCCACGTTGCCGACGCGGAAACCCTGTTCGCGCACCAGATGCAGCGTTTCACGCAGCAGGATACGGCTGTCGATATTCTTGAATTTTGCGTCGCTGTCGGAGAAATGCCGTCCGATATCGCCCAGTGCCGCAGCACCGAGCAGCGCATCGCAGATCGCGTGCAGCAGCACATCCGCGTCAGAGTGCCCGAGCAGCCCTTTTCCATGCGGGATATCCACCCCGCCGATGATCAGCTTGCGGCCTTCGGCCAGCTGATGGACATCGTAACCCTGACCGATACGCATGTTCATTTTCCCTGTTGGGTAAGCAGCAATTCCGCAAGCAGCCTATCCTGCGGATAGGTAACCTTGAAATTGGATGAGGTGCCCGGCACGAGTTTTGGCTGCAAGCCCAGCGCCTCGACCGCCGAGGCCTCGTCGGTAAAACTGCCGGGCTGTTGCAATGCCTGCGCCAGCAGTCCGGCACGAAACATCTGCGGTGTTTGCGCCTGCCACAAGTGCTCGCGATTCTCGGTACGCAGGATCCGGTCCAGGTCATCGGCACGCTTCAGCGTATCCGCCACCGGTACCGCAAGAATGCCGCCCACCGCATCGTCACGCAATGCGGCAATCAGCCCGGCCAGGTGCGCATGGGTCAGGCAGGGACGCGCCGCGTCATGCACCAGCACCCAGTCGTCCGGCTCCAGCTCTGAGGCGATCAGCCCGTTCAGCACTGTATCCGAACGCCTTTCCCCGCCGCAAAAGAGCGGTTGCAGCTTGTCGCCGAAACGCGACCAGTCATGGGTGTGGAACATCTTATCGTCCGGAGCCAGTATGACGAACACGGTCGATATATCCGGGCTGGAACATAATGTATCCAACGCGTGCGCGATCATCGGCTGTCCTGCCAGCGGCAGGTACTGCTTGGGCAGTTCGTGCTCCATGCGTGCACCGAATCCGGCAGCAGGAACCAAAGCGTGAAATTCAGTCATGGTGTGATTGTAAATTAAAAGTTTGCCTGCGCGCTTGGCTTATAATGCTCGCCTTTGTTTTCGGCTGTTGTCATGTTGCTCTCATCTTCCCATTCCCGCCCCCGCTATACCGGATTGACCGGCTCGTCCGATGCACTGGCGCTGGCACAATACGCCGCCCAGTACCCGCAGGGGGGACGCCGCGTGGTACCCAACGGCTCCGCCGTTACCCTCGCGCAGCCACTTGTCGTGATTGCCGCCAATGCCCAGGAAGCACAGCGACTGGTGGAAGAAATCCCATTCTTCGGCCCCGAACTTCGCGTGCATCTGCTGCCTGACTGGGAAACCCTGCCCTATGATCACTTTTCGCCGCATCAGGACCTGATCTCCGAACGGCTGGCGACGCTGCATCATGTGCACAGTCTGTCCTGCGACGTGCTGGTGGTGCCGGTGACCACCGCGCTGTACCCGCTGCCGCCGGTGGAATACCTGGCTGCCTATACCTTCTTCCTCAAACGCGCCGAAAAACTCGACCTGGCCAAATTTCGCGAACAGATGACGCTTGCCGGCTACAGTCATGTACAGCAGGTGCTTTCACCCGGCGAATATTGCGTGCGCGGCGGCATTATCGACCTGTTTGCGATGGGCAGCGTGCTGCCGTACCGCATCGATCTGTTCGACGACGAGATCGAGACCATCGCCACCTTCGATGTGGACACGCAGCGCACCCTGTATCCGGTGCCTGAAATCCGTTTGTTGCCGGCACGTGAATTTCCGCTCGACGATGCCGGCCAGTCGCGTTTCCGCGAGAGTTTCCGCGAACGCTTCGAGGGCGATCCCTCCCGGTCGCACATCTACAAGAACGTCAGCAAGGGCAACGCGCCGGCAGGCATCGAGTATTACCTACCGCTGTTCTTCGAGCGTACCGCCACGTTGTTCGACTATCTGCCCGCAAATGCCACACTGTGCCTGCACCACGATGTGAACGAGGCCATCGCCACTTTTGGCAAAGATACCGCGTCCCGCTACAACCTGCTCAGGGGCGATCCGCAGCGTCCGCTACTGGAACCCAAGGAACTGTTCCTCGATGCAGAACAGTTCTTTATACACATGAAGGATTTTGCGCGGCTGGACATCGTCGCCGGCGAAAACGGCGCGACGCTCACCCCCTGCCCCGTCGTACCCTTACCCGATATCGCGGTAAACCGCCGCGCCGATATCCCGACCCAGGCTTTCGCGCAGTACCTGCAAAACTTCAACGGCCGCACGCTGCTCCTGGCCGACAGCCTGGGTAGGCGCGAGATCATGGGAGACTATCTGCACGAATACGGTCTGTCGCCGGTGCCGTGCGAAAGTTATGCGCAGTTCCTCGCTGGGAATGAAAAGTTCATGCTATGCGTCGCCGCGCTGCAATCCGGCTTTGTCCTTCCGGACCAGAACATTGCCATCGTCACCGAGACCGAACTTTACGCGGCACAACCGCGCAGCCGTGCCGCGCGCGCCGCGAAAAAAAGCAACGTCGAGGGTATGCTGCGCGATTTGTCCGAACTCAAGGTCGGCGATCCTGTGGTCCACGAACTGCACGGTATTGCGCGCTACGAGGGACTGGTCAATCTCGACCTCGGCGAAGGCGAAAACGAATTTCTGCTGCTTGAATATGCCGGTTCCGACAAACTCTACGTACCGGTAGCGCAGCTGCATGTAATCAGCCGCTACAGCGGTGGTGCGGCGGAAACCGCGCCGTTGCACAAACTGGGCACAACGGCATGGGACAAGGCGAAACGCCGTGCAATGCAGCAGGTGCGCGACACCGCAGCCGAATTGCTGAATCTTTACGCACAGCGCGCGACGCGCAAAGGCCACGCCTTCAAGGTAAACCCGCACGATTACGAGGCATTCGCCGCCGGATTCGGTTTCGAGGAAACACCCGACCAGGCCGCGGCGATCGAGGCGGTCGTCAACGACCTGCAATCCGGCAAGCCAATGGACAGGCTGATCTGTGGCGATGTCGGCTTCGGCAAGACCGAGGTCGCACTGCGCGCCGCGTTCGTCGCCGCGATGGACGGAAAGCAGGTGGCGGTGCTGGTGCCCACCACGCTGCTGGCCGAACAGCATTTCCAGAATTTCTCCGACCGTTTCGCCGACCTGCCCATCAAGATCGCCGAACTGTCGCGCTTTCGGTCCGCGAAAGAACAGACGCAGGCGCTAAAGGACATGGAAGACGGCAGGCTGGACATCATCATCGGCACGCACAAGCTGATCCAGAAAGGTGTGAAGTTCCGCAACCTCGGGCTGGTCATCATTGACGAGGAACATCGCTTCGGCGTGCAGCAGAAAGAGAAGCTGAAAGCGCTGCGCGCCGAGGTGGACGTGCTGACACTGACCGCCACACCGATCCCGCGCACGCTGGCGATGTCGCTGGAAGGCCTGCGCGATTTCTCCATCATCGCCACAGCGCCGCAACGCCGGTTGTCAATCAAGACCTTCGTTGCACAGACCAGCAACGGCGTCATCCGCGAGGCGGTGCTGCGCGAACTGAAGCGCGGCGGACAGGTGTATTTCCTGCACAATGAAGTGGACACCATTGCCAACATGGCGGAAAAACTGAACGCGCTGCTGCCGGAAGCACGCATCCGCGTGGCCCACGGGCAGATGGGCGAGCGCGATCTGGAACAGGTGATGCGCGACTTTTACCAGCAGCGTTTCAATGTGCTGTTGTGCACCACCATCATCGAGACCGGCATCGACATCCCCACCGTGAACACCATCATCATGAACCGCGCCGACCGTTTCGGGCTGGCCCAACTGCACCAGCTGCGCGGCCGTGTCGGGCGTTCGCACCATCAGGCCTATGCCTATCTGCTGGTGGAAACCGAAGCACTCACCGCGCAGGCGAAAAAACGCCTCGAAGCGATCCAGGCAATGGAGCAACTCGGCAGCGGCTTTTACCTCGCCATGCACGATCTCGAGATACGCGGCGCGGGCGAGGTGCTCGGTGAATCACAGAGCGGAGAAATGCAGGAGATCGGTTTCAGCCTGTACGCTGACATGCTGAATGCCGCAGTCGCCTCCCTGCGCCAGGGCAAGGAACCGGACATGGCGCACCCTCTGGGTGTCACCACCGAGATCAATCTGCACACCCCCGCGCTATTACCCAATGAATATTGCGGCGACATCCACCAGCGACTGGTCATCTACAAGCGCCTCGCCAACTGCAGCACGCAGGATGAACTTGACGACCTGCACCAGGAACTGATCGATCGCTTCGGCCTGTTGCCCGAGCCCGCGCAAACACTGCTCGACAGTCATCGCCTGCGCATCGCGGCCCGTCCGCTCGGCATCAGCAAGGTGGACGCTTCCAGCGAAGCCATCGTGATCCAGTTCGTGCCTGATCCACCGATAAACCCGATGAAAATCATCACACTAATCCAGAGCAAGCGTCATATCAAAATGGCGGGACAGGACAAACTGCGGATTGAATTGAAGTATGGGGAGTTGAAACAGCGGGTGCTGGCGATTACACAGTTTTTTAAGGAACTGGTTTAATCAAGGTTGTCGGCTTTGTGCCCAAACACGTCAGCCAAGAAGTTGGGCCATTGCAGCAGCTTAACTTCTTCGCTTTGATTCATCCAAT
>JBDTCC010000082.1:0-25135 GCA_039923775.1 Gallionella sp. | reverse complement strand
TCAGGCTGATCTGCGCGATGGACACACCGAACACCGCCGGCCCCATCTGCCTGATCACGCGCCGCATTCCCGCATCCTTAAGACTGAGGCGGATATTCGGCAGCATGCCGATCTTTTTAAGGAAAGGAATCTGAAACGCAAGTTGCACGATACCCGCGATAAATACCGCCCAGGCCAGCGCCAGAATGGGCGGGTCGAAATACGGCGCCAGCCACAGTGCGGCGCCGATAAAGCACAGATTGAGCAGTATGGGTGCGAATGCCGGCACCCAGAATTTGTTATAGGTACTGAGAATACCTGCCGATACCGCCACCAGGGAAATGAAGAAGATGTACGGTGTGGTGATGCGCAGCAATTGCACGGTCAGGTCGAACTTCGCGGTATCCTTGAGGAAGCCGGGCGCGCTGATATATACGAGTATCGGCGCGGCGATGATGCCGATCAGCGTCACCGCAAACAGGATAATGGCCAGCATGGTGGTGACATGATCGACCAGCAATTGGGTTTCTTCATGTCCGCGGCGGTTCTTGTATTCGCCGAAGATAGGCACGAATGCCTGGGAAAACGCACCCTCCGCGAACAGGCGGCGCAGCAGGTTGGGCAGCTTGAACGCGACAAAGAAGGCATCGGTCGCCATGCCTGCACCGAATATCCTGGCGATCAGCACATCGCGCGCAAAAGCAAGAATGCGCGAAACCAGCGTCAGGCTACTGATCGTGGCCAGGGATTTAAGTAGATTCATACGGTATCAAAGCATGGTATTCAAAACGTTGCGTATCATAACACCGGCAATGATCCCGCCCGACCGGGGGCGGGAAGGTAAAAAGATTTGCAAAAATGCGCGTAAGTCACTAGAATGCGCGCCTTTCGTCGTACCGAATTTCACTTTTCGCTTCACCGAATTTTCAAGGAGTAGTCATGGCAAATAGCGCACAAGCCCGCAAGCGTGCACGTCAGGCAGTTAAACAGAACGCTCAGAACAGCGGTCTGCGCTCGGAATTGCGCACCGCGATCAAGAAGGTCATCAAGGCGATTGCCGCCGGCGACAAGGCCGCTGCTCAAGTCGTATACCAGTCTTCCGTCAGCACTGTAGACAGCATCGCAGACAAGAAAATCATTCACAAGAACAAGGCAGCTCGCCACAAGAGCCGTCTTTCTGCGGCCATCAAGGCAATGGCTTAAGCACCGTAATCTTCAACGCTTAGCCCTTTGGTGTACCACACATAACCAGATATTAGACGGCGTCTTTTTACGGCTTAGTGGAATGGCTGGTAGTATCATCAAGCCGACAGCGATGTCGGCTTGTTTGTTTTTCGGCACCGATGTTTTTCTTGCATGGTCGGGGCTGTTTGGCTCAATATACGCACTTTGATTCACTCTGAACGGCGGCTGGTCCGCCGTCATTATTTTATGTCACATGTAATGAATACTTATGCCCGCCTTCCCGTCGCTTTCGTGCGCGGCGAAGGTGCGTGGCTGTGGGATACAGAAGGAAAGCGCTACCTGGACGGCCTGGCGGGCATCGCCGTAAACACACTGGGTCACGCGCATCCCCGCTTCACCGCGGCGCTTGGCGAACAGATCGGCCAGTTGATCCACTGTTCCAACGTTTATCAGGTGAACGGGCAGGAACGGCTCGCCGACAAACTGTGCAGTCTAAGCAAGATGCAGGAGGTGTTCTTCTGCAATTCCGGCTGCGAAGCGAACGAAGCCGCGATCAAACTGGCGCGCATGTACGGCCACAAGCAGGGTATCGAAGCGCCCGCCATCATCGTGATGGAAAAGGCATTCCACGGGCGCACGCTGGCGACCCTTTCCGCCACCGGCAACCGCAAGGTACAGGCCGGTTTCGAGCCGCTGGTCAGCGGTTTTGTACGCGTACCCTACAATGACCTGGAGGCGATCCGTCAGGTTGCACAGCACAATCGCAACGTGGTTGCGGTACTGGTCGAACCGATACAGGGCGAAGGCGGTATCCGCACGCTGGACATTGCTTATCTGCAGCAACTGCGCAATATTTGCGACGAACAGAGCTGGCTGCTGATGCTGGACGAGGTGCAAAGCGGCATCGGGCGCACCGGTCAGTGGTTTGCCTACCAACATAGCGGGATACTGCCCGACGTGATGACGGTCGCCAAAGGGCTGGGTTCGGGCGTGCCCGTAGGCGCATGTCTCGCCGCCGGCAAGGCGGCGGACATTTTCCAGCCGGGCAACCATGGCTCGACATTCGGTGGCAATCCGCTGGCCTGTACCGCAGGCCTGACTACGCTGGATATTCTGGAGCAGGATAAATTGCTGGCTCATGCCGACAGTCTCGGTCGCTATATTCGACAGGGCTTCGCTACTGCCCTGCAGGACATAGGCGGCGTCAAGGAGATTCGCGGTCAGGGATTGATGATAGGCATAGAACTCGACCGGCCCTGTGGCGATCTGGTCAAACTCGCGCTCGCCAAAGGACTGCTGATCAACGTCACCGCGGACAGCGTGATCCGTTTGTTGCCGCCACTGATCATGACACAGGACGAAGCGCAACAACTGCTGGATATCCTGTGCCCGTTGATAAAAGTTTTTTTGCAATCCGGATCGGAATAGAGTCATGTCAGTAATCCCGCCTGTGACAGTAAAGCATTTCCTGCAATTCAAGGACTTCACACGCGGGGAGTATGAATACCTGTTCGCGCGCACCGGCATCATCAAGCAGAAATTCAAGTCCTACCAGCAGCATTGGCCGTTGACCGACCGCACCCTGGTGATGATTTTCGAGAAAGCCAGCACGCGCACGCGCCTGTCTTTCGAGGCCGGCATGCAGCAACTGGGCGGTTCGGCGATCTACCTGAATACGCGCGATTCCCAATTGGGCCGCGGCGAACCGGTGGAAGATGCCGGGCAGGTTATCTCGCGCATGTCCGATATCGTGATGATCCGCACCTTCGAACAATCCATCATCGAGCGCTTTGCCGCGAACTCGCGTGTGCCGGTGATCAACGGTCTGACCAACGAATACCATCCCTGCCAGATCCTCGCGGACATCTACACCTACATTGAGCAACGCGGCTCGATACAGGGCAAGACCGTGGCATGGATAGGTGACTCCAACAACATGTGCAACACCTGGCTGCAGGCTGCGGAGATACTCAATTTCAACGTGCATGTCTCCACCCCGCCGGGCTATGAAGTCGAACCGGAACGCGCCGGACTGTTCGGCGCAGACCACTATGAAGAATTCGCCGATCCGATGGAAGCCGCGCGCGGCGCCGATCTGGTGACCACTGATGTCTGGACCTCAATGGGCTTCGAGGCGGAAAATGAAGAACGCATGAAAGATTTTGCCGACTGGCAGGTGGATGAAGAGATGATGAGCATCGCCGCAAAAGATGCGCTGTTCATGCACTGCCTGCCCGCACACCGCGGAGAGGAAGTCTCCGCCGGCGTGATGGACGGCCCGCAAAGCGTGGTGTGGGATGAAGCTGAAAACAGACTGCACGCACAGAAAGCGCTGATGGAATATTTGCTGCTCGGTAAGGTGAATAGTTAGATGAAACAACTTGGAAAGAGTGTGGTCTGTTTCGGCGTAGGCTCACTTGCGCAGCAAGTTAGCTCTGCATAGCCAATCGGCGAAACTGGCAAACAACGCCAGCCAAGCCGCTGGTTAAACCGCGCAGCAGTGGCCGCAACCAAAACAGACTGCACGCACAAAAAGCGCTAATGGAATATTTGCTGTTGGAAAAATTGAACGGATAAACGAAACAATTCACGGAAGATGCTGTCTATTTGCGCGCAAACCCAGCTGCGCACAATGCGCTGACTGGTAATTTATACCGGGAATAAACCAGCATGAACCAGGAATCGCCTCAAAAATCCGATACGGGCCGCAACAAGGAAGGCCGGCTGGCCGATCATATCCTGCCATCATCGGCCACCATGATCGGGGTGTGCATGACGGTCATCAGTCTGGCTCATCTGATTCCGAAGCACAGCATCAGCAGGCATGTGAACGATTTGCTGGCTCTGGATAGCCTGCTCTTTTTAAGCAGTGCGATGCTGTCGTATTTTTCCATCAGGCGCCCGATGCTGGCGGAAAAGTACGAGCGCCTGGCTGATGTGATTTTCCTGCTTGGCCTGGCGGTCATGGTGGTAGTGGGATTTGTCGTTGCATTTGAATTAATGATTGATTAACCCGGTTGAGAATAAACATGTCTGACATCAAAAAAGTTGTACTTGCCTACTCCGGCGGACTGGATACCTCGGTCATCCTGAAGTGGCTGCAGGATAGCTACCAATGCGAAGTGGTCACCTTCACCGCCGATCTCGGCCAGGGAGAGGAATTGGAGCCGGCCCGGCAGAAGGCGCTGAAATCCGGCATCAAGCCGGAAAATATCTTCATCGACGACCTGCGCGAAGAGTTCGTACGCGACTTCGTATTCCCGATGTTTCGCGCCAACACCGTTTATGAGGGCGAATATCTGCTCGGTACATCGATCGCGCGTCCGCTGATTGCCAAGCGCCTGATTGAGATTGCCGACAAGACCGGTGCCCAGGCTATCTCGCACGGCGCGACCGGCAAGGGCAACGACCAGGTGCGTTTCGAACTGGGCGCCTATGCGTTGAATCCCAACATCAAGGTCATCGCGCCATGGCGTGAATGGGACCTGTTGTCGCGCGAAAAGCTGATGGCTTATGCTGAAAAGGCCGGCATAGAAATCGACATGAAACACAAAAAAGGCGGCTCTCCTTATTCGATGGATGCAAACCTGTTGCACATCTCCTTCGAAGGCCGCCATCTTGAAGACCCGGCTGCAGAAGCAGAGGAATCGATGTGGCGCTGGACTGTGTCGCCCGAAAACGCGCCGGATGCGCCAGAATACCTGGACATCGAGTTCAAAAATGGCGATATCGTGGCAGTAAACCGCGCAAAGATGACACCGTCACAGGTGCTGGCCAAACTGAACGAACTCGGCAGCAAGCACGGCATCGGCCGTCTCGATCTGGTGGAAAACCGCTACGTCGGCATGAAGTCGCGCGGCTGCTACGAGACACCGGGCGGAACCATCATGCTCAAGGCGCACCGTGCCATCGAATCGATCACGCTGGATCGCGAAGTGGCGCACTTGAAAGACGATCTGATGCCCCGCTACGCCTCGATGATCTACAACGGTTACTGGTGGTCTCCGGAACGTCTCGCGCTGCAAACCCTGATCGACCATACCCAGCAGACCGTCAACGGCTGGGTACGTCTCAAGTTGTACAAGGGCAACGTGATCGTGGCGGGACGCGATTCGAAGACCGATTCGCTGTTCGATCCGACCATCGCCACCTTCGAAGACGACAAGGGCGCATACGATCAGAAAGACGCGGCGGGTTTCATCAAACTGAATGCGCTGCGCCTGCGTATCGCGGCGAATCTGCACAAGCGGAAATAATCACTGAAATTTTCCGGGGGAAAGATCGTGATCCACGAACTGAGCGGGGACATTCTATTCAGTAGTGCAAAAGTCATCGCCCAGGGTGTCGCGCCCAACGACGATTTCCACCATGGCCTGGCACTGCAACTGCGCGAACGCATGCCGGCGATGTACAAGGACTTCCGCCACTACTGCCAGACAAAACATCCCAAGTCCGGCGGCGCTTGGTCATGGATGAGTTCCGATGGACGTTACATCGTCAATTTGTTCACTCAGGATGCCGCATACGATCACGGCAGCAAACCCGGGCGTGCCAAACTCAGTCACGTGAATCGCTCCCTGCATGCCCTGCGCGAATTCGTCCAGCAGGAAAAAGTCGGCAGTGTTGCATTGCCGCGCCTGGCTTGCGGAATGACCGGTCTGGACTGGAACGAGGTCAAACCGCTGGTCGAGAGGCAGCTTGGTGACTTGGGTATCCCCGTTTACATTTATGTTGCTTACCAAAAAGGCGTAAAGGCCGGCGAACAACCCAATTAACCAAACCCAGGGAAGGAAACATCATGTCGCAATTCGATAACGTCGCCGTGGAAAAAAAAGGCAATGTGTTTTTCGACGGAAAATGCGTGTCGCATTCGGTAAAGTTTGCCGATGGAACGCGCAAGACTGTGGGCGTAATCCTGCCCAGCACGCTGACCTTCAATGTCAGTACACCCGAGCTGATGGAAATTACCTCCGGGACATGCCGCGTGAAGATCGGTGACGAACCGGAGTTCAAAACTTATACCGCAGGCGACCAGTTCTCGATTCCCGCCAATGGCCGTTTTGTAATCGAAGCCAATGATGTAGTCAACTACGTTTGCAGTTTCGGTTAAAAGAATTCTGCCCACGAAAAACACGGAAGGCACGAAATCGAAATTTAAAGCTGTCAATTTTGTCGGTTAGATAAGTTTTTTTGCATGTCAACCTTACAGATGCTTTCATTTTAATTCTGGTTTTGTTCATGACTTTCGTGTTTTCCGTGGACAGCCTTTGCATTTCATTTTTTACCAGGAGTACACCATGCCAACCTTCGACATCGTTTCAGAAGTAGACAAGACCGAAGTCAAAAATGCCCTCGAACAAACCAACAAGGAAGTCAGCACCCGCTTTGATTTCAAGGGTTCGGATGCACGGGTGGAACAAGCCGAACTCAAACTGACGGTCTGTGCCGACAATGATTTCCAGCTGGATCAGGTGCAGGATATTTTAAACGGCAAGCTGACCAAACGCGGCGTGGACATCAAGTGTCTGGAGATCAGCGACAAGATCGAGAAAGTCAGCGGCAACAAGGTCAAGCGCAGTTGCGAAGTAAAAGTAGGCGTTGAAATCGAACTGGCGAAAAAGATCGTCAAGCATCTCAAGGACAGCAAACTCAAGGTGCAGGCCAGCATCCAGGGCGATACCGTGCGCGTCACCGGCAAGAACCGCGATGACCTGCAGGAAGCGATCGCGTTCGTCAAGAAAACCATCACCGACTTCCCGTTGCAATACCAGAATTTTCGCGACTGAGGACCACAGTTGCATGATTCGCACTGCCGGTTCCTGTACAGCTCTGCGTCACGCCCGTGAGTTTCTGCCAGCGACTGTCCTGGTGGTGCTGCTTGTCGGCACGGCCCGGGCAGACGACACCCCGTCCTACTCTTATCCGGCAATACTGCTGGACGATGCCCAACACGTCCTCACCGCACCAACCCGCTGGCAGAAGCCGGAATGGCAATATCTGGGGCTCGCCGCGGTTGGTGTAATCGGCATCGCCGCGATAGCCGACGGCCCTGTCCGTGACGAAATGGCCCGCCACACACCCAACGACAACCGTTTCATGCGCAATATAGAACGTTTCGGTGCACAGTATTCCGTGGGTGTGCTAGGCGGCTTTTACCTGGCCGGTGCGATCGGGAACAACGAAACCGCAACAGCCGTCGCGCAGGACGGCCTGACTGCCAGCATCATCGCCAGCGGCATCATTACGCCCGCGATCAAATTCGTCACCGGCCGCGCACGGCCGCGCGAGAATCTCGGTGTCGCCCATCTTCATCCGTTCAGCCTGAGTTATTCATCGAACTCATCGTTCCCTTCCGGCCACACCACCGAGGCCTTCGCGCTGGCCTCGGTCATCTCCAGCCACTATGAAGAAACCTGGGTGGCTTGCGCATCCTATTCGGTCGCCGGCCTGGTCGGCGTTGCGCGCAGCTACCATGGCGCGCATTTTGCATCGGATATCCTGGCGGGAGCACTGGTCGGCACACTGGTCGGGAAAAGCGTGGTGGCGCACAACAAATCGTTACGCCCCGGCAATGTGATGCTGCTGCCGGAATTCACAACGGGAACTATAGGGGTGCGTCTCACAAGCAACTTCTAGGTCGCAGCTTCCAAAAGGGATACAATTCCCCTCCCGATTCCACCTTGTCCGGTTGTTCCGCCCATGAAAAACAGCCTTGATGCACATGTCGAGTTTTCGTTCAAAGGCGAGGACTATTCGCTCACCTCGCATGTCAACCTGGATATGCTCATGGAGGCGGAATCTTCGCTCCCATCGTTCCATGCGATATTGGCGCACGACCACAATATCGACGCCTATTCCTATCTCTACGAGGTCATGCTGGAAAGCGAGATTCGATTTTCCAATGCGCAGGGAATCGCGGCGAAAATTTCAAGCGGCGAAAATTTCAACCGGGAAGAGTTTATAAACTCGTGGCAGGAAAAAAGGATACTCAATCTGCTGCAGCCCATTGCAACGCGCGAACTGGGCATCGCCGATTTGAATCAGCACCAGTCGCTCAAAATGGCTCTCATCCAGGCATACGACCTTGGCAGGCACGCATGTTAAATCCGGCAGAAGTTTTACCATGCAGCCAGAATCTCATATCGTTAACGGCCTCACCCGGTTATTCCGGGAGTAGCAATGGAACGCTGCTGGGAGGATGACCGTGAAAACCGTTCTGGTATTGTTCGCCGAAGGCAGCGAAGAACTCGAAGCCATTTCCATAGTCGACATACTCCGTCGCGCCGGGATCGCGGTCACATTGGCGGGTCTGGAAACCGGCCCGTTGCGCGGCAGCCGCGGCACGGTATTGATACCAGACACAACACTGGCTGAAGCAATGGCACACAGTTACGACATGGTGGTGTTACCCGGTGGGCAACCGGGTACCAACAACCTCAAAGCGGATTCGCGGGTATTGAAGCTGATGCAGCAAATGGCACTTCAGGAAAAATATGTGGCGGCAATCTGTGCCGCACCCTTGGTGCTGGCAACCGCCGGGTTACTCGATGGAAAGCAGGCCACCTGTTTTCCCGGCGCGCTGGATACATTTCCGCAAGTCATGCTGCAACCCTCGTCCGTGGTGGAAGACGGCAAATTGATCACCTCGCGCGGCCCCGGTACGGCAATGGATTTTGCGCTCACGCTGGTCGAACGACTGGACGGAAAAGAAAAACGGCTGGTCGTTGAAGCCGGATTGCAGCGTTAAGCTGCATCCTGAAGGAAAGACCACCAACCCGGTTAACCGTTCAGCGCAAACTCATCACCTGCCAGTCATGCTGTTCGGCGTGCTTGCGCAGCGTGTCATCCGGATTCACCGCAACGGGATGCTTCACCTTGAGCAGCAGCGGCAGATCATTGAGCGAATCGCTGTAAAAAGTCGTGTCGGCGAAACTGCCCCAGCTCCAGCCGCGTTGCTCCAGCCAATTTTCCAGTCGGGTAATTTTTCCCTCTCGAAAACACGGCACATCGGTGACCCGTCCGGTGAATTCGCCGTCCCGTTGTTCCGGCTCGGTGGCGAGCAAATATTCGATACCGAATTCGCGCGCGATCGGCGCGGTGACGAAACTATTGGTTGCCGTGATGATGGCGCACACATCCCCTGCCGCGAGATGACGATTGACCAGATCCCTCGCAGCCTGCGTGATCATGCCCGATACCTGCTCGCGCATGAATTGACCATGCCAGTCATCCAGCGTCTTGCGCGCATGGCGCGCCAGCGGTTTCAATTGAAAATCCAGAAACTCGTGGATATCCAATGTCCCTGCCTTGTATTGTGCATAGAAAGTGTGATTTCTGGTTTCAAACAATTCGCGATCGAGCACACCGATGCGGATCAGGAACTGCGACCATTCAAAATCGCTGTCGCCGTTGAGCAGGGTGTTATCCAGATCAAACAAGGTCAGATTCACTTTATCTCCTGATTCATCACTTCCTTCAACAGTGGAACGGAAGGTGTGCGATGCAAACGCAGCGAATGGGCATCCAACGCCTCCAGCACGGTTATCAGGCTGGGCAGGTCGCGCCGCCCGTGACGCAACAAATACTGGGTTACTTCCGGCGCCAGTACGAAGCCCAGCGTATGAGCATGCTGCACCAGCGCCTGGGCTTTCTCTTCGTCGCTGAGGACATGCACCTGATATACCAGACCCCACCCCAGGCGTGTGCGCAGATCGTCGCGCAGTTTCAGATGCAGCGGGGATTCCATGCCGCTGACCAGCAACATGGCCCCGTTGTCGCGCATCCGGTTATAGAGATTGAACAGACTGATTTGCGCCTCATCATCAAGTTGCCCGACATCATCCACCGCCACCATTGTTACCTCTATGTCCAGAACCGGGGGCGGAACGTTGCCCTGCGCATAGACCGCGTTTTGCTGCATGTCACGGGCCGCGTCCACACAGGCCTGCAGCAAATGGGTCTTGCCGCTGCCGGACCCGCCCCACAAATAGAAGAAGCGCTCGCTGCTGTCGCCCGACAAGGCATGGCGCAATGCAGAGATCAATTCCAGATTACGTCCCACCACGAAATTATCCAGTGTCGGCTGCCGGTCGGGAGCAATATCAAGTAATAACTGGCTCAAAAAATAAACTTTCTCATGGTTTGATGTACATGGTACTGGACAGATACCACGCCTTTCCGTAGCGCAGACCAACCAGCGAGATGGCGGCAAGCGGCAACGCCAGGAGCAGCCCGAAGAAGCCGAACAATTGACCGAAAGCGAGCAGCGAAAAAATCACCACCAGCGGATGCAGGCCGACCCGTTCACCGACCAGCCAGGGCGTGATGACCATGCCTTCCAGCAACTGTCCCGCGGCGAAAACCGCCCATACCAGTACCACGTTACCGAATGCGGTGAACTGCATCACCGCCGCCAGCGTGGCCATAACCAGGCCGGTGACCACGCCCAGATAAGGTACAAATACCAGCATGCCGGCGACGATGCCGATGGGCAACGCAAATTCCAGCCCGACCAGCCACAGCACCAGAACATAATATCCGCTCATCAGCAGCATCACGGAAATCTGCCCGCGCAAAAACTCCGCCAGGATGCGATCCACCTCGCCGACAATTTCTGCTGTTTTGCTGTGCAAATGACGCGGGATCAGCTCATCAAGGCGTGCCAGCCAGATGTTCCAGTCGCGCAACAGGTAGAACATCGCCACCGGAATCAGCAACAGGTCGATCGCCACGCCGATGATTTTTCCGCCACTGCTGCCCAGCCACGGCAGCAGTTTTTCCACTATCCCGCCGGCGCTTTGACCATGGCTCAGCAACGCGTTCTTCAGCGCAGCACTGTCCCATTCCAGGTCCATGCCAAACCACTGCTGTAACAGCGGCAAAAAATGGATGCGCGCGGCTTCGATCCAGTCCGGTAATCGGGTCATGAACTGGCCGACTTCCTTTTCCAGCAACGGCAACATGATCAGCAGCAGCAAGGCGAACAACAGCAACAATCCGCTCATCACCAGCAACACCCCCAGCGTGCGCGGAATTTTACAGGCGCACATCCGCTGCACCAAAGGATTGCAGATATAGGCCAGGATACCGGCCGCGACAAACGGTGTCAGTATCGGGCTGAGCAAATACATCAGCACAACGGCGACTACTGCAAACGACAGCCATTGCAAGGCAGCAAAGCGGGACAGGGTCATTTCAGGTAAAATTCGGGCAAATTCGTGCAGTACTTTATCCTGAAGAAAGCGAGAACTCAACTTGAATAACCCGACCAATGATCCTTCATCCGTTAAAAGCGGGAGCCTGACCTACCGGGATGCCGGTGTGGATATGGCCGCGGGCGACCGTCTGGTCGAAAATATCAAACCTTTTGCCAAGCGCACCATGCGCCCGGAAGTGCTCAACGGCATCGGCGGCTTCGGCGCCCTGGTGGAGATTTCCAAAAAGTTTCGCGAACCCGTGCTGGTGTCCGGCACCGATGGTGTTGGCACCAAACTGAAACTCGCTTTCGAACTGAATCGCCACGACACGGTGGGCATCGACCTGGTCGGCATGAGTGTCAATGACATCCTGGTGCAGGGTGCCGAGCCGCTGTTCTTCCTCGATTATTTCGCCTGCGGCAAGCTGGATGTCGACGCTGCCACCGAAGTCATCAAGGGCATCGCTTTCGGCTGCGAACAGGCCGGCTGCGCGCTGATCGGCGGAGAAACCGCCGAAATGCCCGGCATGTATCCGGCCGGCGAATACGACCTTGCCGGTTTTGCTGTCGGCGTGGTGGAAAAGGCCGACATCATCAGCGGTGCGGACATTCAGGCGGGTGACGCGGTGATTGGCCTCGCCTCGAATGGCGCGCATTCCAACGGCTACTCCCTGGTGCGCAAGATCATCAACACCCACAAGGTCGATCTCCAACAAAAGCTGGATGGCAAGCCACTGGCCGACCTGATCATGGCACCCACACGTATCTACGTGAAGCCGCTGCTGGCGCTGATCAAATCCCTCACCGTAAAAGGCATGGCGCACATCACCGGTGGCGGCCTGCTGGAAAACGTGCCGCGCGTGTTGCCGGAAAATGTCGTGGCTCAACTGGACGGCAAGACATGGCACACTCCCGCGCTGTTCGACTGGCTGCGCGAGATGGGCAACATCGTCCCGCAGGAAATGTATCGCACCTTCAACTGCGGTATCGGCATGGTGGTGGTAGTGGCCCGGAAAGATGCGGAGGCCGCACTGAAACAACTCAACGCTGCCGGTGAAACCGCAACCGTTATCGGCTCGATACGCGCGCGCCGGGGCGATGAGGCACAAACGCAAGTCCTCTGATTTTCAGTCAAATAATCCATCATGAAAAAACTGGTCATTCTGATCTCGGGCCGCGGCAGCAATCTGCAAGCCCTGCTGGAAGCGAAGCTGCCCTGCCGCATTGCGGCGGTGATCAGCAACCGTGCCGATGCGGAAGGACTGGATATCGCCAAAGCGCATGGCATTCCGGTCGCAGTCGTCGAACATCGCAATTATGAGAGCCGTGAAAGCTTTGATACCGCGCTTTCCCAAACGATAGATGCATTCGAACCCGATATTGTTGTGCTTGCCGGTTTTATGCGCATTCTGAGCCCGGGATTTGTGACCCGATATCACGGCAGGCTCATCAATATTCACCCCTCGCTTTTGCCGGCCTACGGCGGTCTCAATACCCACGCACGGGCCCTGCACGACGGTGTAAGAATCCATGGTTGCACGGTTCATTTTGTTACCCCGGATCTCGATCACGGCCCGATTATTATCCAGGCCGCCGTGCCGGTGTTGCATGACGACACCGAGCAAACACTGGCGGCGCGGGTGCTGAACGTGGAGCATCGCATCTATCCGCAAGCGATCAGTTGGCTATGCCGAGATCAGATCGAATTAAGCGAGCAAGGGCGGGTCAAGTTGCTGTATCGCAAACAGTCCGGTTTTGCGCTGGTCTGCCCCAGTCTGGAATAGCGATGAAATATCGGTTTCGATCGCTTGCATGGTTGATGCTGCTTGTCGCGGGTTCTTCATTCGCTGCAACCCCGGGCACCGTTCAGGCCAGTTATGAGATTTACAAAGGTAGTATGCAAATCGGCCGGATCGATGAAGTATTTGCTATCGGCAAGGATAATCGCTACACGATAGTCAGCACCACGCGTGCCACAGGCTTGCTGGCGTTATTCAAGCCGGGGAAGATTATCCTGCGCAGCAACGGGCTGGTAGATGACCATGGGCTGAAGCCATTGAGCTTTAGTGATGTGCGTGAAGGTGATGAGGCCAAGAACCGCAGCGCCGAGTTCAATTGGAACAGCATGCGACTCACCATGATTGAAAATAAGCAACACACCGCGGTAACACTCCCCGGAGACACCCAGGACCGGCTCAGTGCGATGTACCAATTTATGTTCCTGTCGCTGGCGAAAGCCGACACGCTGAATTTTCATATGACCAACGGCGGCAAGCTGGACATATACAATTACCGTATCAAGCATGACCAGAGCGTGACTGTACCTCTCGGCACCTACAAGGCAATCTATATTGCCAGCGTTCCGGAAAAGGGTGTCAACCGCACCGAAATCTGGCTGGCCGGAAAACAGGCGGTTTTTCCGTACAAGATGGTGATCACCGATCCGGACGGCGGCCAGCTCTCGCAGGTATTGACGAACTTCGCTGCCACTCCGTGATCGTGTCCTTTCGTAGTCCAGGCAGCCGCATCGCAATGGCTGTCCTGCTCTCAGCGCTTATTCATGCTGCCATTCTGTGGTTGCCCTATATAACTTTTCCACACGCCACGGTGCAATTGCCACCGCTCTCAGTAAGATTAGAACCCCTGCCAAAAAAAGTCGCAGTGATCGCAGAAAAACCGAATATAGCCAAACCAAAACCGGCTGACCCGGGGATAAAATCTGACGATATTTCGGCCAGCCGGCATGAAACAAAACCAATGTCGGTAATGAACAAAACGAATGAAACCACGACGATCCAGCCGTTCCCAAAACACCTGAAGCTCACTTTTTCCGTATATAAGGGCATGGGTGGATTGATAACGGGCGAAATTCACCAGCAGTTTGATATCCGCGGGGATCGCTACAACTTGAAATCCGTGCGGCAAACTGCCGGACTGGCCAGCCTGAGCAATGACGACAGGATAATCCAGGACAGCCGGGGCAGGATAGTAGAAACCGGACTGCAACCCGACATATACGAAGAACAAAAAATTACCCGAAAAGGCACGCAAAGTTTGCTGGTCACGTTCGACCGCGCGGCAGGGAAACTGCGTTACTCGAACGGCGACGAAGCCACGCTACCCGAAAAGACACAGGACGCCCTGAGCTTCCTGTACCAGATATCGCAAATTCCGATGACCGAGGAATTCTTCCCGCTACCGGTCAGCGATGGCAAACAACTCCAGCAATACCAGATCGAGATTGGCACGAAACAAACCATTGACACACCGATGGGTCGGCTGCACACGCTGCATTTGCGAAAAATGTACGCCCAGGGAGAAGCGCATTTTGAAATCTGGCTGGGACTGGAATATCGCCTGTTGCCGGTGAAATTCCGCCAGTTCGACAGTTCGGGTAGCGTAACAGAAGAATTCGTGATTTCCATGATCCGTGCCAAGGATGAATAAACGTTCTGCCCAACCCTGTTAAACTGCACACCTGATTTGCGAAGCCCACTTTTCCATGCTGATAACCGAATACCGTTTAGAAATCGTCATCCAGGCACTGCGTGCCATCCTACCGCTGGCGCATCCCGCCGACACCACACTGCGATATTTTTTCAAGAATGAGCGCATCGGTTCCAACGAGCGCGAATTGGTCGCTGCAACCGTGTTCGGCGTACTGCGCCACCGAATGCTGCTTGAGCATGCCTGCACAGGTGAAGCTACTCCGCGGCGCATGGCGCTCGCCCACATGATCAGGTTCGGCGGTTACAACCTGCGTGAGCTGGAGCCGGTGTTAATGCCAGGTGAAAAAGACTGGTTGGCCACCGTAAAGGCCGTGAAGATCGAAGATCTGCCGTTACCGGTACAAGCCGAATTACCGGAGTGGTTGGTGGAGAAGATGCGCGCCAGCTATTCCGATGAGGACATCCTTGCAATCGGAAAGTCCATGCAACAGGGTGCGCCGCTGGATATCCGCGTCAATACCCTGCTCGCCAAGCGCGAGGACGTGCTGCAGCAATTGCACGACAATCATATCGCAGCAACTGCCACGCCCTGGTCGCCGATCGGTATCCGCCTCAAGGACAAGATTCCGCTCAATCGTGATGCGCTGTTTACCGAGGGCAAAATAGAAGTGCAGGACGAAGGAAGCCAGATGCTCGGATTCCTGCTCGCGCCAAAACGCAACGACATGGTGGTGGATTTTTGTGCCGGTGCCGGCGGCAAGACGCTGATGCTGTCTGCCATGATGAACTCTCAAGGCCGATTGTACGCGATGGACGTTTCGGAAAAACGCCTCGCCAACCTCAAGCCGCGCCTGAAACGCTCCGGCGCGAGCAACATCCAGCCGATGTTGATCGCGCACGAAAATGACCTCAAGGTAAAACGCCTGGCCGGAAAGATCGATCGTGTGCTGGTCGACGCACCCTGCAGCGGCTTGGGCACGCTGAGGCGCAGCCCGGACCTTAAATTCCGCCAATCGCCCGGCAGCATCGAGGAGTTTACCCGCCAGCAAGCTGCCATCCTTGCCTCCGCCAGCCGCTTGCTGAAAAAAGGCGGGCGTCTGGTCTACGCGACGTGCAGCATCCTGCCCGAAGAGAACCAGCACATCGTGCAATCCTTCCTCGCCAGCCATCCCGATTTTGTGCTTCGTCCGGCCAGCGAAGTATTGCAGCAACAGAAGATCGCGCTGGAAGCTGTTGATTATCTGGAACTGCGCCCCCATATACATAACACTGATGGTTTTTTTGCTGCGGTGATCGAAAGAATTTAGTGTTTCACGGCCGCTTTTGCTTCTGTACAATTGCTTACATTCACAATGATTTGATACTGCATTAACAATTGCAGTGCGGAGGTTTTATGTTTTCAGGATTAATCGATTTACCATGGTGGGGTTATGTGCTCACCGCACTGGCACTCACACATATCACCATCGCGTCGGTGACTATCTATTTGCACCGCCATCAGGCGCATCTTGCATTGGAGTTGCACCCGATCGCCAGCCACTTTTTCCGTTTCTGGTTATGGCTGACCACAGGCACTGTGACCAGGGAGTGGACCGCCATCCATCGCAAACATCACGCAAAATGCGAAACGTCCGAAGACCCGCATAGCCCGCAGGTACTGGGCATCAAAAAGGTGCTTCTGGAAGGTGCCGAGCTGTACCGCAAGGAAGCCAAAAACCGTGAAACGCTGGAAAAATACGGTCGCGGCACGCCGGACGACTGGCTGGAGCGCAATCTTTACTCAAAGCACAGCATGCTGGGCATCGTTCTGATGCTGGCGATCGACGTGCTGCTGTTCGGGCCTATCGGTATCACCGTCTGGGCGGTACAAATGATCTGGATACCGGTCACTGCGGCGGGCATCATCAACGGGGCGGGTCACTACTGGGGTTATCGCAACTTCCAGCCTGCCGATGCGTCCACCAATATCGTGCCGTGGGGCATCCTGATCGGCGGAGAAGAACTGCACAACAATCACCATGCTTATATCGGCTCAGCCAAACTATCCAACAAATGGTTTGAATTTGACATTGGCTGGCTGTACATCCGCAGCCTGGCGGTACTGGGGCTCGCGAAGATCAGAAGGGTTGCCCCCAAGGTGCACCTCGACACCGCGAAAACAGCATGCGACCTGGCAACGCTGCACGCGGTGATGGCCAACCGTTACGAAGTCATGGCGAAATACGCCAAATCCCTGAAGAAAACCTATCGCGAGGAAATCTCGCAGCTCAAATCACGCATGCCCGACTTTGGAAAAGTTGATCTGAAACGCGTCAAACACTGGCTGCATGTCGATGTAAACGTTCTAAACGAGCAGGAAAAATTGAAACTGGGCTTGGTCTTTCAGACCAGCCATAAGTTGAACACTGCCTACACCCTGCGTCAGGATCTGATCGCGATATGGCAGCGTTCCACGGCGACAAAGGAACAGATGGTTAGCGACCTGGAGGAATGGTGTCATCGCGCCGAAACCAGCGGCATCGAAGCATTGCAACAGTTTTCCAGACGCCTGCGCTACTACGCTTAAACTTTCACCGGAGTGAGCAGCAACCCAAAGCCTGTTGTGCAAACAACAGGCTTTATTCATTGTGTTTCGGGTGGGCCTTCATCTGTAATTTTCCGCGCATCAAAACGATCATATCCGGTCAACCGTCAATTACTCTGAAAATAGGCAATGATCACTTTTCGTTCTGCGGGATTCGGCATGGGCTTGTATGCCGATTGCATATAACCTTCCATACGCGACACGACATATGGCCATGCAGCGGGTGGATGTTGATCTCCAAATGGCAACGCGTGACATTGTGAACAGTAGGTCTTTGCCGTTTGATAGCCCGGCTTGACACTTTCAAGCGCATCGCGCTGAGCCGCAGTCTGCTTGCTGCATCCACCGAGCAACAAGACCAAAAATATCAGTATGCCCGACAACTTCATCTCAATTTCTCCCGGCAGTTTAAAGGTGAGCAATTATAGCAGTTGGCACCCGCCTGAATATCCGCCCCAGGCAGAGTAAAATCAGCTCCGGCTGATGCCCGGAACAAATGCCGCGTCAAATCTACCGTACCAACCAGCTACAGGAACGGCTCAAATGAGCGAATGAGAGCGAACGCAACGCATCCGGAGTTGAGGGGCGCGATAATTTCCCCTGCGTGCACCAAATGAATTTGATTCGGGCTCACTAACCAATATAATAGGGGCTGCTTATTGAAATCCCGGAGAAACAAAAATCGTGAAAAATAAAATGGTGGTTATCATATCGGTATTTATATTCATACTGATCGTTGTCCTCGCAGGCATATCGAGCGACTGGGGCATGTCACTGCTGATCCGGTTTTTTGGTTAGCATCCCGAACATTTCAAGCAGGACAGACAGCGTAGTGGCCACTTGGAAGTAAAAACCCCCTAAATATCACTAGTTAGGGGGTTAGTTTACACATCTATATTTGGTATATTTTAAAACGGAATATCGTCGTCAAAATTATCGAAGCTGCCTTTCGCTGCCGGTGCAGCCTTGGCAGGTGCCGCGGTACCCGATGCCGATGCGGGTTTATTTTCAACCACCTCAAAGCTGCCGCCTCCAGACGACTTGCCGCCCAGCATGGTCATTTCATTGACCACGATTTCGGTGGTATAGCGATCCTGCCCTTCCTTGGTTTGCCACTTGCGGGTTTGTAGTTTTCCCTCGACGTAAACCTGCGAGCCCTTTTTCAGGTACTCCCCTGCGATCTCCGCAAGACGGCGATAAAACACCAGGTTATGCCATTCTGTTTTTTCCTGTTTTTCCCCGCTCTTGTCCTTCCAGTTCTCGGAAGTCGCCAGCGTCGCATTGGTTACCGCTTCGCCGCTGGTCATGTAGCGGGTTTCCGGGTCCTTGCCGAGACGGCCTATCAGAATCACTTTGTTCACTGACATATCATGTTCCCTTCATCACGAGTTTATCTACTGCCGATTCGTCGAAGCCCTGCATATCAACTTTGAGGGAGGCGATATTTTCCACTGCCACCACCATCGCTTCGCGCACACCCTGCAATTGCAGAAGCTGCTTTTGCAATTCTACCGCAGCGGCTTCATTCATTTGGGACAAATGATACAGCTTGGTGCGCACCAGTGCCGGTGGTTTCATCGTGGATGCGACGATCAGCCACAGCAACAGCATGACTATGGCGAAAACAAACACCGAATTTCCGCCGACGAATTGCAGCAACGCACCGCCAATTGCCGCGCCGGAGAATGCGCCGAGGAACTGCACGCTGCTATACACACCCATCGCAGTGCCTTTGGCAGCCAGCGGGGCGATCTTGCTGATCATCGAGGGCAATGTCGCTTCCAGCACGTTGAACGCGGTGAAGAACACCAGCAGCGCAGCAGCCACGCCCCATAAACTGTTCTGGGCAAACATCAGCAGTATCTGTGCGCACATCGCCAGGAATATCGACAGCATGAATATCTGTTTCATCTTGGCCTTTTTCTCCGCGATGATGATGGGTGGCACCATCAGCACAAATGCCACCAGCATCACCGGCAGATAGATATACCAGTGGTGAGACAAAGCCAGGCCATCCTTTTCCATTACGAACGGCACCTGCATGAACACCGACATCAGAATCGCATGCAGAGAAAAGATACCGAAGTCGAGGCGCAGCAGATCCTTGTTGCGCAGCACTTCGATGAAATGTTTCCCGCTGGCTTCGGTATCGCTGTGGAAGTGCGTGATCGCCGGATCAGGGATCAGGAATTTCACCACAGCTATTCCCAGCAACGCAAGCACGCCGGTCAGCGCAAAAATTCCAGGCACACCCAACCAACTGTCGAGCATGGGCGAAAGTACCATCGATATCGAAAAAGTGACACCGATGGTGATCCCTATCATCGCCATCGCCTTGGTGCGCACTTCTTCGCGGGTAAGATCGGCGGTGAGTGCCATCACGGCCGCGTTCAGCGCGCCGGCGCCCTGCACCACACGCCCGACGATGATCCAGTAGATGTCGTGTGCATCGGCTGCGATAAAACTGCCGATCGCGAACAATACCAGGGCAAAGTAGATCACCGGCTTGCGCCCGTAGCGGTCGGATAGCCAACCGGAAGGTATCTGCAGGATCGCCTGCGTCAATCCGTAAGCGCCTAGTGCGATGCCGATCAGCAAATGGCTATCGCCACCAGGCAGATGTTGCGCATAAATCGCAAAGATGGGCAGGATGATGAACAGTCCGAGCATGCGCAGGCCGTAGATGCCTGCCAAGCCAAAACTGGCGCGACGCTCGATCGTGGTCATGGTATCGGGTAATGTTTTCATATTTTTTGGAGTGTGGTGTTAACGGACGAAAGGCTGAGCATTTTAGCAGGACATCGCTTGTGCCAACAGATGTTGCACTCAACGGCGGCTTATTTATCGTAAAAATTTGTTAAATGAACATTCCATCGGATGCTCCGATCCGTTGCGTATTGCCAGCGATTGTCTATCGACAACAGTGAAGCAAGACACCGTTGATATCATCAGGCATCCGGCCCGGACCAGCGCCGTTTGACCCGCGATGCAACTGTTGAGCTGCTTATTTTCACGCACCAGATCACGGCTGCCGCCAGCCACAATAACGATTTTGTTGCTCATATCAAACTCCTGCGGAATTGTTAAGTTGATGGCGGACATTTCTGTCCTCCCACCCCTACGGCTTGCCGGAATCTTGATGTTGTTTTTTTTCGCCGCAGCAGGCACGCATACCGGTCTGGAATTTCTCCCGTTCTTCCGGCGTCATCTGTTCGAGGCGCTTGTGACGATGCCAGCGTGCAGGACATCCGTGTCCGCGCAATCCGCCGAACAATATCTTGCTCAACACCAGTAGCCCCATGGCCTGCAGATAACTGACCTCATGTGCACCGGCAAACAATGCGGGTATCAGCCAGTTCCACAGTGCCATCACCACCCATCCCAATGCCGCGATACCAACCACCACCATCAATCCGATCTTCCAGCATTTGGATCTCCAACAGCTCATGCCCATCTTGTTCTCCTTACAGTTTTAATGCATGTTTCAATGCATGGTCTCAATGGATGGATAGTAGCGGGGCTCACACGGAACAGTTCAGTGGCATGTAACGAGTCAGTATCGTATCCATAAACGTGAAGACGATTCAGGGAAGAGAATATTGTATGGATATTCAAAAAATGGGATGAGTCGGGCCGGTACAGGATTTACACTTTCAATTCCCAGACTCCGGTGTCATTCAGGGGTGATTTCCAGAATGGTCGTGCTTGCTGATTATTGTGATATTCAACCGCTCAAGCCCGTGCCAGCTGACCGGCCAAAAACAGCGTGAGAAGTCCGCCTATCGTAGCCAGCACTGAAAGCAGCCTGGGGTGCGCGTGGTGCGTTTCAGGCAACATGTCGCTGGCGCCGATATAGAGAAAAAAACCGCAAAATATCGCCAGCGCCGGTGCCACATAATCCGGCGGCATAACGAAGAAGCTCGTGGACACGACACCAGCGACAGGCGCAATCGCATCGGCACCCAGCCAACGCCAAGCCAGCCTGCGTGGACCGTTGTTCTTCAATATCATCCCGACCGTATTGATACCATCGGAAAAATCGTGGATCAATACAGCCACCGCGATTGCAATGCCGAGGCCGGTTGAAGTCTGGAATCCGATCCCGATCGCCGCACCGTCCATGAAGCTGTGGATCGAAAGCGTGCCTGCGCCGAATTGCCCCCGGTGCCAGGGATTTTTACAACCCTCGTCGTGGGCGGGGCTGAGCAGCAACCACCGGTTGAGCACCATGTAGAAGGTGAATCCCAGCGCGATAAATGCAGCAATCTCGGGTATCTGCTGGTATGTGCCCGCCTGCTGGAACGCCTCGGGCATCAGGTCGAAAAATGCAACGCCGATCACGGCACCGGCGCTGAAGCTCAGTATCAGGTGCAAGCGATCGGTATGTTTCAAGGCAAACATACCGCCCACCGCCGTGAACAGCGCGGCGCCGAAACTGAATAACAAGGCTGTCATTTATTTGCTCCCGGGATTTACGCGGCAGATTATACGTGACATTTATGCATGGCCGATGCAGCCCGATTTCAAAACACCAGGCCCGTTTCCTCATAAAGCGTTTGTAACCGCGTGCGCAGATGCAGCACCGCATAACGCTTGCGCGCCAGCAGGGTATTCACGGCCACCCCGCTCTCCGCGGACAACTCCTTGAAGCTACGCCCGCCCAGCTCGTGGCCGATAAATACTGCGCGTTGTTCTTCCGGCAGTTCGGCCAGCGCAGCACTCAACTCATCCAGCAACACTGCCCGAGCATAAGCCGCTTCCGGCCCGGCATCGGCTGATGGCAGTGCTTCATCCAACCTAGTTCCCTCATCGTCCTGGTCCGATAATTCGGGAAGCCGCAACTCCCTCTTCTTGCGAAAGCGGTCGATGATGCGATTGCGGGCCACACGAAACAACCAGGCTCCGACTTGCTCGATCGGCTCCGGCAGGCGATACGCTGCCACAAATTCATAGAAGACATCCTGCAGAATGTCTTCCGCCTCACTGGCATCGGGCACACGCCGCCGTATGAAATTCACCAGCCGCGCACGCTCGTGCAAAACCGTTTCGGCGATGCGCCTGTCTTGCTCGGCCTTCGTCACATTCAAGATCAACGTCGTATCCATAGTTTCGCAGACGTATCAGAAATGAAAATATTGTACTGTTTGTTCATCTTTTGCTTTTTCCCGACAGCTCAATCAGCACCACGATCGGCCAAAGAAAAAATGAAAATAGTGCCATCAGCGTCAAATTTCTTATCGCCAATACAATCCGGGAAAATCCGGTTCTCTCGCCCGGCGGCTTGACCAGTCGTTTTGCCGTGATTGGCAGCAAGCTCTCATCCCAGAGAACAACACAACACATTGCCAACCCGAGTATGAAATATATTTTCACGAAGTACACCATGACTTTTGATGTTCATTGGGGGACGAATCGTTCACGGGGAATTACCTGATAGTCCCCGTGCTGCGTTAAGTCGTTGCATTGATGACTCGTTCAACTGTCTGGCTTCCGGACTCCAGCGTCTGGTAATGTGATCGATCTCCGTTTGAACCCTTGCGGCCGTGGCTGTATCCCCGATGGACAATACCCAGATCGCATATTCTGCACGCGCCTGGAATGTTCCATAGCGGGCGACGGCCGACTCGAATCTGGCACGGGCCTCCGCATTTCTGCCTACCCCTGCATATGCCCGCGCGAGCAGAATCGTAACGGCTTCAAGCCGAAATGCCTGGTCTATGTTTTGAATCGCTTCCAGATGAACAATCGCATCCTGATAGCGTTTGCATTCCACATATGCACGGGCCGCACCGAATCTGATTTCAAGTGAACTGAGGAACGGGCCTTGAAGACAGGCTTCGTAGTTTTTCACCGCTTCCTCGGGCATACCAAGTTCAAGTTGCGCTTCAGCCAAACGTATCTGGTTCTGCGCTGTCGGCATATCTTCGAATGCACCCTTTGCTTCGCGTATTTCGCGTTGCGGATCTAGCACTTTGGCCGCGGCGGTGATGACCCGTCTGGCGCGGTGATCAAGACGAAAATTGGGCAAATAGACCGCGAAAAAGTATACAACGCTGCCAAACAGGGGAAAGATGAATAATATGATCAGCCAATACATGTGTTGTCCGGTACGAACAACGTGTATAGCGAAGAACAGGGCAATAAATACATGAAGCCCGATGCCGGCGAAGGTCATATCCATTTTATTTCCAGAATTTCATTTTCTATTATCAAAATCCCGAACCCGGCAATTTCAAAAACTCGATTTCCTCCGCGGTCGATGCTCTCCCCAGGATGCTGTTTCTGTGGGGATACCGTCCAAACCGCTCGATGATGCTTTTGTGCTTCAACTCGAAATCAAGACTGCTTTGTATCCCGTTCTGACGGAAGAGATCTGTTGCCACCCCATGAATCTTGAGAGATTCGCTGTGCATGAACGGCATATAGAGAAAACTTCGTTCCTGCGGACCGAGCAACTTGTCCGCCCCGTTGGAAACGGCTTCCTGGGATAGCGCCAACGCAAGCGGATCATTGGAAAACGCCAGGGGTGTATTCCTGAACATGTTTCTTGGAAACTGGTCCAGCACGATGATTTCTGCCAATCGGCCCTGTGCCGTTACCCTCCATTCGTATAGCTCACACCGGGCTGCACGGGCATGAATCTCAGAGAATCTATCGGTCAGCATTTGATCAAAAGCTTCATCCTTCACCCACCACTGTGACTGTTCAATTTCCTCAAACCAGAATTCCAGAATTTTTTTATGCATGAACCACTCCCAATACGCCTAACAACAACGTCCAATAGCCTGCAAGATTGTCAGCCATAGGCCTGCCGCAGCGCCTCCACAAACGTCGAGATGGGTTGCGCACCCGATATGCCGGATTTTTCATCGAACACAAAAAATGGCACGCCGGTAACACCGAATTCGGTCGCGCGCAATTCATCCGCACGGACCGTGTCAGCGTAATCATCGCTTTCCAGCATCGCCATTGCTTCCGCTTCAGCAATGCCGAACTTCGGTGCAAGGCCGGCCAGTGCAGCACGGTCGCCCACCGGTAACGATTCCGAAAAATAGGCCTGCATAATGCACTCGGTAGCCTGGTCACCCAGATTTCTGCTGGTTGCAAAGTGCAACAGACGGTGCGCGTCAAACGAGTTGCCGGAGCGGGCTTTGTTCAGACGATATTCCAGTCCGACTTCGCTGGCCACTGCAGTTACACGTGCGTTCATCGCTGCCGCTTCCTGCAGGCTGACACCATACTTGCTCGCAAGCCTTTCCTCCGGTGTGCCGGGATACTGCGGCAGGGCGTTTCGGTCGAGTTCAAAGCTGCGCCAGATTACATTAATGTTTTCATGATGCCCAAACTGCTCGAGCGCCTGTTCAAAACGCCGCTTGCCGATATAGCACCACGGACAGATCACGTCTGACCAGATTTCAATCTTCATAGTTCACTCCATTAGTTGATTAGGCCTTCTACTTTTGTCACTGCTTGCACTGATGAATGCAAGTGGGTTCGTATCAGGCTCTCCCACTGTTCCTAGCGGTTAAGCGACTGCATTTGCGGTGCGGCATAGCGCGTGCCCGCTGCCGCGCCGGGCGGCAGTATCCGATCAAGGCGTTCCAAATCGGCCTGCTTGAGTTCAATATCCAAAGCGCCGACATTCTCTTCCAGGAATTTCGGCCGCTTGGTCCCCGGAATGGGGACGATATCCTTACCTTGCGCCAGTACCCATGCAAGCGCGAGTTGCGCCGCAGTGCACTG
>JBDTCC010000081.1:0-6564 GCA_039923775.1 Gallionella sp. | reverse complement strand
GCCGCCAGTGCGGCATCAAAGATGCCGACCAGTTCCTGCCGATGGGCCGATGCGGACGAATCTGCTTCGGGAGTACCTCCCGGCGGAGATTCCTTCAAGTTGGTGGAGGTGATGGTTTTTTTCATGCGCTTTCCGGAAAGTCGTTGTGCATGACATGGGAAACACCATCATAGCGCGACCCTGTTGCAGGACGCTACCTTGTTTCCGGACCGTGGCATGCAGGCATGTGTACGGTTAGAATCTGTATATTTTTTAGAGCTCTAAATTTGCGCGGGAATTTGCGTGGACTGGATATTCGTTCAGGCGACAGTACGTTCCTAGGTTTCAGCCAGTGCGGCCACACCTGCAGCAGCGATTTGACCATCCTGGAACGAACGCACGCCGCTGATTCCCAACCCGCCCACGACCACGCCTTCAAGCAGTAGCGGCACACCGCCTTCGGCAGGGATCACGCCGGGGAGGGCGAGATGTATCAATCGGCCACTCAGTACTGCATCTTCCGAAGCCTTGGTGGGGCGCTGAAAAGCCACCGCTGCCCGGGCTTTCAGGATCGCTGTCTCGACACTGCCAAACTGGGTGTCGTGGCTGCGCTGCAAATAAAGCAGATGCCCTCCATCGTCCACCACCGCGATCACCACACGCCAGTTGTTGGCTTGCGCTTCTGCTTGCGAGGCTGTGGCGATGCGTTTTGCTTCTTCAAGGGTAAGAACGGGCTTTTCGGCCATGATCAATCGGCGCCCAATGCTGCGAAGATCTTATCGCGTATTTGTTCCACGCCGCCCACACCAGGAATCTTGATGCACTTTGGTGCTTTCGCATCACCGGATTTCTCCCATGCGGTGTAGAAATCGACCAGCGGTTGAGTCTGGTCATGATAGACATTGAGGCGCTTGAGCACGGTATCTTCCGCATCGTCCGGGCGTTGCACCAGTTCTTCACCTGTGATGTCATCCTTGCCCTCGGCCTTGGGCGGGTTGAATTCCAGATGATAGGTCCGACCGGAAGACAGATGCACGCGACGACCGCTCATTCGACTTATGACTGCGCTGTCAGGCACGGCGATCTCCACCACAAAATTCATATCGATGCCGGCGTCCTTGATCGCCTGTGCCTGGGGGATGGTGCGCGGGAAACCGTCAAGCAAAAATCCGTTGGTGCAGTCGGGTTCCCGGATGCGTTCCTTCACCAGGCCGATGATGATTCCATCGGAGACCAAACTGCCCGCGTCCATCAGCTTTTTGGCCGCAATTCCCAACGGTGTTCCAGCTTTGGATGCAGCCCGCAGCATGTCGCCTGTCGAGATTTGAGGGATATTGAATTTTTCCTTGACGTAATTCGCCTGCGTGCCTTTGCCTGCGCCGGGTGGGCCTAGTAGTATCAGCTTCATTTTTTGCTTACCTCCGATTTTATTTGCGATTCAAATATGTCTCGTGCAGCTTGCAGATCCTGTTCGGTATCAACTCCTCCTGGCGGAGCCTGCTCTGCCAGGAACACGCCGATCTTGTACCCATAATATAGTGCGCGCAATTGCTCCAATGCCTCATAGCGCTCTAACACTATTGGGGGGAGTTGTCCGTATGCGCGCAGGAAACCGGCGCGGTAAGCGTAGATACCGATATGGCGTAATACCGGCAAGTCGGCGGGCAGGGGCTGTTGCTCGGCGAAAGCATCACGGGGCCAGGGGATCGGTGCGCGGCTGAAGTACAGCGCATTGCCATCTTTATCCAGCACTGTTTTGACGATATTCGGGTTGCGCATTGCCGCTTCATCATGAATCGCATGGCAGGCTGTGGCTATTGCACACTCGGGATGGCTATGCAGGTGTTCGGCAACGGCGCGAATCAACGCGGGCGGAATCAGCGGTTCGTCGCCCTGCACATTGACCACGATGGCATCGTCCGGCCAGCCCTGCTGCTCAACCACCTCGGCGATGCGGTCGGTGCCGCTGGTGTGGCTGACTCTGGTCATGCATGCCTTGAAACCATGTTCGTGCACCGCGTTGGCAATCGCATGATGGTCGGTGGCGATCCAGATCTGTCGGGCTCCGCTTTGTGCAGCTTGTTCGGCGACCCTTACCACCATGGGTTTTCCGGTGATCAACAACAGCGGTTTGCCGGGCAGTCGTGTGGACGCGTGGCGTGCCGGAATGACGACGTGAAAATCGGTCATTTGGGGGCCTCTAAAAATTCGGAGTTCGCCCAAATGCAAGACGTGGAAAAAATTTCGCCGCGTCGCATATGAAATATATGTAAGCAAGAAATTTTTTCCACAACGCAGCATAACCAGCCACTTTGTTGCCGTTTTTTGGCAACTTAGTGGAATGGCTAGTGGTTCCATCAGTTGGGATGAAATGTGGGCGTTTAGAGGCTCCCATTAAATTTTCTCGGCTTCTTCCGGGGTCAGCTTGCGCGCCTCGTCGACCAGCATCACCGGAATGTCGTCGGCGATTTTATAGGCCAACCGGTCGGCCTTGCAGATTAGTTCCTGCGCAGATTTCTGGTAGATCAGCGGGGATTTGCACAACGGGCAAACGAGGATATCAAGCAGTTTGGTGTCCATGGGAGTCGATCTTTCGCAGTATGTGATCTATCAGGGCCGGGTCGATCTGGGCATCCACACGCAATACCCAATATCGCGTATCAGCGAATGCGGCGCATTTTACCGCATCTTTTTCGGTCAGGAGTAACGCATCGCAATCGGCGAAGGACAGATCGGTTGCATGATAGGGATGATGGTCGGGAAAAACATGGGGCGTGAAAGTGATACCCAGCGCTTCCAGATGCTGGAAATAGCGTTGCGGGTTACCGATACCCGCCACAGCATGAATATTCGGCGGTTTAAAGTCTGCAGCGGTGGCTGTCTGGTCAGGATTCAGCAGGTTGTAAAAAATCTCACCGGTGAGACTCATCGCATAATGATCTGCCTCGGCATCGCCGCCATTGACCACAATGGCATCCACTGATTGCAATCGCGATACCGGTTCCCGCAACGGACCGGCAGGGAGCATCAAACCATTGCCATATCCGAGCATGCCATCGGTGACCGCGATTTCCACATCGCGCTGCAAGCGGTAATGCTGCAAGCCGTCATCGCACAGCACCACGTTGCATTGCGGGCAGGCTTGCAGCGCCGCGTGCGCCGTGGCGACGCGATCCGCGCCGACCCATACCGGACAAATATCACGTCGTGCCATCAACAGTGGTTCATCTCCCGCCTGCACGGCGGTGCTTGACAGACTGACCTGTTGCGGTTTCGAACCGGTGCGGCCATAACCGCGGCTGACGATCAGCGGATGCCAGCCGCGCTCGACGAGCTGTTGCGCCAATGCAAGCGTAAGCGGGGTTTTGCCGGTTCCGCCGACGCTGATGTTGCCGACCACGATGACAGGGAGCAGCAATTGATGGCTGGACAGGAAGCCACTGAGATATAACTCGCGACGTAAAGCCACCAGTACACGGAAGACCAGGCTGACCGGAAAAAGAATCAGATGCAGCGGGGTGATGCGATACCAATGTTTTTGCAGCCAGTCCACGTGGTGGAGCCGTTATTCCGGCTTGTTTTGCGTTGTGAAGGTGATGCGCCCATACCCGGCGCGTCTTGCCGCTTCCATCACGTTTATCACGGATTGATGCGTGGCTTTGGCGTCCGCATCAATAACGATGGTGGGGTCGGTTTGCGTGCCCGCAGCCGCTTTCAGGGAGGCTGCCAACGCGTCTATCCCGGTGTACTGCAAACCTTGATCGTTGATGGCATAGTGTTCCGAGGCATCCACCGCAACGTTTATAAGGTTGGCTTTTGCAGCAGAGGCTTCTCCGCCAGCTTGCGGCAGATTGATCTGTAATTCTGAAAACTTGGCGTAGCTGGTGGTCACCATCATGAAAATCAAAATCACCAGCAACACGTCTATCATCGGGATCAGATTGATCTCCGGTTCTTCGCGTCTGCGCCCGAGTCGGAAGTTCATTACGCTTTAACTCGCACGTTGGCCGTGCACAATCGCCACCAGTTTAATGGCTTGTTGCTCCATCTCCATGGTCAGGCTGTCCACTTGCGAGCGGAAGTAGCGGTAGAAAATCATGCTCGGTATTGCAACGATCAGGCCAAAAGCGGTGTTATACAGGGCGACAGAAATACCGTGTGCCAGTATCGCCGGAGAGTTGCCCACCGCTGTTTGTGAACCAAAGATTTCAATCATGCCTACTACCGTGCCAAACAGCCCCAGCAATGGGCTGATAGAGGCGATCGTTCCCAGAGTGGTAAGGAAACGGTCCAAATCGTGGGAGACGGCACGTCCCGCTTCCTGAACCGATTCCTTCATTACTTCGGGGGTACTTTTGATGTTTTTCAAACCCACTGCGAAAATACGCCCAAGCGGAGAACTGTCGGCCAGTTTGGCTAACATGCTGTCACTGACGCCGCGTTGTTTTAGCTCCTTGATGACTTCGTCCAGCAGGGTGGGAGGAGCGATGCGCTGGCTGCGCAAAAACATCAAACGTTCAATGATCAAGCCGACTGAGATGATGGATGCCAGAATCAAAAACCAGATCGGCCAACCGGCCGCTTCTACAATTGCAACCACGCGAATTCTCCAAATGTGCTTAAATTATCAGGGCGCAACTGTAGCTTGTCGCATTAAGTTGAGCAACCTTTCTCAGGATTTACTTCAGCACTATTTTGTTAAGTTGCCATTTGAAAAGAGTATTTCCGTTTATTCACAAATCCTGTGGATAACTTTGTGGATGACTCCCGGGAATAGCCCTTTAACTTGGCGTTGCGCAAGGGATTCTATTAAATTGCCTATTTTTTATAAGTAATTAAAAGTAAATAAAAACAATGTGATATCGTAAGTTTGCGGTTTTCGGGCCGAGTGAAGTGGTGAAGAGCGGCAAATTTACTTGAGGTGTGGATTATTTAGGGTTGTCAATATGGATTTGAACTTTTTTTCCGGGGAAAGGTCGCGGGTTTTTCACGTGGCGGAACTGAACTTTGCAATCAAGCAGTTGCTGGAGAGCAACGTTCCATTGCTGTGGGTGCGCGGAGAAATTTCCAATTTGGTGAAAGCGACTTCCGGCCATTTTTATTTTTCCCTGAAGGATGATCAAGCGCAAGTTCGTTGCGTAATGTTCAGGCATAAAAACCAGTTGTTGAAAGAGCCTGTCAGCAACGGACAGCAGGTTGAAGTATTAGCAGTCGCTACTTTATATGAACAGCGCGGTGACTTTCAGTTGACCGTGGAGCAGGTGCGTCCGGCAGGGTTGGGCATACTGTATGAGCGATTCGAAAGGCTCAAGCAAGTGTTGCAGTCCGAGGGCCTATTGGCTGCCGAGCGTAAACGTGCCTTGCCGGCCTTCCCCAAAAGCATCGGCATTATCACATCGCTGCAGGCCGCCGCGCTGCGCGATGTGCTCACCACCCTGAAGCTGCGTCTGCCAAGCGTGCCCGTGGTGCTCTATCCTGCCCCGGTTCAAGGGGCGGGCAGTGCTGAAAAAATCGCCGCAGCCATCGCGGTAGCCAATCGGCGCGCGGAATGTGAAGTGCTGATCCTGTGCCGTGGCGGTGGCAGTATCGAAGACCTGTGGGCTTTCAATGAGGAAGTCGTCGCGCGCGCGATCGCCGCCAGTGAAATCCCTATCGTCAGCGGGGTTGGTCATGAGACAGATTTCACCATTGCCGATTTTGTCGCCGACGAACGGGCCCCGACACCCACCGCTGCGGCGCAACGTGTCGCCCCTGATCGTTTCGCCCTGCTCAGAGGCTTGCAAGACCAGGCGCAGCATCTGCAACGCGCGCAGCGCAACCGGTTGCAAAACGCGATGCAATCGCTGGACTACCTGCAGCGCAGGCTGGTGCATCCCGACCAGCAGTTGCAGCGCCAGTCACAGCAACTAAACCAATTGCAACAGCGCATCCAGCGCGCCTACGCCTATAGCAAACACCACCGGCATTGGCAATGGGAATCGCTGGCGCAACGGTTGCGCGCCGCGAGCAGCGACTTCGCGCGCCTGCAAGACAGGCAGGCCGGTCTTGCGCAGCGCCTCATCAAGGCGATGCATACAGCGCATGTGCAGCGTTCGGGACGAGCGGACAATGCTGCGCAGCATTTGATTCTGCTCGACCCGTCCAAAGTTCTGGCGCGCGGCTACAGCATGGTGCAGGATGCACGCGGGGCGGTGGTGTCGGATGCGGGGCAACTGGCGATCGGCGAGGAATTGCGTATTATGTTTGCCAAGGGCTGGGCGCGGTCTGAGGTGAAAGAGTCGGGCGGGGAATGAGGCAGTTTGTGTCCTGAATGCCGGTGCGGCGAGATGGGGAGGAAGTAATGAAAAGGTATTGCCGGGAACCACATGCACGCTACAGCGACTACCTTGCCGAATACCTGAACTCCGGCTTCAAGGTGCGCCAGATCGGCAACACCTACAACGCTGTCTCCAACCAGATGTTCGCCAGTCGCGTGTCGCAACCGATGCTGCGTGTGTTGTTGGGGCTTCAGCCCCTTACAACCACGGCGTACCCCTTGCGGGTGCTGCGGCTGGTGGGCTTGTGGCAGCAGTTCCAGCAGGCCAA
>JBDTCC010000080.1:0-15559 GCA_039923775.1 Gallionella sp. | reverse complement strand
CAGGTGACAACGTCAGCATCACGGTGACGCTGATCAACCCGATTGCGATGGAAGAAGGCTTGCGTTTCGCGATTCGCGAAGGCGGTCGTACCGTCGGTGCGGGTGTGGTTGCAAAGATTATTGAGTAACGCAGTCGTTGGTCATTGGATGTTTGCCCTTGGTTAAGGTGGCTTCCGCATAGCGGGAAATGCCGGCCAGGGGTTTGCGACTAAAACTGACAGCTAAATTTTAGGCCAGTAGCTCAATTGGTAGAGTATCGGTCTCCAAAACCGAGGGTTGGGGGTTCGAGACCCTCCTGGCCTGCCAGAAAGCAAGTTATTAAAAGTTAATCGGAATAATCGCGCATGGTAGACAAAATAAAATTGCTCGTGGCCTTTTTGCTGGTTGCGGCAGGTATTGCAGGTTATTACTACTTGCACGACAGTCCGTCAGTGCTGCGGCTTGTGTCAATACTGGTTGGCCTGCTGTTGGCTGCCGGGGTGGCGTGGACCAGTGAATCAGGCAGGCGATTTTTTACCTTTGGCAGGGACTCTGTTGCCGAAGCGAAGCGCGTGGTTTGGCCGACACGCAAGGAAACAATACAGACTACCGCGGTGGTGATCGCATTTGCAGTCACCATGGCTTTGTTTTTGTGGGCGGTGGATGCGAGTCTGATGGTCGTGGTGAATAAGTTGATGGGACGGGGCGATTGATGACCATGCATTGGTATGTTGTTCATACGTACTCGCAGTTTGAGAAAAGTGTGCAGCGCGCATTGACTGAGCGCATTCAGCGCGAGGGTATGCAAGACAAATTTGGCCAGATTCTGGTTCCGGTTGAAGAGGTGGTGGAGCTTAAGTCGGGTCAGAAGAGCATTACCGAACGCAAGTTTTTTCCAGGTTACGTGCTGGTCGAAATGGAAATGACCGATGAAAGCTGGCACCTGGTGAAAAGTACGCCCAAGGTGACCGGGTTTCTGGGTGGTTCGGCGATGAAGCCCACGCCGATCAGCGAAAAGGAAGTGCAGAACATCATGCAGCAAATGCAGGCGGGTGTTGAAAAGCCGAGGCCCAAGGTGCTGTTTGAGGTGGGCGAACTGGTGCGGGTCAAGGACGGTCCGTTTACCGATTTTAACGGTTCGGTAGAAGATGTTAATTACGACAAGAGCAAAATTCGCGTGGCGGTGACCATTTTTGGTCGTTCGACGCCAGTAGAACTGGATTTTGGCCAAGTTGAAAAAGCGTAGTTGGTAATAAATCAAGTAGTGCGGAAGCGGTATTTGTTTTTAACGGGGAGCGTGCTGGAGTAACGGGCAGTATGCGTTTAACCCACAATTAAGGAGTAGTAACATGGCAAAAAAAGTTGTCGGCTATATCAAGCTGCAAGTGCCTGCTGGCAAGGCGAATCCAAGTCCACCGATTGGACCTGCATTGGGTCAGCGCGGCCTGAACATAATGGAGTTCTGCAAGGCGTTCAATGCGCAAACCCAGGGTGTTGAGCCGGGTCTGCCGATTCCTGTGGTGATCACCGCATTTGCGGACAAGAGCTTTACCTTCATCATGAAAACCCCGCCTGCGAGCATTCTGATCAAAAAGGCAGCCGGCATCCAGAAGGGCAGCAAAACACCTCATACTGACAAAGTCGGAAAGCTGACTCGCAAACAAGCTGAAGAAATTGCAACAACCAAAATGCCCGACCTGACGGCTGCCGACATGGACGCCGCGGTGCGCACCATTGCTGGAAGTGCGCGCAGCATGGGCATCACAGTGGAGGGCGTATAACATGATCTCCAAACGATATAAGGCGATTGCGGCGAAGATCGATCGCAACAAAATGTATCCCCTGAATGATGCACTGAGTCTGGTCAAGGAAAATGCCGTGGCCAAGTTTGATGAATCCATCGATGTTGCGATCAACCTCGGCATTGATGCAAAAAAGTCTGATCAATTGGTGCGCGGTTCGGTCGTGCTGCCCAAAGGGACTGGTAAAACGATGCGCGTCGCAGTGTTTGCGCAAGGTGCCAAGGCTGAAGAGGCTAAAGCGGCCGGAGCAGATATCGTTGGTTTCGAGGATCTGGCGGAATCGATCAAGGGCGGCAATCTGGATTTTGATGTGCTGATTGCTAGTCCGGACGCAATGCGTTTGGTTGGTCAGCTGGGGCAGATTCTTGGCCCGCGCGGTTTGATGCCCAACCCCAAAGTGGGTACGGTATCAGCTGATGTTGCGGGTGCGGTAAAGAATGCCAAGGCCGGTCAAGTACAATATCGCACTGACAAGAACGGTATTGTGCAATGCACCATCGGGCGCGCTTCGTTTGCGCCGGATGCATTGCGTGAAAACCTGTTGGCGCTGGTTGATGCGCTAAACAAGGCCAAGCCGGCGGCTTCCAAAGGGATTTACCTGAAGAAGATCTCGCTTTCCAGCACCATGGGGGCGGGCGTTCGGGTTGAGCAGGCCAGCTTGGTTGCGGGCTGATTTGATTTATAGGGATTCGAATTTGTTGGCGAGATAACTTCTCGCCGGCATTTGTTTTTGGACTGCTGGCGGTTATGCAGCATCCAAGACCGTAGGTGTCGATGGCGCGGTTTGGTCTGAGACTTAAATTGCCGGATTGCTCCGGCAGCCCACGCAGATGGTGTGTCCGCGGGCAGGAATTGCTGTTTTCCTGGCTCATGGTCGCTGTTGTAAACGATGGAGTGTGCGCGAGTGCATTCCGGAAACTGGAGGAAGACTTGAGTCTCAATCTGCAAGAAAAGCAAGCCGTGGTAGCGGAAGTCAGTGCCCAGGTGGCGCAGGCTCAAACTATCGTCTTGGCAGAATACCGTGGTATCCAGGTCGCCGACATCACCAGGCTTCGTGCTGCCGCACGCAAGTCTGGCGTGTATTTTCATGTGTTGAAAAACACATTGGCTCGTCGTGCGGTCCAGGGGACCCCTTTTGAAGCGCTGGCCGAGAAGATGTATGGGCCTCTTGTGTATAGCATGAGCGCTGATGCGGTTGCTGCGGCAAAGGTGGTATTTGATTTTGCCAAGACGAATGACAAGCTGGTGATCAAGGCCGGTGCCATGAGCGGTTCCCTGATGTCTGCGGAACAGGTCGCTGTACTGGCCGCCACACCAAGCCGAGACGAGTTGATTGCGCAATTGATGGCAACCATGAATGCGACGACTGCAAAGTTTGTTCGCACACTGGCTGCGATCCGCGACAAGAACCAAGCCGAAGCCGAAGTTGCCGCTTAATATTTTTGAATTAACTGAACTAGGAGAACAACATGTCTGCAACTAATGCTGATGTAATGGACACAATTGCCAAGATGACGGTGCTGGAATTGTCCGATCTGATCAAGCAAATGGAAGAAAAATTCGGCGTATCTGCAGCTGCAGTCGCTGTTGCAGGACCTGCCGCTGGAGCCGGTGCTGCTGCCGCTGCTGAACAAACCGAGTTTACCGTAATGCTCAAGGGCCCCGGTGACAACAAGGTAAACACGATCAAGGCAGTTCGCACCATTACCGGTCTGGGCTTGAAAGAAGCCAAGGATCTGGTTGACGGGGCACCTAAAGCTGTCAAGGAAGGCGTGTCCAAGGCTGATGCCGATGCAATATTGAAACAGTTGGTTGAAGCTGGCGCGGTTGCCGAAATCAAGTAAGGTTTTACGCCGTGGAAAGGCTGGCGGTTTACCGTCAGCCTTTTGCCGCTTTAAGAAGGCAGCGGCCAGGCAACCTGAAATGGGTCAAGCAGGCAAGCCACGAAGTGGATGCTCGCAAAATGTTGCCTGTCCCATGTCTTTTGTTAAGACATAACCAGCGGTTATGTCTGCTTTGCAACTTTGTTGTCCCTTGATCGTGGAGATTATATGAGCTACTCTTTTACCGAAAAAAAACGTGTCCGTAAAAGTTTTGCGAAGCGTGTTGGTGCTTTGCCGGTTCCATTCCTGTTATCTACCCAGTTGGAATCTTTCGCCGCGTTTTTGCAGGCTTACACTCCGCCGGAGCAGCGCAAAAATGATGGTTTGCAGGCTGCTTTCAACGGCATTTTCCCGATCCACAGCCATTCCAAGAATGCACGCCTGGATTTCGTCAGCTACCAGCTGGGCATGCCCCCGTTCGACGTGAAAGAATGCCGTCAGCGCGGACTGACCTATGCCTCGCCGTTGCGTGCCCGCGTCCGTCTTACCATCATGGACAAGGAAGCATCGAAGCCAACCGTCAAGGAAGTGAAGGAGCAGGAAGTCTACATGGGAGAAATCCCGCTGATGACCCACACGGGTTCGTTCGTGATCAACGGTACCGAGCGTGTCATCGTTTCCCAATTGCACCGTTCGCCGGGCGTGTTCTTCGAGCATGACCGCGGTAAAACTCATTCTTCAGGCAAGCTTTTGTTTTCCGCGCGCATCATTCCGTATCGCGGATCCTGGCTAGATTTTGAATTTGATGCAAAAGACTATGTGTACTTTCGTATCGACCGTCGCCGCAAGATGCCGGTCACCATATTGTTGCGCTCGCTGGGTTACAGCAATGAAGACATGCTCAAGATGTTCTTCGAGTTTGATGCGTTCCATCTGAGCAAGAAGGGCATGCAGTTCGAGGTGGTGCCAGAGCGTTTGCGTGGCGATACAGCGCGATTTGATATTCTGGGCAAATCCGGCAAGGTCATCGTGGCCAAGGACAAGCGCATTACCGTGCGTCATATCCGCGAAATGGAAGAGGCTGGAATCACCAAGCTCGAGGTAACGGAAGAATTCCTGATTGGCCGTGTGATTGCGGAAAACGTGGTTGACAAGGATAGCGGTGAGATTATCGCCAACGCGAATGACGAGATCACCGAAACGTTGTTGCATGCTCTGCAAGAAGCCGGCATCAAAAAAATCACTACCCTGTACACCAATGATCTTGACCATGGTGCGTTCATATCGCAAACCTTGCGCGCCGACGAAACCACGGATCAATGGACTGCGCGTGTGGCGATTTACCGCATGATGCGCCCCGGCGAGCCGCCCACCGAAGATGCGGTGGAAAACCTGTTCAATGGATTGTTTTTTAACGAAGATCGCTATGACCTGTCAGTCGTGGGCCGGATGAAATTCAATCGTCGTGCCGGACGCGAAGAGCTGACCGGCGCATCGATTTTGTCGAACGAAGACATTGTTGCAGTGGTTAAGATTCTGGTTGAATTGCGCAATGGACACGGCGAGATCGACGATATCGATCACCTCGGAAATCGTCGCGTGCGTGCTGTGGGCGAGCTGGCAGAGAATCAGTTCCGTGCCGGCCTGGCCCGTGTGGAACGCGCCGTCAAGGAACGTCTCGGCCAGGCTGAAACAGACAACCTGATGCCGCACGATCTGATCAATGCCAAGCCGATCTCGGCGGCGGTCAAGGAGTTCTTTGGTTCCAGCCAGTTGTCCCAGTTCATGGACCAGACCAACCCTCTGTCCGAAATCACCCACAAGCGCCGTATTTCCGCGCTTGGACCAGGCGGCCTGACCCGTGAACGCGCCGGCTTTGAAGTGCGCGACGTGCATCCGACCCACTATGGCCGCGTCTGCCCGATCGAGACTCCGGAAGGTCCGAATATCGGCCTGATCAACTCGCTGGCATTGTACGCACGCACCAACGAATATGGTTTTATCGAAACGCCGTATCGCAAAGTGACCAAGGGTAAGGTGGCTGACGAAGTCGATTATCTTTCCGCGATCGAGGAAGGCAAATTCACCATTGCCCAGGCGAATGCCGAACTGGACAAGAAGGGACACTTCACCAACGACATCGTTTCTGCGCGGCATCACAACGAATTCGTGCTGGCAGCTCCGGACCAGATGGAATATATGGACGTATCGCCCTCGCAGGTGGTGTCGGTAGCCGCTTCGCTGATCCCTTTCCTGGAGCATGACGATGCCAACCGCGCCCTGATGGGTGCGAACATGCAGCGCCAGGCTGTGCCCTGCCTGCGCGCGGAAAAACCGCTGGTGGGAACGGGTCTTGAGCGCACTGTGGCGGTGGACTCCGGCACGACCGTGCAGGCCTGGCGCGGTGGACGTATCGATTATGTGGATGCGGCCCGTATCGTGGTTCGCGTAAATGATGCTGAAACCACTGCCGGTGAAGTCGGTGTCGATATTTACAATCTGACCAAATATACCCGTTCCAATCAGAACACCAATATCAATCAGCGTCCTCTGGTCAATGTGGGCGATGTGATTGCGCGCGGTGACGTGGTGGCTGACGGTGCTTCCACCGACATGGGTGAATTGGCTCTGGGCCAGAACATGCTGGTCGCATTCATGCCATGGAATGGCTACAATTACGAGGACTCGATTTTGATTTCCGAGCGTGTTTCGGCGCAGGATCGTTTTACCTCTATTCACATCGAAGAGTTGACCATTGCTGCACGGGATACCAAGCTTGGTGCGGAAGAGATCACCCGCGACATCCCGAATCTGGCCGAAGCCCAATTGGCCCGTCTGGACGAATGCGGCATCGTGCATATCGGTGCGGAAGTGGCCGTAGGGGACGTGCTGGTCGGTAAAGTAACACCCAAGGGCGAAACCCAGTTGACGCCGGAAGAAAAATTGCTGCGTGCGATTTTCGGCGAGAAGGCTTCCGACGTAAAAGATACCAGCCTGCGAGTGTCAACCGGCAGCTCCGGAACGGTGATCGATGTGCAGGTATTCACCCGTGAAGGGCTGCAGCGCGACAAACGTGCCCAGCAGATCATTGATGACGAACTGAATCGCTACAAAACGGATTTGGTGGATCAGATGCGTATCGTGGAAGAGGACGTATTCGCGCGTCTGGAAAAGCTGTTGCATGGCAAAGTCGCCAACGGCGGCCCGAAAAAACTGGCCAAAGGCACGAAGTTGAGCAAAGAATATCTGCATAGCGTCGAGCATCATCAATGGTTTGATATTCGCGTCGCCAGTGATGAAGTAGCCGCGCAGTTGGAGCAGGTCAAGGAAAGTCTGGCGCAGAAACGTGCCGAATTCGATGCTGCATATGAATTGAAGAAGAAGAAGCTGACCCAGGGCGACGAATTGCAAGCCGGCGTGCAGAAAATGGTCAAAGTATATGTTGCAGTGAAACGTCGTCTGCAGCCGGGCGACAAGATGGCCGGTCGTCACGGTAACAAGGGTGTGGTATCTCGCATCGTACCGGTAGAGGACATGCCGTACATGGCGGATGGCACACCGGTGGATGTGGTGTTGAATCCGCTCGGCGTTCCGTCGCGGATGAATATCGGTCAGATTCTCGAAACCCATCTGGGCTGGGCTGCCAAGGGTTTGGGCAAGAAGATCGATATGATGCTCGAAACCAATGCAAAGATTACCGAGGTGCGTAAATTTCTTGGCAAGATTTACAACCACCATAATGGACAAACTGTTGATCTTGAATCATTCAGCGACGATGAGATCATCGAGTTGTGCCGTAACCTGAAAAACGGTGTGCCATTTGCGACACCGGTGTTTGACGGCGCCAGCGAGGAAGAGATCAAATACATGCTGGAATTGGCTGATCTGCCGCTGTCGGGACAGACTACGTTGCACGACGGTCGTACCGGCGAAGCCTTCGATCGCAAGGTGACGGTCGGCTACAAGCACATCCTCAAGCTTCACCATCTGGTGGATGACAAGATGCATGCTCGCTCAACCGGTCCATACAGCCTGGTCACACAACAGCCGTTGGGCGGCAAGGCTCAGTTCGGCGGCCAGCGTTTCGGAGAAATGGAAGTGTGGGCACTGGAGGCATACGGCGCGGCTTACACCTTGCAGGAAATGCTCACGGTCAAGTCGGATGACGTGGCCGGGCGTACCAAGGTTTATGAGAGCATCGTCAAGGGAGAACACAAGATCGATGCCGGCATGCCGGAGTCATTCAATGTGGTCATCAAGGAAATCCGTTCCCTGGCGATCGATATGGATCTGGTGCGTCACTGACAATAGCCCGCGAGTTAAATCACGTGGGTTACGCATAATTTTATAGCCGCACATTTTGCTGACACAAGGCGAATAGGAGTCTCAAATGAAATCACTATTGGATTTGTTTAAACAGGTCACACAAAAAGAAGAATTCGACGCGATCAAAATCGGTCTTGCATCTCCGGAGAAGATACGTTCCTGGTCCTACGGCGAAGTCAAAAAGCCGGAAACCATCAACTACCGTACCTTCAAGCCGGAACGTGACGGTCTGTTCTGTGCAAAGATATTCGGGCCGGTAAAGGATTACGAGTGCTTGTGCGGCAAGTACAAGCGCCTGAAGCATCGCGGTGTAATCTGCGAAAAATGCGGGGTCGAAGTGACTTTGTCCAAGGTGCGCCGCGAGCGTATGGGACATATCGAACTGGCCAGCCCGGTTGCCCACATCTGGTTTTTGAAATCCCTGCCCTCGCGTCTCGGGATGGTGCTGGACATGACATTGCGTGACATCGAGCGCGTGCTGTACTTTGAAGCCTATGTAGTGACCGAGCCCGGCATGACGCCGTTGAATCGCGGCCAGTTGCTGTCCGAGGATGACTATCTCGCCAAGACCGAAGAGTACGGCGATGAATTTTCAGCGACCATGGGTGCTGAAGGCGTTCGCTCCCTGCTGGGCAGCCTGGATGTCACTTCCGAAATCGAAACGATACGTGCTGATCTTGCCGCAACTGGTTCGGAAACCAAGATCAAGAAATACGCCAAGCGCTTGAAGATACTGGAAGCGTTTAATTCGTCCGGCATCAAGCCGCAATGGATGGTGATGACCGTGTTGCCGGTATTGCCCCCGGAATTGCGTCCGCTGGTGCCATTGGATGGAGGTCGTTTTGCGACTTCCGATCTGAATGATCTGTATCGTCGCGTGATCAACCGCAACAACCGTCTGCGCCGCCTGCTTGAGCTGAAGGCGCCGGACATCATCGTGCGCAACGAAAAGCGCATGTTACAGGAAGCGGTGGACTCATTGCTGGACAACGGGCGTCGCGGCAAGGCGATGACCGGTGCGAACAAGCGTCAGTTGAAGTCTCTGGCCGACATGATCAAGGGCAAGAGCGGCCGCTTCCGCCAGAATCTGTTGGGTAAGCGCGTCGATTACTCGGGTCGTTCCGTTATTGTGGTGGGCCCGCAACTGAAATTGCATCAATGCGGTTTGCCCAAGAAGATGGCGCTGGAATTGTTCAAGCCATTCATTTTTAGCCGTCTTGAAGCCATGGGTCTGGCAACCACGATCAAAGCCAGCAAGCGTATGGTCGAGTCTGAAGAGCCTATCGTTTGGGACATACTCGAAGAGGTGATCCGCGAACATCCGGTGATGTTGAACCGGGCGCCGACCCTGCACCGCCTGGGTATCCAGGCATTCGAGCCGATATTGATCGAAGGCAAGGCGATCCAATTGCATCCGCTGGTGTGCTCGGCATTCAACGCCGACTTTGACGGCGACCAGATGGCGGTACACGTGCCGTTGTCGCTGGAAGCGCAGATGGAATGCCGCACCCTGATGCTGGCATCAAACAACGTGCTGTCGCCCGCCAACGGCGAACCCATCATCGTTCCTTCGCAGGATATCGTGCTGGGCCTGTACTACATGACACGCGAAATGGTGGGCGCTCTGGGCGAAGGCTCGATGTTTGCCAACATCGCCGAAGTATCACGCGCATACGAGACACGTGAAGTCGGGTTGCAAGCCAAGGTGATCGTGCGTCTCAAAGAAGTGCACAAGGATGAAGCGGGTGAACCGGTGGAAAAACTGGTGCGCCATGAAACGACGGTTGGCCGCGCCTTGCTGTCCGAGGTGCTGCCTGCAGGTCTGCCATTTGCCCTGATCAACAAGACACTCAAGAAGAAAGAAATTTCACGCCTGATCAACGCCAGCTTCCGCCAGTGCGGTCTGCGCGACACCGTGATCATGGCAGACAAGCTGATGTATACCGGCTTTACCTACGCGACCCGCGCCGGGATTTCGATTGCCGTGGACGATATGTTGATGCCGCTGCAAAAGAATGAGCTGATTGGTGCGGCCGAGAAAGAAGTCAAGGAAATTTATACCCAGTACACCTCCGGACTGGTCACCGATGGCGAACGCTACAACAAGGTGGTCGACATCTGGGGCCGGACCGGTGACGTGGTGGCCAAGGCAATGATGGAGCAGTTGGGCAGCGAGCCGGTGCTTGATCGTGTTACCGGCGCACCGCGCATGGTCAAGGGTAAACCGGTGATGCAGGAATCATTCAACTCCATCTATATGATGGCTGATTCCGGCGCGCGGGGTTCGGCTGCACAAATCCGCCAGTTGGCGGGGATGCGCGGCCTGATGGCCAAACCGGATGGTTCGATCATCGAGACCCCGATCACGGCGAATTTCCGCGAAGGCTTGAACATGCTGCAGTACTTCATCTCCACGCACGGTGCGCGTAAAGGTTTGGCCGATACCGCGTTGAAAACCGCGAACTCCGGCTATCTGACCCGCCGTCTGGTGGATGTCACTCAGGATCTGGTGGTGATAGAAGACGACTGCGGAACAACCAACGGCACGGCGATGAAGGCCATGGTGGAAGGCGGTGAAGTCATCGAGGCATTGAGCGAGCGTATTCTCGGCCGTGTAGTCAGCACCGATGTCGTCAATCCGGAAAGCGGTGAGACTCTTTATTACGCGGGCACTTTGCTGGATGAAACTGCAGTTGAGCGCATTGAGACGCTCGGTGTCGATGAAGTGCGCGTGCGCACACCATTGAGCTGCGAAACGCGTTTTGGGTTGTGCGCCAAGTGCTATGGCCGCGATCTGGGGCGTGGCGGTATGGTGAACACCGGTGAGGCGGTCGGTGTGATTGCCGCGCAATCCATCGGTGAACCCGGTACCCAGCTGACTATGCGTACCTTTCATATCGGCGGCGCGGCTTCTCGTACCGTGGTGGCCAGCCAGGTTGAGAGCAAATCCAACGGCGAGCTGAAATACAGCCCGAACATGCGCGTGGTGACCACGGTGCGCGGCGAAGTGATCGTGGTGGCGCGTAGCGCCGAGGTGATTATCGCCGACGACCACGGTCGTGAACGCGAGCGTCACAAGGTTCCCTATGGTGCGACGCTGACGGTCAAACAGGGCGACAACGTGCGTGCCGGTGTGGTGCTGGCAACTTGGGATCCGCATACCCGCCCTATCATCACCGAATATGCCGGCACGATAAGCTTCCAGAATGTCGAGGAAGGCGCGACTGTGGCCAAGCAGATTGATGAAGTGACTGGCTTGTCCACGCTGGTGGTAATTGATCCGAAACGTTCGACGGCGCAAAGCAAGGGCGTGCGTCCTATGGTACGTTTGCACGACAAGGCGGGCAAGGAAGTCAAGTTGGCCGGCACCGAGACCGCGGTCAGCGTGACTTTCCAGACAGGTTCCATCATCACCGTCGAGGATGGTCAATTGGTTGGCGTGGGCGACGTGCTGGCACGTATCCCGCAGGAAAGCAGCAAGACGCGTGATATCACCGGCGGTCTGCCGCGTGTGGCTGAATTGTTCGAGGCGCGCGTACCCAAGGATGCAGGCATGCTTGCCGAATGCACCGGAACGGTTTCCTTCGGCAAGGATACCAAGGGCAAGCAGCGTCTGGTGATCACCGATGTGGATGGCGTTGCGAATGAATTCCTGATACCCAAGGAAAAGCATGTGTTGGCACACGATGGTCAGGTGGTGAACCAGGGCGAGATGATTGTGGACGGCCCGGCCGACCCGCATGACATTCTGCGACTGCTGGGTGTGCCGGCGCTGGCACGCTACATCACCGATGAAGTGCAGGAGGTGTATCGCTTGCAGGGTGTGAAAATCAGCGACAAGCATATCGAAGTAATAGTGCGTCAGATGTTGCGCCGCGTTCAGATCACTGATGTGGGCGATACGCGGTTCATCACGGGTGAGCAGGTTGAGCGCGCTGATTTGTTGATAGAAAATGAAAAAATGCTCGTTGAAAAGAAAAATCCGGCAAGCTTTATTGATGTCCTGCTCGGTATAACCAAGGCATCGCTGTCTACCGATTCGTTCATCTCTGCCGCTTCCTTCCAGGAAACCACGCGCGTGTTGACCGAGGCGGCAATCATGGGCAAGCGAGACGATTTGCGCGGACTTAAAGAGAATGTCATTGTCGGTCGGTTGATCCCGGCTGGTACTGGGTTGGCCTACCACGTCACGCGTCGCAAGCAGCGTTTGGGTATCGACATTGCCGAAGGACGCGAGATACAGGAGGGCGATGAGGTCGGGTTGGGCGAATTGCTTGACACCCCGGGGGTTTCTCTCTAGAATTCGCAACCTTTTTTCCCGTTGCGGCGGATAAATTTATCGCATCTTGCTGCGGCGGTGCTTTTATTTATTGATTTTTAACAAAATTGCAGAACTATTTTAGGATGTGTAGAAAATGCCAACCATTAACCAGCTGATCCGTAAACCGCGTGTAGCGATTGTAGAAAAGAGCAAAGTCCCGGCACTGGCGGGATCTCCGCAAAAGCGCGGTGTGTGTACCCGTGTCTATACCACCACTCCGAAAAAGCCTAACTCCGCGCTGCGTAAAGTGGCCAAGGTGCGTTTGACCAATGGCTTTGAAGTGATTAGCTACATTGGTGGTGAAGGTCATAACTTGCAGGAACACTCGGTGGTGTTGCTGCGTGGTGGTCGTGTGAAGGATTTGCCGGGTGTGCGTTATCACATGGTGCGCGGCAGTCTGGATACGGCTGGTGTGAAAGATCGTAAGCAGGCCCGTTCCAAGTACGGTTCGAAGCGTGCCAAAAAGGCTTAATTTCCAGCAGACGCAATTTTAGCTAGCGTAATTTTAAGAATTCATTCGAGGTTGATATGCCAAGACGTAGAGAAGTCCCCAAACGCGAAATCCTGCCTGATCCAAAGTTCGGCAATCAGGATTTGTCCAAGTTCGTAAACGTATTGATGACGGCGGGCAAGAAGTCGGTTGCCGAGCGCATCTTGTACGGCGCGCTGGAGCAGATCGTCAAGAAGACCAGCAAGGATCCGATCGAAGTGTTCAATCTTGCGCTGACCAATGTCAAGCCCCAGGTCGAGGTAAAAAGCCGTCGAGTCGGGGGTGCGAATTATCAGGTTCCGGTCGAGGTGCGTCCATCCCGTCGTGTGGCTTTGGGAATGCGTTGGCTGAAGGATTTTGCACGCAAGCGTGGAGAGAAGTCTATGGGCATGCGTCTGGCGGGTGAGTTGATCGATGCGTCTGAAGGTCGTGGTGGTGCGGTGAAAAAACGCGAGGAAGTGCACCGCATGGCAGAGGCGAATAAGGCGTTTTCTCATTTCCGTTTCTGATTGGATGATATTTCAGTCGGTTTGAAACTGTTTCAACCTTTGGTTTTAACCAATACAATTTTATAGTTAGGCAACTACCGTGGCACGTAAAACCCCCATTGAGCGTTATCGCAATATTGGCATCAGCGCGCATATCGACGCAGGCAAGACAACCACAACCGAGCGCGTCCTGTTTTATACCGGAGTGAGTCATAAGATCGGCGAAGTTCATGACGGCGCGGCTGTCATGGACTGGATGGAGCAGGAGCAGGAGCGTGGGATCACCATTACTTCCGCCGCGACCACTTGTTACTGGAAAGGGATGGACAAATCTCTGCCCGAACATCGTATCAACATTATTGATACCCCGGGCCACGTGGACTTCACGATTGAGGTGGAGCGCTCGATGCGCGTGCTGGATGGTGCCTGCATGGTGTATTGCGCAGTGGGTGGCGTACAGCCGCAATCTGAAACCGTGTGGCGACAAGCAAACAAGTATCGTGTACCACGACTTGCGTTCGTCAACAAGATGGATCGTCAGGGTGCAAACTTTTACAAGGTATACGACCAGATGAAAGCGCGCTTACGCGCAAACGTCGTGCCGATCCAGTTGCCTATCGGCGCGGAAGAAAAATTCGAGGGCGTGATCGATCTGGTGCGCATGAAAGCCATCTATTGGGATGATGCCACGCAGGGCATGAAATTCGAGTTGCGCGAAATCCCGGCTGATCTGCTGGCCAAGGCCAAGGAATGGCGCGAGAAAATGGTGGAAAGTGCCGCCGAGGCATCTGAAGAAATGATGAACAAGTACCTTGAAGAAGGTGACTTGTCCGAAGCAGATATCAAGCAGTGTTTGCGCATTCGCACCATCGCCAGCGAGATTGTGCCGATGATGTGTGGCTCGGCGTTCAAGAACAAAGGCGTGCAGGCCATGCTGGATGCCGTTATCGATTATCTGCCCGCGCCCACCGATATACCGCCGGTTACGGGTGAGTTGGAAAACGAAACCACGGGCGAGCGCAAGGCGAGCGATGATGAGCCGTTTTCCGCGCTGGCGTTCAAGATCATGACCGACCCGTTCGTGGGGCAACTGATCTTCTTCCGCGTGTATTCGGGACAATTGAAATCGGGCGATTTCATCTATAACCCGATCAAGGGTAAAAAAGAGCGTATTGGCCGTATCCTGTTGATGCATGCCAATGAGCGTGAAGAAATCAAGGAAGTGTTCGCGGGCGACATCGCTGCTGCGGTGGGATTGAAAGAAGCTACTACCGGAGATACCCTGTGCGATCCGTCCAAGGTTATTACACTGGAACGCATGGTATTCCCGGAACCGGTGATTCACGTTGCGGTTGAACCGAAGACCAAGGTCGACCAGGAAAAGATGGGGATGGCGTTGAATCGCCTTGCTCAGGAAGATCCCTCGTTCCGTGTGCGTTCAGATGAAGAATCCGGGCAGACCATTATCTCGGGTATGGGCGAATTGCATCTGGAAGTCCTGGTGGAGCGCATGAAACGAGAATTCGGCGTGGAAGCCAACGTGGGTGCCCCGCAAGTGGCGTACCGCGAAGCGATCCGCAAGTCGGTTGAAGTGGAAGGCAAGTTCGTCAAGCAATCGGGTGGTCGTGGTCAATACGGGCATGTGTGGTTAAAGATTGAGCCGAATGAGACGGGCAAGGGATTTGAATTTGTCGATGCTATCAAGGGTGGTTCTGTGCCGCGTGAATTTATTCCGGCGGTTAGGAAGGGTTTGGAAGACTCGATGCCGAATGGCGTGCTGGCCGGTTTCCCGGTTGTCGATGTGAAATGTACGCTGTTCGACGGTTCTTACCACGATGTCGACTCCAATGAAAACGCTTTCAAGATGGCCGCTTCGATGGGCTTCAAGGATGGGATGCGAAAAGCCAGTCCGGTGCTGCTCGAACCAATGATGTCTGTCGAAGTGGAAACACCGGAAGATTACACCGGCACGGTGATGGGCGACCTGTCGTCGCGCCGCGGTATGGTGCAGGGTATGGAAGATATGGTAGGCGGTAGTAAAGTAGTCAAGGCCGAGGTGCCGTTGGCCGAGATGTTTGGCTATTCCACCGCACTGCGTTCCGCGACCCAGGGTCGCGCGACCTATACCATGGAATTCAAGCACTATTCCGAAGCGCCGAAGAATGTCGCCGAAGCGATCATGAACAAGAAATAATTTATAGATTTGATAAGGAAAAATCATGGCAAAGAGCAAATTTGAACGCACGAAACCGCACGTGAACGTGGGTACGATTGGCCACGTGGATCACGGCAAGACCACGCTGACCGCGGCGATCACGACCGTGTTGGCC
>JBDTCC010000079.1:0-7558 GCA_039923775.1 Gallionella sp. | reverse complement strand
CTTGGAAACTGAACGTTCTATTCAGCGGAGTAGCGGTGTCTGCCGCCGAGTATAACTGGCCTTCTGTTGCCTCAATCGGGGCTGCATGGGTATACGCCATGCTAGAGCATAAAATTCCTGTAAGGCTGCGAGATGAACTCGCAGATGCAAGGGCCATGCTAACTGGGCTAGCAACAGGCACCTCGCTGGATGCAGTTGTCGTTAGCCGTTCTCGCAAAGCACTCACCCAAAATAGGAGTTTGTAAGAAGTAGTGTGTCCGATTTTGTTTAAAGCAACCCTTATTACTTCATGTCTTGATTGACCGCACCGAATTGGAGTCAGTCGGCGTTTTGATGTGACTGACGCCTTCGGGCACAGAACCGACTATTGATGATCACTTTGGATTATGTCTGCTCTGAGAAATAAAGTGGCCTGTCGCTATAACCTGTAGCATGAATACAAATTCCCACATCCTCCCTCCTCGATTCCATATTAAAAACAATGGACGATTCAACGAACCAGATGCCAGTTTACTGGTCGAACCTTAACTTACAGTTAAAGCCAACAAAGCAAAGTTGGCTGAACTTACCGCAATCCTGAACTCGATGCATCTAAACCGTGAAATACAGGCCTGCAGTGTGGTAAAAGGTCACCAGGCATATGTGTGCTACTGGATTCCAGGCAATCTGTCGCCCTCGAAGGGGAAGTCAAATAAGACAGCTGGTGCTGACGTGAAAAAGACTGGAAAAGTATAGGGTGGGGCGTAGACGCTTTAATCCGGGGTGCAATGAGACTTTGAATGGCTGTTTCTTCCCATTAAAAGCAGACGGTCAAAGTGATCGCCAAATTTGTCGATTATTTGCGCTAAAACTCAATTATCAAGGTTCTAAAGCATGAAGAAAATTGTAACGCTTATTATTTGTTTGTTGATATTCACCGCCTGCACCAGTGTGAATAAATATGGAATAGATACTCATGATCGTACAATTCCTGTTTACCACACAAGCTTTTAGATCAATTGATGATCGCCCAGCAATGACCGGCTTCGGGAATTTAAGTTACTGCGGCTTTGTCCAATGAGAAGTTCTGCATATTTATTCGGATTTGACTGTCGGAGTAAATTACACATTGCCACAGGGTAGCGATGTGGGAACGGGTGGCAAGGCGAGAATCACATAATCCCAAAAGGAAATCCATGCAAATCTTCAAACTGGAACACAGCAAGATGGCATACCGTGCGGACTTCCTGTTTTATTTCATCACTGTGCTGTTGTTGGCAGCCTTTCTGCTTGTGGATACACCACATGGACAAAGGGTTGTGATACTGGCATTCGCGTTGGCCGGTTTGCTGAGTTGGACGGCTATCGAGTATGGAATGCACCGCTTCATACTGCACGGTTGGAAGTTATTTAGTCAATTACACGAGGAACACCATCAGCGACCGAGGGCGCTGATTTTTACCCCGACTATCCTGAGCGCAGCACTGATAGCTTTGCTGGTCTTTGTGCCTGTGCTGCTGGCAAGTGATTTTTGGCGTGCCTGTGCCCTGACGCTAGGTGTGCTGACAGGATATTTGGCCTACACGGTTACACATCATGCCGTTCACCATTGGCACTTCGACAATGCCTGGATGAAACGACGCAAACGCTGGCATGCATTGCATCACCACTCGCTCAGCCAACCGATTTGCTATGGCGTCACCAGCGAGTTCTGGGATCGTGCCTTTGGCAGCGTCGGCAGAACTGTCGGCAAGGACCTCAATGAACATTGAGCGATGCCATTGTCGGTGTGTTTTCCGGTAGAAAAATTTGTTTACCTCACTAGAGTAGGTAAACATATGACCAAAAAATCCTCCAACATCGCCTTAATCCTACAAGCTCTGGAGTTCTCCTCCATCAAGCACAAAGACCAGCGTCGTAACGACGCTGAAGCTTGACCGTATATTAACCACCCCCCATCGCGCTTGCCAAAGTCCTTTGCATTGAAGGCGGCATAACTGATCCAAAGGTTATTTGCGGAGCGTTACTGCATGACACCATCGAAGACACTAAAACCACCGCTGAAGGGTTAAAGGCTAGCTTTGGGAAGGCAATCACCAAGACTGTATTGGAAGTCTCCGATGGCAAGGCCCTTCGGAAAGCCGACCGCAAACGTCTACAGATTGTACATGCCCGTCATGCTGGAAAGAGGGCAAAGCTGGTTAAGCTAGCCGACAAGATTTCAAATCTCCGTGACATTCTGAAAAGCCCACCTGCTGATTGGTCAAAAAAGCGAAAGCAGAAGTATTTTGACTGGGCTAAGGAAGTGGTTGACCAGGTACTGGGTGCCAGTAAAAAGCTAAGCAAAGTTTTTGATGAGATTTATGCCGATAGACCGTAAATTCATCAATTTTGGGGTGGCCAGAGGGAAATAGAAATCGAATCGGGTTAGAATATTATGCAAAGGGTCAACGCCGCCCATAGGCGGTCATTTGACAACCTTTAAGTATAGATACTCAAACGCTGATCTGTTCGGCGGAGCACCGTAATATGTGCGGCGATCGTCGAACACGCCATGAGCCCGCTGAATAATCAGGAACAACTTAATTTACTGGGTCATGATTCGTCTTCAGTTAAGTGAATGCGGCGTGTGTTTTGCCAGATTTTCCACACGTAAATGACGTTAAAGCCGAACCAGAAAAATATGCCTGCGGCGGTATAGAATGCGACTGTGGGGCTCATGCGTATCTCCTTCTGTATGATTTTATAACAACTAAGCCGAGGTATTCCCTACCCCAGTCACACAGATATTGAACATCTTCAAAAAATCGGTCTGTACGGTACCCAACACAAAACGAACATGGGGTTTGGTGCCAGGCAGTAACGCCATACTTTGATTGGTGTTACTGTGCTCTTGGGGCGTATTTTTCGATACCTGCAAAAGATTTATTCTGGGTTTCACGGCCAAGTTTTGCGAGTCGCTGGTTTCAGGGTGACAGCAGACGTTGAAATGGCGGATTAGAATGTTATGCGAAGGGCAGGATCGTTCCATTGCAGAAGTTAACGAACGGCTGTTTTGCGGTATCGAATTTATTACTTTGTGAATTCTTCCAACGCTTAAACTAGAAGTTCAATGTTGCTGGAATGCATTGCTACTTTTCGGCCATACCCGCCCCAGCGTGCTCATCAGAAGTCCGGCATACGCTCTATGCTACAATTCGCGCCTTTATTTTTACCCAAGAAGGCGCAACATAATGAGTTTGAACAGAGTTCCATCCGGACAGAACCTCCCCGACGATTTCAACGTGATCATCGAGATTCCGCAACACGGCGAACCCGTAAAATATGAAGTGGACAAGGAATCCGGAGCCATCTTTGTGGATCGATTCATGAACACGGCGATGCATTATCCTTGCAACTACGGCTACATCCCGCACACTTTGTCAGACGATGGCGATCCGGTCGATGTGCTGGTCATTACCCCGGTACCACTGAACAGCGGTGTGGTAGTGCGATGCCGCCCGCTTGCAGTGCTGAAAATGGAAGACGAGGCCGGCCAGGATGCGAAGGTGCTGGCTGTCCCGGTAGACAAACTATCCACACTGTATCGCGGACTCAAGGACTATTCGGAATTGCCGCCCATCGTTCTCAAGCAAATCGAGCACTTCTTCGCGCACTACAAGGATCTTGAACCCAACAAATGGGTAAAAATAGGCGGTTGGGAAGGGATAGAAGAAGCCCGCAAGGAGATCATGCTGGGTGTCGAAAATTTCCGGCACTCACCCGATAAGCCACAATTCTGAATTACAAGGGAGCTTGTATGACCGCACAAATCATTGACGGAAAAGCCATCGCCCAACAGGTGCGCGGCGAGTGGAAAATCCGCGCCGATGCGTTGAAAGCGCGCGGCATAATGCCGGGGCTGGCGGTCATCATCGTCGGTGAAGATCCCGCCTCCAAAGTGTATGTCGCGAACAAGGTCAAAGCCTGTGCGGAACTGGGTCTGCATTCAGAACACATTGTAATGCCCGCCGATACACCTGAAGCCGAATTGCTGGCAAAAATCAACGCGCTAAATAACGATCCGAAGATACACGGCATTCTGGTGCAATTGCCGGTACCGAAACATATCGACAGTGGCAAGGTGCTGGAAGCGATCAGTCCTGCCAAGGATGTGGACGGCTTTCATCCGGTGAACGTCGGCGCGCTGGTCACCGGCAACATGCGTTTTGCGCCCTGCACACCCTTCGGTGCGATGAAGCTGCTGGAGAAGAGTGGCGTGCCCATCGAGGGCAAGCACGCGGTGGTGGTGGGCCGCAGCAACATCGTCGGCAAACCGATGGCGTTGCTGCTGTTGCAGGCGAATGCGACCGTCACCATCTGCACTTCGAAGACCATAGACCTTGCCAAGTTCACCCGCGATGCCGACATCCTGGTCGTCGCGACCGGCAGGGCAAAGATGATCACCGGCGATATGATCAAGCCCGGCGCAGCAGTAATCGATGTTGGCATCAACCGCATGGACAACGGCAAACTTTGCGGCGACGTGGACTTCGATTCTGCGAAAGAAGTGGCAGGCTGGATCACACCTGTACCCGGCGGAGTCGGCCCGATGACCATCACCATGCTGGTGGCGAATACCGTACAGTCGGCAGAGCGGATATCCGGCCCCGAAAAATAGTTGCAAATAGTTACCGTCAGAAATGATTATCAGGATGCAGGACGAATATCAGATATGAATATGACAAAGAGCATTGTTGCTTTGTTTGCCGCGGTCGGAATGGTTTTTCCGGTTGAAAATGCGCTCGCCGGCCTGACCATGACGCAAAGAGAGACCGTCCAGGATATTTCCTGGTCCATAGAAATTCTGGCAATCCTCATCGCTCTGGGTATCGCCTGGTTTGTTTGGCGATTGGGCAAGCGGGATATCAAAAACAAGAATTCAAAACGGAATGATCCTAAAGAATAAAACCGGTATATCCGGGATTTCAACTGCCCCACGTTTTTGTTTTTCCTGAACCTGGACAAGGCATGCGGATGCATTCCGGCAACAGCAATCAGCCAATACCAAAAATACAAGAGATATAGATATGGGCGCTCAATGGAAAGCCAGACACAAGGAAATTGCAGCCAATGCTAAGGGCCGCATTTTCGGCAAACTATCCAAGGAAATCATGGTTGCGGCGCGTGCCGGTGCCGACCCGGACATGAATCCTCGATTGCGCCTGGTGGTTGAGCAGGCCAAAAAAGCCTCCATGCCCCGCGAGACGCTTGAACGCGCGATCAAAAAAGGCGCGGGGCTGCTCGACGAAGGGGTGAGTCTGGAACGCCTTACCTACGAGGGTTTTGCCCCGCATCAGGTGCCGGTGATCGTGGAATGCCTGACGGACAATGCCAACCGCACTTACCCCAACATACGCATGCTGTTTCGCAAGGGGCAGCTTGGCGCATCGGGCTCGGTCTCATGGGATTTCAATCATCAGGGGATGATAGAGGCGATGCCTGATTCGGCAGATGCAGACGCGGAGCTTGCGGCCATCGAGGCCGGCGCGCAGGATTTCGAGCCCGCCGAAAACGGTGCGACGCTATTTCTCACCGATGCAACCGATCTTGATGCCGTATGCCGTGCGTTGGCGGCATACGGGTTTACCGTACAATCTGCCCAGTTGGGCTACCGGCCAAAGAATACGGTCACGCTGAATGATGCGGAGCGCGAAGAAGTCGAAGCATTCCTGGAAGCAATCGATGCGGACGATGACGTGCAAAATATCTACGCGGGGATCGCCTAGACCGTCACAAGGTCACCGGGCAGGTAGCAGTTTTAGCTTTTCAGTTTTTCCAGCGCTTCCCACCGCGCCATCGCCGCCGACATCTCGGTCTCGATTTCCTCGTTGCGTATCTGCAGTTGCTTGGCACGCTTGGCATCGTTACGGAAGATGGTTCCATCCGCAAGGTGTGCGGCGATGTCACCCTGCTCGCGTTCCAGAATCTCGATACGTTTGGTCAGTTCTTCCAGTTCGCGCGCATCCTTGAAGCTCAACTTGCCTGACGGTTTGGCCTTTTCAACCGGTGCACTTGCCGTGCGCGGCGGGGTTGCGGCAGCAGGTTTCGCCGAAGCAACCGTTGCCTGATATTTTTTCACCCGCACCCAGTCCTCATAGCCGCCGACGTATTCAATCAGCTTGCCGTCACCCTCGAAGGCGATCACCTGCGTCACGACATTGTCGAGAAACGCACGGTCATGGCTGACCAGAAACAACGTGCCGTCGTATTGCGCCAGCAACTCTTCTAGCAGCTCCAGCGTTTCGATATCAAGATCGTTGGTCGGTTCGTCGAGCACCAGCACATTGGCGGGTTGTGTGAACAACCTGGCCAGCAACAGACGGTTGCGCTCGCCACCGGAACAACTCTTGACCGGTGAACGGGCACGTTCCGGCGCAAACAGAAAATCGCCGAGGTAGCTGATGACGTGTTTCTTCTGTCCGCCGATCTCGACGAAATCCGAGCCCTGACTGATGGTGTCGGCGAGCGTGGCCTCGTCGTCGAGCTGTTCGCGCAACTGGTCGAAATAGGCCACGGAGATTTTAGTGCCCAGCTTCACCAACCCCTGGTCGGGCTGCAACTCGCCCAGGATGATTTTGAGCAGCGTGCTCTTGCCCGCACCGTTCGGCCCGAGCAGGCCAATCTTGTCACCGCGCTGGATGCGGCAGGAAAAATCATCGACGATCTTGCGCTCGCCATACGCCTTGCTGACATGTTCCAATTCTGCGACCAGCTTGCCGGAACGTTCCCCGGTATCCACGCTCATCTCGACCTTCCCGACTTTTTCGCGGCGTGCAGCCCGGTCGCGGCGCAACTGCTCAAGGCGCAGCACGCGGCCTTCGTTGCGTGTGCGCCTGGCCTTGACGCCCTGGCGTATCCAAACCTCTTCCTGTGCCAGTACTTTGTCGAACTTGGCATTCATCACAGCCTCGTCGCTCAACATGCGTTCCTTGATCGCCAGATAGGCGGAGAAATTTCCGGGGAAGCTGGCCAGCTTGCCACGATCCAGTTCGACAATGCGCGTCGCGACATTGTCCAGAAAGCGCCGGTCATGGGTGACGAACAACACAGCGCCAAGGAAATTATTCAACAACCCTTCCAGCCATTCGATGGAGGCAAAATCCAGATGGTTGGTCGGCTCATCGAGTATCAGCACATCCGGTTCCGCCACCAGCGCCTGCGCCAATGCCACGCGCTTGCGCTGCCCGCCGGACATGTCTCCGACACGCTTGTCGGGATCGAGATCCAGCTTGGTGATCGCGGTCTCGATACGCGCTTCGACCTGCCAGCCATCCTGAGCTTCGAGTTGGGTCTGCAAGTGCTGCATTTCTTCCAGCAGCTTGTCGAAGTCCGCATCGGGTTCGGAGAGTTGATGTGATACGTGGTGATAATCGTGCAGCAGCTTTTGCAATTTTCCCAGACCTTTCGCCACGGCATCAAACACCGTGTCATTGGGATCCAGCACCGGCTCCTGGCTGACGTAGCAGATGCGCGCGGTCGGTGCACGCCATACCAGGCCGTCATCGAGGCGAGTGTCAACATGACTGGCCTGCCCCGC
>JBDTCC010000078.1:0-21003 GCA_039923775.1 Gallionella sp. | reverse complement strand
GTGATACGCGTATACCTTTGGGACCCAGCTCGCGGCGCAACCCTTCGGCCAGTGCATGGACCGCGAACTTGGTTGCGCCATAAACCGCGCTGAATGGGGATATGTGCCGCCCCACCACGGACCCGATAATCACGATATCCCTGGCCTGTTCGGGATAGACCGGCTTCTGTTCATCGGCCATTTTTCGGGCTGATTTTTGCAGCAGGGCCAGGGCTCCCGTTACGTTAAGTTTGAGCATGTCTTCGAACTGCGACAAATCGGCATCCTTGACGGATCCACCCAAACCCCGACCGGCATTGGCAATGACGATGTCGGCAGCTTTTTCAAAACGTTCGGTTGCGGCATCAAACAGCCGTTCCAGCAAAATGCCATCGGCAGCATCGCCTGCTATTCCGATGAAAGCCTCTCCCATCTCCTGTTCAAGTGCGCGCAGTTTTCTGGCATTCCGGCCATTACCCACGACACCATAACCGCTGGCGACAAATTTTCTCGCTGTCGCTTCCCCGATCCCGGAAGTGGCGCCGGTGATGATTGCGATACGCGTATAACGATCGTGCATGATATTTTTCCTTTGTTGACATGGAGGACGCCTTGCGCAGAATAAGTCTTCCATCCTGCAAGCGACTCTCACGATACGGTTAGCGAACTTCTGCTCCCCGAACTGAACAGGGGGCAGGCATCTTGTTCAATTGCGCATCTTAATATTGCTTAACTGCTTATCAAAGGCGTAGTAAGGTTTGCAGATGCATCACGTTTCTCCACAACCTTGAGCATCAACAGCAGCAAGGTGCATGCAATCATGGCCACACCCGCCAGGTAAAGCCCCCCCGAGTAACCACCGAAATGACTGGCGAGCGAGCCTGTGATAGCCGGCGCGGCTATCTGTGCCACACCATAGGAAAGCGTCATTTTTCCCATCATCTTCGCCGGACGCGTTGGATAATATTGCCCGGCCATGGTCAGCACCAGACTCACGATGCCCATCACTGTTCCGCCAAATAGCAGTGCCCCGGCGAATGCGGCAACCAGGCCGTGTATCCAGACCGGTAGCATGATGCCGACAATTTGCAGTGTTGAAGCTACAGCCAGCGCATTGAGTTTTCCGATGCGACGTGCAATGAAGTCCCATACGATGCATGAGGGTGCCGCGGCCAGCCCGATGACTAAAAATACCAATGATCCGTTGCCCGCAGTGCCGGGGATGCGATCTATGATGGACACGATGAATGTCGCGCTGACCACATAGCCTATCCCTGCGAAAAAATAGGCAAAGGTAAACAAGCGCAGGAAAAGTCGGCTCGGTGGCGAATCTTTCATCTTCTGGCCCGATTTGGTCACGATGCTGGTATCTGGTGCCGGCAGCCACAGCAGTGCGGGGATAATCAGCAGGCAACCAAAACCGGCAAGCGCGAACCATTGCTCGCGCCAATTCAGCCAATGGTTCATCATCTCGACTGCGGCAGCCGCACAAGCGATGCCCAGACCGATGCCGGAAAAATGGATACCCAATTCGCTGCGGTGGTTGTGGCGGATCAGCCAATTCATGATCAAGCCACTCCCCAGCAACAGACCCGCCGCACTACTCAGACCCGCCACAAAGCGAGACAAGGCCCAAACATTAAAATCTGTTGTAAAGCCCATCATGGCGGTACTGAAGATGGCAAGGATCATACCGATACGGTACAGGCGATCCTTCAGGACCAAATCGCTGATCATTGAGGCTATCAGTGCGCCACTCAGATACCCCGCATAATTGATTGCTGCCAACCACCCCGCAGCGGCCACACCCAGTCCTGCCTGATGCTGCATGACAGGCAATAGCGGTGTATAGGAAAAGCGCGCCACGCCCATTGCCAGAATCAAGCTGAAGATGCCCGCACTCAGTACCTTGATTCGATTCCGGTCACCGCTCATTTACCGCACCTTTCAATATTCTGCTGTTGTAATAAAACCCGGGGCTACTTCACTTTCGAGGGCCGGCTTCAGAAAGATATGCGCACCAACCAACCTGCCAAGGATTTTATATTACATGATCCAACCTCGCTGCTTTGGGACATGACTCATTTTCTTGTCCTGGCAAGTATTTCAACAATTTCTGCTGGTTCCAATCTCTGGGTGTAGTCGGCATTGACGAAATCATAAATGATCACGCCATCCTGACCGATGATGTAGGTCGCCGGGACGGGTAACTTGAAGCTGCCGTCGCCATTGAATGCAGGGATGTCGATACCGAACTTTTCATAGATCGGGCGAAGCGCCTGTGGCAGTTCGAATACCAAGCCCATCTGTTCCGCCACCCGGTTGCCGGTATCGCTCAGGATGTCGATGGCTATCCCGGCGCGTTCGGCAGTGGATAGTGCTCTGTCAGGAGTCTCCGGTGCCATGCCGACAAGCCTTGCCCCGTACGACTCAATCTTATTTTGCACACCATGCAACGCTTTCATCTCCATGTTGCAGTATGGACACCATCCACCCCGGTAGATGTTCAGCACCACTGGAGTATCAATCAGATAATCAGAAAGACGCCTCAACTCGTTGTGCTGATTGGCCAGCTCGAAATCCGGCATCAAGTCACCGGTTTTGAGCGCATGGCGCTCAATGCCAGACTCCTTTATTTCAATGGTGCACTGAGCCATGATCGCCCTAACTTCGTCAGGCACTTTTTCCTTCATTGCCGCCTTGTAGACGGCAATCTCGCTTTTCAGAATATCCATAATATGCTCTCCTTTAATAATTGAGTGAACGTTCAATTATTGTCATGCAAATCGAAAGTGCGGTCAAGAAATTATTGAACGATTGATCAATAATGGTAAACTGGATGCCTATTTTAAGGATGACACTATGGCCAGACCCGTACAATTCGACCGAAATGATGTCCTGGAAAAGGCCATGCAGGCATTCTGGGATCAAGGCTATAACGCGACCAGTATGTCCGATTTAGTAGACGCTACGGATCTCGGACCCGGCAGCATCTATGCGGCTTTTCACTCCAAAGAGGGACTGTTCCTGGCTGCGCTTGACCACTATGCCGAACACAGCATGACAAAGATCGAACGCGCGTTGACAGAGGCAGATTCGCCGCTGGAGGGTATTCGCAGTTACTTCCGAAAACTGGGCAGGGAAGCAGCCGGGGAACATGCCAATCGCAGCTGTTTATTGACGAACACCGTGCTTGAAATGGCCCGCCAGAACGGGATCGTGCAAAAGCGGGTGAACCGGCATCTTGGCGCTATCGAGGCTCTGTTCCGGCAAACCCTTGAGTCTGCCCAGACCAACGGAGAATTGTCGCCCGACAAGGACCCGAAGGCACTGGCGACATTCTTGATGACATCTATTTGGGGCTTGCGTGTCCTCGGCGGTACGAATCCTGCGCCTGCACGAACAGGTTCCGTAATCCATCAACTTTTGACCCTGCTTGAATAAGAATTTTAATGTACTGATTCTTATAAATAAGTTTCAATTCCCCGCCAGGCAAATAACTGGTCCGATTATTTTCTCCCGGTTCATCAGGTTGGGAAAGGATGCAAAAATCGCGTAGACTGTCAGGTCGCCTAAATCGAGATAGAAGGCATGGAAGAAATACGCATACGCGGTGCCCGCACCCATAATTTAAAAAACATCAGCCTCGATCTGCCCCGCCACAAGCTGGTGGTTATCACCGGCTTGTCTGGCTCGGGTAAATCCTCACTTGCCTTCGACACCCTGTACGCCGAGGGACAGCGCCGCTACGTGGAGTCGCTTTCCGCTTATGCGCGGCAGTTTTTGCAATTGATGGAAAAGCCGGATGTAGACCTGATCGAGGGCTTGTCGCCGGCGATCGCGATAGAACAGAAAGCCACTTCGCATAACCCGCGCTCCACAGTCGGCACTGTCACCGAGATCCACGATTACCTGCGTCTGTTATTTGCACGCGCCGGCGATCCCTATTGTCCGCAGCATGATTTGGTACTTCAGTCACAGAGTGTCGGGCAGATGGTTGATCATGTGCTGGAACTCCCGCAGGATACGCGCATCATGATCTTGTCGCCGCTTGTGGTGGAGCGCAAGGGCGAGCAACTGGACCTGTTCGATGAATTGCGCGCACAGGGCTTCACTCGATTGCGCATCAACGGCAAGGTGTATGAGATCGACGCGTTGCCGGTTTTGCAGAAAACCAAAAAGCACACCGTTGAGATCGTGGTTGATCGCCTGAAGGTGAATGTTGAAGCCAAGCAGCGTCTGGCGGAATCGTTCGAGACTGCATTGCGTCATGCCGAAGGCCGCGCTGTTGCAGTGGAAATGGATACCGGGAAGGAGCACTTGTTTTCGGCCAAATTCGCCTGCCCGATCTGCAACTACTCGCTGCCGGAACTGGAACCGCGTTTGTTTTCGTTCAACAATCCTATGGGTGCCTGCCCAAAGTGCGATGGCCTCGGCAACATCAGTTTTTTCGACCCCAAGCGCATCGTTGCTTTCCCTACACTCAGTCTGAGCTCGGGGGCAATCAAGGGTTGGGACCGGCGCAACCAGTTCTACCACCAGCTGCTCGCCGGACTGGCCAAACATTACAATTTTGATATCGAGCAATCCTACGAGAGCTTGCCGGAACAAATCCAGCAGATGATCCTGTATGGCAGCGGCAAGACCGAGATCGCATTTCAATACCTGAATGAGCGCGGCAAACCGATGCTGCGCGAACATGTGTTCGAGGGTGTCGTCAATAATCTTGAAAGACGCTATAACGAGACGGATTCGCCCACCGTTCGCGAGGAACTTTCAAAATATCTTAACGGCTGTGTCTGCCCGGAATGCAATGGCACGCGGTTGCGTCTGGAAGCGCGCCATGTGCGCGTCGCAGACATGAACCTGTATGAGATCAGTGCACTGCCTTTGAAGCAGGCACTTACATTCTTTCAGGGGCTGAAACTCCAGGGCCACAAACAGGCGATCGCCGAGAAAATCGTTCTGGAAATCTCCAACCGACTAACCTTTCTGAACAACGTCGGGCTGGAATATCTTTCTCTGGAAAGATCTGCAGAGACCCTGTCGGGCGGTGAAGCACAGCGCATCCGGCTCGCTTCGCAGATAGGCTCAGGCTTGACCGGCGTGATGTATGTGCTGGACGAACCTTCCATCGGGCTGCATCAGCGCGACAACGACCGCCTGTTGACTACGCTTAAAAAACTCCGCGACATGGGTAACAGCGTGATCGTGGTCGAACACGATGAAGAGGCGATTCTGGCCGCCGATCATGTCGTGGACATGGGGCCGGGAGCTGGCGAACACGGCGGACTGATCGTGGCTCAAGGCACGCCCAAGGAAATCTGCGAGAACAGGCAATCACTCACGGGTGATTATCTGACAGGCCGTCGCGGCATCGCGATGCCGAAAAATATCCACAAGCCTGACCCGGAACGCATGATGAGAATTGTGTGCGCTTCAGGAAATAATTTGAAAGATGTGACGCTGAACCTTCCGGTCGGCCTGATGGTATGCATAACCGGCGTCTCCGGTTCCGGCAAATCCACGCTGATCAACGACACACTGTATCCTGCCGTGGCCCAGCATTTATATGGCAGCAATACCGAACCCGCGCCATATGGCGCGATCAGCGGTCTGGAGTTTTTTGACAAGGTGATCAACGTTGATCAAAGCCCGATTGGACGAACCCCGCGTTCCAATCCTGCGACTTACACCGGCTTGTTTACACCGATCCGTGAATTGTTTGCTGGTGTACCGTCAGCTCGTGAACGCGGATACGGGCCGGGCCGATTCTCGTTCAACGTCAAGGGCGGACGCTGCGAGTCCTGCCAGGGCGACGGCATGATCAAAGTCGAAATGCACTTTTTGCCCGATGTCTATGTTCCGTGCGATGTGTGCCACAGCCAACGCTACAACAGAGAGACGCTGGAAATTCAATACAAGGGAAGAAACGTGCACCAGATTCTGCAGATGACGGTGGAACAGGCCCATGAATTTTTCGCTCCGGTACCCATCATTGCGCGCAAGCTGAAAACCCTGCTGGATGTCGGTCTCGGTTACATCACGCTGGGACAATCCGCCACCACCCTGTCCGGTGGTGAAGCACAGCGTGTAAAACTCTCCCTGGAACTGTCCAAACGTGACACCGGACGCACCCTTTACATCCTCGACGAACCCACCACCGGTCTGCACTTCCATGACATCGCCCTTTTGCTCAAGGTAATTCACAAGCTGCGGGATCAAGGCAACACCGTGGTAGTGATCGAACACAACCTCGACGTGATCAAAACCGCCGACTGGGTAATTGACCTCGGTCCCGAGGGTGGAGATGGCGGTGGTCAAATCATCGCCGAAGGATCTCCGAAAGAACTCGCCCAGAACAAGCTTAGCGTAACGGGAACGTACTTGAAGCAGGCACTCGACAGATAATCCCGGGCCGATTTGATGTTGCAAATATCCGAACATATCAGCATTCCTGATTCCGAAATCGAGTTGCATGCCATTCGTGCGCAGGGTGCCGGAGGACAGAATGTCAACAAGGTTTCATCCGCCATTCATCTGCGCTTTGATATTAATACGTCATCACTCCCGGACACTTTTAAGGAAAGACTCAGGCAGATGACTGACCGGCGTATTTCCGGCGACGGGGTCATCATCATCAAGGCACAACGCTATCGCAGCCAGGACAAGAATCGCGAGGATGCCCTTGCTCGACTACAAGCTCTGATTGCAGCTGCATCCGTCTTGCCCAAGGCACGTACAGCAACCAAACCTACTAGGGCTTCAAAGAGGAGGAGATTGGACAGCAAAACTCAGCGCGGCCAACTGAAATCCCTGCGCGGCAAGGTAGGGGGTTAGCGGTGATTATTTTATTACAAAATAAAAAAGCCGGACGAATCCGGCTTTTTAATCAGCTGACGAACGCTTGCTGATTACTCAGCATCAACTGCTGTTGCGTCTGCAGGACGATCCATCAATTCGATCAGCGCCATAGGTGCATTGTCACCTTTGCGGAATCCGAACTTGAGAATGCGCAGATAACCGCCATTTCGTGCAGCATAGCGCGGACCGAGTTCATCGAACAGCTTGGTAACCATTTCGCGATCACGCAAACGGGCAAATGCCAAACGACGGTTCGCCAGACTTGGTGTCTTGCCCAGTGTCAGGATGGGTTCTGCCACACGGCGCAGTTCCTTCGCCTTGGGCAGGGTCGTCTTGATCAGTTCATGGCGCAACAGGGACACTGTCATGTTGCGAAACATCGCCAGACGGTGACTGCTGGTACGGTTGAGTTTTCTTAAACCTAAACGGTGACGCATGATTAGCCTTTCTTGCTTCTATATTGTTGTGCTGCCTTAAACCGCAGCGACAGGCCAGTTTTCCAGCTTCATACCCAGCGACAAATTGTGCTCGGCGAGTACCTGCTTGATTTCATTCAGTGACTTGCGCCCAAGATTCGGGGTGCGCAGCAGATCATTTTCTGTGTACTGAATCAGATCGCCGATGTAATGAATGCTCTGCGCCTTGAGGCAGTTAGAAGAACGCGGGGTCAGCTCCAGATCGTCAACCGGACGCAACAGGATAGGATCGACTTTGGGCGCCTGAATCTTCTCGACTACCGGCTCGGTGCCTTCCAGCGCAGCAAAGACGGAAAATTGATCCACCAGAATGCGTGCTGCATTGCGAATCGCCTCTTCTGGGTCGACAGCACCATTGGTCTCAATGTGCATCACCAACTTGTCCAGATCGGTGCGCTGCTCAACACGAGCACTCTCGACCGAATAGCTCACACGACTGACCGGGCTGAACGATGCGTCCAGCGAAATATGACCGACTGCACGGGTCTCATTCGGTGCCAGCCTGGAAATCGCCGACACATAGCCACGACCCTGTTCAACCTTGATCTGCATGTCCAGCTTGCCGCCGGCAGTCAGATGTGCAATCACATGATCCGGATTGATTACTTCGACATCGGCATTACCGGCTATATCTGCCGCTGTAACCACGCCCTGGCCTTCTTTTTTGAGGGTCAGAACGACTTCAGGTGTGTTATGCAAACGCATCACCACGCCCTTGAGGTTCAGCAGAATATCCACGACATCTTCCTGCACTCCGTCTATGGTGGCGTATTCATGCAACACACCCGCCATTTTCACTTCGGTTGGCGCGGCGCCCTGCATGGATGAAAGCAGGATACGACGCAATGCATTGCCCAATGTGTGGCCGTAACCCCGTTCAAAAGGTTCCATCACCACCTTTGCCTGGGTGTCGGATATCTTTTGCACATCGATAATGCGAGGCTTCAAAAATTCATTGTTAGACATACGCTACTCCCGGGGGATTACTTGGAATACAACTCAACCACGAGATGCTCGTTGATGGTTGCAGGAAGTTCTGCACGTTGTGGTTTGGCTTTATAAGTTCCCTTTAACGCCTTGGTGTCCATTTCAATCCACTCAGGAAAACCACGCTGCTCAGCCGCAGCAATCGCTGCCTTAATGCGCAGTTGAGCTTTCGATTTTTCGACCACTTCAACCACATCACCGGGACGAACTTGATAGGACGGAATGTTCACGCGTTTGCCGTTTACCAGCAAACCGTTGTGGCGAACCACCTGACGCGCTTCAGAACGTGAAGCACCAAAACCCATGCGGTAGGAAACATTATCCAGTCGCGATTCCAGTATCTGAAGCAGGTTTTCGCCGGTAATTCCGCGCTGGGTGTCTGCCTGCTTGTAGGTCAGACGGAACTGCTTTTCCAACACGCCGTAGATACGACGAACTTTTTGCTTTTCACGCAACTGGCCGCCGTATTCCGACAAACGGGTATTTTTCTTTTGACCGTGTTGACCAGGTGGATAAGCTCTGCGCTCAACGCCACATTTGTCGGTAAAACATTTCTCGCCTTTCAGAAACAGCTTTTCGCCTTCACGGCGGCACTGACGGCACTTTGCATCAAGATTTCTAGCCAAGATCGACTCCCAAAATTATATACGACGCTTTTTAGGCGGACGGCAGCCGTTGTGCGGCACCGGTGTTATATCGGAAATGCTGGTGATCTTAAAACCAGCAGCGTTCAATGCCCGCACTGCAGATTCGCGGCCTGGGCCGGGTCCCTTGATGCGCACTTCAATATTTTTTACGCCGCATTCAGCTGCAGACTTGCCAACTGTTTCAGCTGCTACCTGTGCAGCAAACGGTGTACTTTTACGCGAACCTTTAAAACCATTGGCACCACTTGTTGACCAAGCCAAGGTGTTTCCTTGACGGTCGGTAATGGTGACGATGGTGTTATTGAAGGAAGCGTGAACGTGCGCGATACCTTCCGCTACATTCTTCTTTACTTTCTTGCGCACTTTCGTGCTTGGCTTGGCCATACTCTGATCCTCTAAGGCGTTATAGCAAATTTATTTCTTGGCACCGGCAATCGCCTTGCGCGGACCTTTGCGGGTACGGGCATTAGTGCGAGTGCGCTGGCCGCGAGATGGCAGACCGCGACGATGACGGACGCCACGATAGCAACCCAAATCCATCAGGCGCTTGATGTTCATTGTCGTTTCGCGGCGCAAATCACCCTCAACCGTGACTTTGGCAACCTGTTCCCGCAACTTTTCAACTTCAGCGTCGGTCAGGTCTTTCATTTTTGTGGCGCCATTCACACCAGCTGCTGCGCAAATTACTTGCGAGCGGGTGCGACCGATACCGTAGATTGCCCTTAAAGCAATCACAGCGTGTTGGTGGTTGGGGATATTGACCCCTGCAATACGTGCCATGCAGCTACCCTATCTTTTGAAAGTCGAAAATTATAACATCCTAAGCCGTTATTCTCAATCAGCCTTGGCGTTGCTTATGTCGCGGTTCTGTACAAATTACTCGCACCACACGTTTACGAATCACGATCTTGCAGTGACGGCATATCTTCTTCACAGATGCTTGAACTCTCATTATCTTCTCCTTACCTGCTTTACTATTTAGCGCGGAACACAATGCGCGCTTTGCTTAAATCATAGGGCGTCAATTCGACCGTCACCTTATCGCCGGGAAGAATACGTATGTAATGCATCCGCATTTTTCCAGAAATATGACCCAATACCACATGACCATTTTCCAGCTTGATTCTAAATGTTGCATTGGGAAGCGACTCTTCTACTTCGCCCGCCATCTGAATCACATCTTCTTTGGACATTAGCGTGTCAACCCGCCTTTGAAGTTTGCTTTCTTAAGCAAACCTTCGTACTGATGTGTCATTAGATATGACTGCACTTGTGTCATAAAGTCCATCGTTACAACAACCATGATCAGCAACGATGTGCCACCAAAATAAAATGGCACATTCCATTTAACCACCAGAAACTCCGGCAACAAGCAAACCAGAGAAATGTACACAGCACCGACCATGGTAAGGCGCATCATTATCTTTTCAACGTAATTGGCAGTTTGCTCACCAGGACGAATCCCGGGCAAAAACGCGCCACTTTTCTTCAAATTTTCTGCTGTTTCCTTGGGGCTGAACACCAGCGCAGTATAGAAAAAACAGAAAAAAACGATTGCCCCTGCATAAAACAACACATAAATCGGTTGCCCAGGCGACAGCTTATCGCTGATATCCTTCAGCCAGCTCATTCCCGGCCCACTACCAAACCATCCGGCAATCGTCGCCGGGAACAGAATGATGCTGGAAGCAAAAATCGGCGGGATCACACCGGCCATGTTCAGCTTCAGCGGCAGGTGAGAACTTTGCCCGCCATAAACCTTGTTGCCAACCTGACGCTTTGCGTAATTTACCAAAATCTTGCGCTGGCCACGTTCAACAAAAACCACCAACGCAGTGACAGCGATTGCACCAAAAAGCAAAACCAAAACCAGAGGAATGGAAAATGCTCCAGTGCGGGCCAATTCCAAGGTACTGCCAATCGCACTCGGCAAACCCGCCGCGATACCTGCAAAAATAATCAGAGAAATCCCGTTTCCCAAACCCCGCTCGGTGATTTGTTCGCCCAACCACATCAGGAACATCGTTCCGGTCACCAGGGTAACCACTGTGGTCAACTGAAACATCGAACCTGGATTTAAAACGAGTCCATGCTGCGTTTGCAATGCCACCGAAATCCCAAATCCCTGAAACATCGCCAAGCCCAATGTGCCATAGCGGGTGTACTGAGTGATCTTGCGGCGTCCGGCTTCACCTTCCTTCTTCAATTGCTCAAGATGTGGAACAGCCATCGTTGCCAACTGCATGATGATCGATGCAGAGATATACGGCATGATCCCCAGTGCAAATATGGTGAACCGAGACAATGCACCGCCCGAAAACATATTGAACATGCCCAGAATGCCGTTCGATTGCGATTTGAACAAATCCGCCAATACTTTCGGATCAATACCGGGCACCGGAATATGCGCGCCAATGCGGAACACTACCAACGCACCCAGCAAAAACCAAAGCCGGCTACTCAAGTCGCCGTATTTATTTTTGCCCGCTCCCTTGGAAACTGTACTCACGTACTAAACCTTTACTCGGAGATGCTACCGCCAGCGGCTTCAATCGCTGTACGTGCACCTTTGGTTGCCAGCAAACCCTGTAACTTCACTGCACGAGTAATTTCACCGCACAGTATCACCTTTACAGACAGCGCATTCGCATGCACAACACCCGCCTGCTTGAGTGCCAGCAAATCAATACTGTCTACCGGCATCTTCTGCAGATCGGACAAACGCACCTGCGCCGTGTCGTTGCGCGTCAGCGAAACGAAACCACGCTTCGGCAAACGACGCTGCAGAGGCATTTGCCCACCTTCGAAGCCGACTTTGTGAAATCCGCCGGCCCGAGATTTCTGTCCCTTGTGACCGCGGCCTGATGTCTTGCCCAAACCGGAACCGATACCGCGACCCACACGACGCTTTGCGTGCTTGGCACCTTGTGCTGGTTGAATTTTATTGAGTTGCATTTGTTATGCCTCGCACTTAACCATGTAAAACACTTTGTTGATCATGCCGCGCACGCTAGGGGTATCCTCAAGTTGCACGGTGTGGTTGATACGTCGCAGACCCAATCCGCGAATCGTGTCGCGATGCGACTGCTTTGTGCCGATCAAACTTTTGACTTGCGTCACTTTGATGGTCTTGCCATTAGTTTTGGCTTTTGTCATGACTTACCCCAAAATCTCTTCAACATTCTTACCGCGCTTGGCTGCAATCACTGACGGCGAATTCATTGCTGTCAGTCCGTTCAATGTGGCACGAACCACGTTGTATGGGTTACTGGAACCGATACATTTTGCCAGCACATCACGCACGCCTACCGCCTCGAATACTGCGCGCATCGCGCCACCTGCAATAATACCGGTACCTTCTGAGGCCGGTTGCATCAGCACTTTAGCTGCACCGTGCTTGCCCATTACAGTGTGGTGCAAAGTGCCATTTTTAAGACTCACCTTGACAAGATTGCGACGGGCCTCATCCATGGCCTTTTGCACAGCAACCGGAACCTCCTTAGACTTACCTTTGCCCATCGCGACACGACCATCGCCATCACCAACCACGGCTAGCGCGGCGAAACCCATGATACGACCGCCCTTCACCACTTTGGTGACGCGGTTCACGGAGATCATCTTCTCGATCAGACCATCATCACGCTTTTCTTGTTGCTGCATTTTTCCTTGCGGCTTAGCCATCACTCAACTCCAATTAGAACTGCAGGCCATGTTCACGGGCAGCTTCTGCCAACGCTTTAACACGACCATGATATCGATTACCGGAACGATCAAATGCCACCTGGGTAATGCCAGCGCTCTTTGCCTTTTCTGCAATACGCTTCCCAACCATGGCTGCAGCAGCCTTGTTCCCGCCATTTGCCAAATCTTTGCGTACTTCTGCTTCAACACTGGATGCACTTACCAGCACCTTACCACCACAAGCAGAAATTACCTGCGCATAGATGTGAAGATTTGTGCGGTTTATTGCCAAACGAACTGATTTCTTTTCAGCAATGCGTGCACGGGTCTTGCGTGCTCTGCGCTGACGCGCTTGTTTTTTGATCAACATATCCGCCTCAATTATTTCTTCTTGGTTTCTTTCAAAATCACCACTTCATCGCTATAGCGCACACCCTTACCTTTATAGGGCTCAGGTTCGCGGAAGGCGCGAATTTCAGCAGCGACTTGCCCGACTTGTTGCTTGCTGACGCCCTTCAACACAACTTCAGTTTGCGTTGGGGTTTCAACTTTCACACCGGCTGGCATCTTGTAGGATACCGGATGGGAAAATCCCAAAGACAAGTTCAAAGTATCACCGGCAGCCTGCGCACGATAACCCACACCCACCAGAGTCAACTTACGCTCAAACCCCTTGCTGACACCCTGAACCATATTAGCCAGAATAGCCCGCAACGTACCAGACATTGCATTGGCTTGCTTTGTTTCATTTTGCGCTTTGCACAACAGGCTATCACCCTCGCGCACCACATTCACGTCACCCGAAAACGATTGCTTAAGGGAACCTAACGCACCTTTTACTGAAATTTCACCCGCTGCCAGTGTAACTTCAACACCACTAGGCACTACAACAGGATTCTTGGCTACTCTAGACATGCTTACCTCACTACGCGACCACGCACAGCACTTCACCACCAATACCATTGGCGCGTGCTTTGCGGTCTGTCATCAAACCTTTTGAAGTCGATACGATTGCAATACCCAGGCCATTCATAACCTTGGGAATGTCATCGGAACCCTTGTAAACACGCAGTCCTGGACGGCTGATGCGCTGAATCTTTTCGATTACAGGACGACCACTGTAATATTTCAGGCCGATCTCCAGTGTATGTTTTCCGCCCTCGCCAGAAATCACATTAAAACCTTCAACATAACCTTCGCTTTTCAACACTTCGGCTATCGCCACCTTCAGCTTGGACGCAGGCATTGCAACAGATGTCTTTTCCGCCATCTGCGCATTACGAATGCGCGTCAACATGTCGGAGATTGGATCACTCATACTCATATAATTTCTCCTACCAGCTGGCCTTAACGATACCGGGAATCTCACCGCGCATCGCGAATTCACGCAACTTGATACGCCCCAAACCAAACTTTCTGAAAGTACCGCGCGGGCGACCAGTCAACGCACAACGATTGCGCAAACGCACCGGACTTGAATCGCGAGGCAAAGCCTGCAATTTAAGACGGGCATCTGCACGTTCCTCTTCGCCAAGCTTTACATTCGAAATCGCTGCAAGCAGAAGTGCACGCTTTGCTGCAAATTTTTCAACCATTGCACGGCGCTTTTGTTCGCGGTTAATAACTGCCATCTTAGCCATTAGTCTTCCCTCATTTCTTTAATGGGAGTTTGAATGCCAACAGAAGAGCTTTTGCCTCTTCGTCAGTTTTAGCGGAGGTGGTGATAGTGATATTCATACCCCGCAGCGCATCAATCTTTTCGTACTCGATTTCCGGAAAAATGATTTGCTCCTTAACGCCCATGTTGTAGTTACCACGACCATCAAAGGACTTTCCGGAAATTCCGCGGAAATCGCGAATACGCGGAATTGCCACAGAAATCAGCCGATCCAGGAATTCATACATGCGCTCCTTGCGCAAGGTAACCTTGCAACCAACCGGATAACCTTCACGAATCTTGAATCCGGCAATGGACTTTTTGGACATTGTAACAATCGGCTTCTGCCCGGCGATCTTCTGCATATCGCCAACGGCAAATTCCATCACCTTCTTGTCAGCTACCGCCTCACCGACACCCATGTTCAGGGTGATTTTTTCAATGCGCGGTACTTCCATGATGGATTTGTATCCAAACTGCTTCATCAGATCTTTAGCGACCTTATCTTTGTAAAACCCATACAAACGAGCCATGCTCTATACCCCTTAAGCGTCAATCACTTCGCGGCTGGATCTGAACACGCGAACCTTGCGCCCATCCTCCAGCATTTTAATACCGACGCGATCACCCTTTTTGGCTGCCGCGTTGTATATCGCCACATTTGAAACATGAATGGGCGATTCCATCTCCACAATCCCACCCGTCAATCCCTTGACTGGATTAGGCTTCTGGTGATTCTTGACTTTATTGATGCCGCCAACCAGCAGGTATTCGCCCAGTACGCGCAACACGTTGCCGCGATTTCCTTTGTCTTTTCCTGCAATGACAATAACATCATCGTTTTTCTTAATCTTGCGCATGATTTCCCTCGACTCGATTCGTCTCTAGCTTACTGAACTTCAGTGCTTACAGCACTTCAGGCGCCAGCGAAACGATCTTCATGAACTTTTCGGTACGCAACTCACGCGTAACCGGTCCGAAGATACGTGTACCGATTGGCTCCAATTTGGCATTAAGCAAAACCGCGGCATTGCCATCAAACTTGACCAAAGAACCATCGGAGCGACGCACACCCTTGGCGGTACGAACCACTACAGCGTTGTACACTTCACCCTTCTTGACCCGACCTCGCGGCGCTGCATCCCTGATGCTAACCTTGATGACATCACCAACCGAAGCGTATCGGCGCTTGGAACCACCCAATACCTTGATGCACATCACAGACCGAGCACCGGTATTGTCAGCCACATCTAAAACAGACTGCATTTGTATCATTATTTAATCTCCAACTTGTACCGCTTACAGCGGCCAGTTTTGGAACCCGTTCGGGTTAGGTCGCCGCAAGCGGCGATGAAACGAAGCCGCTTATTATATGCAAAATCAGGAATGACGCAAGCAGAAATTACAATTAATTTGCCGCGCCCTTTTCATGCAACATGGAAACTCTCCAACTTTTGGTCTTGGCAAGCGGACGGCACTCTTCAATCGTTACCACATCACCGGTATGAAACTCGTTAGTTTCATCGTGCGCATGGTATTTTTTGGAAACGCGAATAATCTTGCCCAGCAACGGGTGTTTTACTTTACGTTCTACCAGAACAGTCACAGTCTTATCCATCTTGTCGCTTGTCACTGTACCGGTCAAAGTACGTTTCAGCCCGGATTCAATTGTTGCTTTTGCTTCGCTCATTTCTGCGCACCCTTCTTCTCTGTCAACACAGTCTTCACGCGGGCAATATCACGACGCACCTTGCGGAATTCACTGGTATTGGTCAACTGCTGTGTCGCAACTTGCATACGCAACCCAAACTGCGCCTTGGTCAAAGACAGCAATTCAGTTTGCAAATCTGCCGGGGACTTGGCTTTAAGTTCACTAGCCTTCATGTTATGTACCTACCTGTCTAACTACAAAAGTGGTGGCCAACGGCAGTTTTGCAGCAGCCAGAACAAAAGCTTCGCGTGCCAGGGTTTCACTTACGCCGTCCATTTCATACAGCATCTTGCCAGGCTGAATCTCGGCGACATAGTACTCTGGATTCCCCTTGCCATTACCCATGCGGACCTCAGCAGGCTTTTTGGAGATTGGCTTGTCCGGAAAAATGCGGATCCAGATACGTCCACCACGCTTGATATGACGTGTCATGGCGCGACGTGCGGCCTCGATCTGGCGGGCAGTCAGACGTCCGCGCACAACCGCCTTCAGACCAAATTCACCAAAGCTCACCTTGTTTCCACGGGTGGCAATACCAGTATTCCGGCCCTTTTGCTCCTTACGAAATTTCCTTCTAGCTGGCTGTAGCATGCTTTACTCCCGACTTTCTTGCTCTCTTTTCAGGTTCAGCGACGACTGGCGCAACAGTTTCCTGATTCGAAATTTCACCTTTGAATACCCAAACCTTCACCCCAATAATTCCATAGGTGGTCTTGGCTTCCGATGTACCGTAATCGATATCAGCACGCAAAGTGTGCAATGGCACACGGCCTTCGCGATACCACTCTGTCCTGGCAATTTCAATACCGTTCAAACGCCCCGCACTCATGATCTTTATTCCCTGCGCGCCCAGGCGCATGGCATTTTGCATTGCACGCTTCATCGCGCGACGGAACATGATGCGTTTTTCCAGTTGCGTGGTGATGCTTTCCGCGATCAGTTGCGCATCGACTTCAGGCTTGCGCACTTCCTCGATAGCAACATCAACAGATTGAAGACCCATGCGCTTGCGCAACTCGGCGCGCAAGGACTCGATGTCCTCGCCCTTCTTTCCGATCACCATACCAGGACGAGCGGTGTAGATAGTTACCTTGGCATTTTTCGCCGGGCGCTCGATGACCACCTTGGAAACACCAGCAGACGCCAGCTTCTTTTTGAGAAATGCGCGCACCTCTATATCCTTGAGCAGCAAATCAGCAAAATTTGCGCTATTGGCGAACCACTTTGAATCCCAATTTTTACGAACGCATAACCGGAAACCGGTTGGATGTATTTTCTGTCCCATAATCTACCTTTAGCTCCCTACGCTGACAGTAATGTGGCAAGTTTGCTTTTCAAGACGGTTGCCCTGACCTTTGGCACGCGCCGAGAAACCTCTCCCAGATGCGGCCTTGTCAACGTAAATAACTTTGACTTTCAACTCGTCGATGTCAGCACCATCGTTATGCTCAGCGTTCGCTATTGCGGACTCAAGCGCTTTTTTTATGATCACCGCTGCCTTTTTCGGGCTGAATGTCAAAATATTAAGCGCTTGCGCAACCGGCAAACCGCGAATCTGATCGGCAACCAACCGCCCTTTTTGGGCTGACAGATGAATTTTACGTGCAACTGCAGTAGTCGTTTTCATCATCTCCTCTTATTTCTTGACCGATGCTTTTTTATCAGCAGCATGGCCCTTGAAGGTGCGCGTCAGGGAAAACTCACCCAATTTGTGACCCACCATGTTTTCGGAAACGTACACTGGAATATGCTGCTTGCCGTTATGAACCGCAATCGTCAGACCGACAAATTCGGGCAACACTGTGGAACGGCGCGACCATGTTTTCACCGGGCGCTTATCACTGGTCGCGCGCACCACCTCAATCTTCTTGAGCAAGTGAGCATCGACAAATGGACCTTTTTTGACTGAACGTGCCATATTTATCTACCCCTTAAACCTGAAAGCGACGGCGTACGATCATGCCGGTTGTGCGCTTGTTGCGACGAGTACGAAAACCTTTGGCCGGCACACCCCATGGGCTGACCGGATGACGACCCGCAGCAGTCTTGCCTTCACCACCACCATGCGGGTGATCGACTGGATTCATCACCACCCCGCGGACGGTCGGGCGGACACCGCGCCAGCGCATGGCGCCAGCCTTGCCGATAGAACGCAGGCTGTGCTCTGAATTACCCACTTCACCCAGGGTTGCTTTGCAATCGATGTGCACTTTGCGAATTTCACCAGAACGCAAACGCAACTGCGCGTAACTGCCCTCTCGAGCCAAAAGCTGCACTGAAGTGCCGGCGGAACGTGCCAACTGCGCACCCTTACCCGGCAACATCTCGATGCAATGTATGGTCGAACCGACCGGCACGTTGCGTAACGGCAATGCATTACCCGGCTTGATCGGCGCCTCGGAACCACTCACCAGAGTTGCACCTGCCACCACGCCCTTTGGGGCAATGATGTAACGGCGTTCGCCATCCACATAGCACAACAAAGCCAGGTTAGCGCTGCGGTTTGGATCATATTCCAGACGCTCTACTGTCGCAGGAATACCATCTTTATTGCGCTTGAAGTCAACCAGACGGTAATGTTGCTTGTGTCCACCGCCCATATGACGGGTGGTAATGTGTCCATTATTGTTGCGGCCTGCCGTCTTAGTCTTCTTTTCCAGCAAAGACGCAATGGGTTTGCCTTTATGCAGATCATGATTGACAACACGCACTACCGCGCGCTGCCCCGGAGTTGTTGGTTTTAGTTTAATCAATGCCATGATGATTATCCTTGCTCGCTTGCAGCAAAATTGATTTCTTGACCGGCAGCCAGACACACATAAGCCTTTTTCCAGTCATTGCGACGACCGAGCACACGACCGCTACGCTTTACCTTACCCTTGACGCAGGCCACCTGCACACTGTCCACATTTACCTTGAACATCATTTCCACAGCAGCCTTTATTTCAAACTTGGTCGCGTCAGTTGCAACACGGAAGATTACCTGCTCATTTTTTTCGGCAACATAGGTGGCTTTTTCGGAAATTTGCGGCGCTAGCAAAACGTTCATTAAACGCTCTTTGCTGAATTGCCGCGATCCGGATTGTTGTTTTGTACTCATGCGAACATCTCCTCGATTTTGGCCACCGCATTACGTGTCACCAAAACGTTGGGGAAACGCACCAAGCTGACAGGGTCGGCTTGATTGGCTTCGAGCACCAGCACGTTAGGCAAATTACGCGAAGACAGATACAGATTTTCATCAATATTGTCGGTAATGATCAACAAACGAAAAAGCTTTGTATCCACCCCCAGACCCTTGATCTTCTGCGCCAACAATTTCGTCTTGGGCGAATCGACCGTCAGATCGTCCACCACCACCAGACGGCTTTCGCTGACCAGCTTTGACAAGATAGACGCATAACCGGCACGATACATCTTGCGGTTAACTTTCTGCGTGTAATTTTCTTCCGCAGTGTTAGGAAATATCTTGCCGCCGCCACGCCATATTGGACTGGATGCCATACCGGCACGCGCACGTCCCGTACCTTTTTGCTTGAACGGCTTGCGGGTACTTTTGGCTATCTCGCTGCGGCCCTTTTGCTTGCTGTTGCCTGCACGCGCATTTGCCTGATAGGCAGTGATCAGTTGATGAACCAGATCCTCGTTATACTCGCGTCCGAACAATTCGTCGGAAGCCTTTAGATTCGCGCTCGACTGACCCTTATCGTTAATGACTTTAAGTTCCATTACACACCTGCCTTTACTGCGGGACGCACCATGATGCTGCTGTTGATACTTCCCGGAACAGCACCCTTTACCAGCAGCAGCTGACGTGCAACATCGACACGCACAACCTGAAGATTTTGCACGGTGCGCTGAACATCGCCCAGATGACCTGTCATGCGCTTACCCGGAAACACGCGGCCGGGATCCTGCGCCATACCGATTGAGCCAGGCACATTATGCGATTTGGAGTTACCGTGTGAAGCGCGGCCTGATTTAAAATGGTGACGCTTGATGGTACCGGCATAACCCTTACCCTTGGTTGTTCCCGTCACATCCACGAGTTGGCCGACCTGAAAAACTTCGACACTCACCACAGAACCTGCCTGCAGCCCGTCAAGTTGTTCAGGGGACACGGTGAATTCTTTCAGCACACTCCCGGCTTCAACACCCGCCTTCGCGTAGTGTCCGGCGGCAGCTTTGCTGACGCGACCAGGACGACGCACCCCGTGCGCCAATTGCACAGCGGTGTAGCCATCAGTGCCTGCAGATTTAACCTGAGTGACACGATTGTTGGACACTTCCAGCACAGTCACCGGCAACGAAGATCCGTCATCGGTAAATACACGGGTCATGCCAATCTTTCGACCGACAAGTCCTAAGCTCATTTAGTATTTCCTCTTGTTAAGGGGCTAACTACAATTGGTCAGCCGATTTTTTGCTACATGCTATTACTAGCGAAACTGGGGCAAAATTTTTACTGCAACTTGATTTCCACGTCCACGCCAGCCGGCAGATCCAGCTTCATCAGCGCATCCACCGTCTTGTCGGTAGGATCCACGATGTCCATCAAACGCAGATGGGTTCGAATCTCGAACTGATCGCGCGAAGTCTTGTTGACGTGCGGTGAACGCAACACGTCGAAACGTTCGATCTTGGTCGGTAATGGTACCGGGCCATTTACCACCGCACCGGTACGCTTCGCTGTTTCAACGATACGCGCAGCAGATTGGTCGATCAAACGATAATCAAACGCCTTCAGGCGAATACGGATTTTTTGACTTTGCATAATCTTCTCTTGCATTGATGCGGCAATGCCGCTAATTAAAGAACGAAATCGCGTGGCTCGGAACAATGACCAAGCCACGCGAGGGGGCGCATTGTATTCCTACTCAATAATCTTTGCAACCACACCCGCACCGACGGTACGACCGCCTTCGCGAATCGCGAAACGCAAGCCTTCTTCCATCGCAATCGGGTTGATCAGCGTCACCGTGATGCTGACGTTGTCACCTG
>JBDTCC010000077.1:0-30003 GCA_039923775.1 Gallionella sp. | reverse complement strand
ACCCTGTTCAAAAATGCCGAGGCTGCCCTCAAGAAGGCCAAGTCCGGCGGTGATCGATACCTGTTTTACACGCAAAAAATGACCGAGGCGATGGCGGGCATGCTCACACTGGAAAACCAGCTGCGCCGGGCGATCGACAATGAAGAGTTCGTGCTTCATTACCAGCCCAAGGTGAACATGGTGAGCGGCAAGGTCACCGGTGCCGAGGCACTGATCCGCTGGAACGACCCGCGCACCGGCCTGGTGCCGCCGGGCCGGTTCATCCCGCTCCTGGAAGAAACCGGATTGATCTTCGAAGTCGGGCGCTGGGCGATGCGCCAGGCCATCGAGGACAACCTGCGCTGGCGCAAGGCGGGTCTGGCTGTGATACGCATCGCGGTGAACGTGTCGCCGCTACAACTGCGCAATCCCGGATTTATCGACGAGATCAAGCAAAAGCTTACCGTCGATCCCCATGCGGCCGAAGGACTGGAGCTGGAGATCACCGAAAGCCTGATCATGAAAGACGTCAAGCGCAGTGTCTCCAGTCTGCAGGCGATCCGGGAAATGGGCGTCACCATTGCGATCGACGACTTTGGCACCGGCTTCTCTTCACTCAGCTACCTGGCCAAACTGCCGGTGGATACGCTCAAGATCGACCGCTCCTTCGTGATTGAAATGGATACCCCGGAGGGGGAAGCGCTGGTGTCCACCATCATCAAACTGGCGCATTCGCTGAATTTCAAGGTGGTGGCTGAGGGGGTTGAAACCGAGAAGCAATCGCGCCAACTCCTGTCGCTGAATTGTGACGAAATGCAGGGCTTCCTGTTCAGCAAACCGGTGCCGGCCGAGATATTCGAAACTAAATTTATGGCCCTCGCTCCTGCCAAGTAATATGCAACGACGAATATTCCGAAAATAGCCCGTGTGTACCCGCACTCACCAACTTGAAATTCCGGTTTGAGATTGGTTGCTACGAACGATTGCCCATTTGAAACGATTTCATGGCTGGAATTGAAAAGGGCCGCAATGCGGCCCCTTTCATTCAGATTTTGCTGGTTCAGACACCGAGCTTGCTCTTGGTGTAGCTTTCGATCAGCTTGACGGTGGCCTTGGGAAGCGGCACATAGTCAAGCTTTGCAGCCTGTGACTGGCCGTTGTGCAGGAACCACTTTGCGAACTTGACCACTTGCGCGTTGTCCGCCTTGGCAGCGTCGGTGCGCAACAGGAAGTAAGTTGTAGCGGTCAAGGGCCAGCTTTCTGCACCAGGTGCGTCGGTCATGATCACGTAGAAGTCGTCGGCATGCACGAAGTCGGTCTTGGCCGATGCCGCCTGGAAGTTCTTCGGCTTGGGAGAAACAACTTTGCCTGCGCTGTTGACCATGCGTGTCCAGGTCAGGTTGGTCTGCATTGCATAGGCATACTCGTCATAACCGATGGCACCCTTGACTTGTTGAACATAGGATGCAACGCCTTCGCTGCCTTTTCCGCCCACACCTGCAGGCCAGTTAACGGAAGTGTTGGAGCCGACATTTTTCTTCCATTCAGGGCTGACTTTGGAAAGGTAGTCGGTGAAGTAGAAGCTGGTTCCCGAACCGTCAGCACGATGCACAACAGTGATGGCCAGATCCGGGAGATTCAGTTTCGGGTTCAGGGTCTTGATTGCCTGGTCGTTCCAGTTGGTGATCTTGCCGAGGTAGATATCAGCCAGAACTTTGCCATCCAGAATCATTTGACCGGATTTAACGCCGGGAATATTTACGATGGGAGTGATGCCGATGATTACGGCAGGGAACTGAACCAGATTGGCTTCTTTAAGCTGATCCGGAGTCAAAGGCATGTCACTGTCGCCAAAGTTAACGGTCTTTGCTTTGATTTGCTTGATGCCGCCACCGGAACCGATGGACTGGTAATTGATCGCTATGCCGGTCTTGTCCTTGTAAGTGCTCGCCCATTGCGACAGTACCGGGTAAATTGCCGTGCTTCCGGCACCCGTCACTTCAACCGCGAAAGCGCTTGCACAAAACATCAGGGCGCTTGCGCTTAATACCAGTACTTTAGTTATCGATTTCATGTTTGTAAGCATCTCAGGACTTCCTTTTGGTTAAATGGAGGTCGTCATTATCAATACAGATTATTTCAGTTTCATTACATCAAATTCAAAATTTGATTAGGCTTGCTTGCGGGACGGTTCGTATTGAGGGCTAGCACTTTTCAGAGTATCCCAGACCCCTTGTAAATTGCCGCTCCAGCAGCAGCCACTTTTCGCGGAGTTTGTGCAGTTGTTACGGAATCGACAACGCGCGGCGGACATAAATGAAAGCCACCAGAACAAGCAATGTCACGAACCAGCCCATAATGTAAGTGGTCATCGCGTGTTTGGCTTTCTTTTTTTCCATCCAGGTGCGCGGACGGATACCTTTGATGAAGAAGACCACCTTGATGGACAGATTGACGCACACCACATTGATTGCCAACAGCAAGCCCGCACCGGATGCGAGGTTGATATCCCCGAAACCCAGCATGAGGCCGAGCGTTACTGCCGGTGGAAGCAATGCAACCGCCACCATCACCCCCACCAATACACTGGACAACCCGGTCGTCAGGGAAAGTGCGGCGGCTGCACCCGAGGCAAGCGCCAATGCAATGGAGTCCAGGCCCACCTGGGAGCGCGAGGCAAGCTCCGGGCTGTGAAAGTCAAAAGGCCAATAAAGCCCGATCACAACAGATATTGCAACGGCCAGGGCTATTCCCACAGAGGTGGTGAGCGCAGACTTGCGCATCAGTGAGATGTCACCCAGTGCAGTGCCCAGACCAAAAGCCAGGTTAGGCCCGAGTAACGGTGCGATCACCATCGCGCCTATTACTACCGCCACGTTGTTTTCTATTAGCCCAATCGCTGCAACGATAGTAGACAACACGATCAAGACTGCAAAGTTGAGATCCAGCCGCGCATCTTTTTCGACACCTTCATAGAGGGCTTCGCGTGCTTCGATCGCAGCATCCTCTTCCTTGCGTTCTTCTTCGGATGGTTTGGGTAGCGCTATATCGACAGGAAGTACTACTATCCTTGCCGATGGCTGAGAGCCAATGATGTTCTGCAGGGCATCCAGTACGGGCTGTAACTTGTCGTCGACGACAAGCAGTCGCATCGCCCGCATTCCATCCTTCCCCACTTCACTGAAGCGTAAATCGGAGACTTCAAGTTTTTCGGCGATTGCCGAAACTGTGTCGGCACTACCCTCATCGGCCACGAGCTCTACATATTTCATATGCAGCTTCTGCTTCGCCAGCTCATACGGAAAAATTGTCCAAAGCCGTACGCTGTGGGTCCGTTGTCAAAATCGGGCAGCATGGCATTTTCAGGGGGAAGTAACTCTCCTACCCGAGTGCACGACATCAGGCTGGAGGTGTGATTTCTGGTGCAGCATTGCGCGCAACCTGAGCACAGGCAATCAATATCCCTTGCTGAACAGGTTACCGTTGCATTTGGAACAGGGCGGTACGTGCCCTGTTTTCTTGAGTTGTACTTGCTGTCCGCAACTCTGGCAGGTCAAGGTGCCGGCAGAGGTCATCTCACCGGTCTTGTAAGTAAGCTTTCCCTTTGTTTTAACACTCAGAGAATGCAATACATTGCTGGTTGATTCCAGCGCGGTCGCAAGAGAAGAAAGTGCGCCTGCGCCCAGTCGGGCCGGGTGCAGGCGTTCTTTTGCCTGATCGCCCAGTTGCTGGGCATCGGAGATAGTCTGGTCCAGATCACGGGCAAGATATTGTTTCAATACTTCGCCCTGTTCCGCGCTAAATTCACCGAACGTGGTCAATTGCTCTCGGGCTTTTTCCAGCGCCACTGCCATTGATTCGCGTCCGCGTTCTTTTCCGGCCAGGTAGAGCTCATTGAATTTACCGGCCAGCTTGTCGTACTGCTGTTCCAGCTTTTCCGCTTTTTGATCAAAATCTTTCATAGCAATCTCCTGTAAATACGGCATAACTTGATAACGATACGCCCGGAAGTCGGCATTCATATTACGTCCGGGAAAACCCCTGAAATTTATCTATTTTGTTTTGCATAACTTCAGCAATCACGGGGTTCAAGACTGGTTAATCTGTGATATCGGGGTGGGAAAGGGCAAAGAACCCGGTGATATCGCCGGGCCTTTTTGATTGGAATAACACCTTTGCCGACTATCTATTTCAGTTTGTCGATGCCCAGCATTTTCATAATGCCCTTTTCATAGAATGGATCGGTAGAGCCTTTTTTCAGTTTGCGAATAAAATATTTTTCAAACGCGATCTTTGCCAGGTGTACCCAGGTGCCTTCGGAAATCCAGTTCACGTTGCGTGGCGGAATCTGCGGAATCGCCACGAATGCCACACCGCTATCACCGAAGTCGGCCAGACAGATCGCATTCCAGGTGGCTTCCTCGTCCCCTTGCAGACCGTTCAATTCGGCGTGGATATTATCGACGGTTGCCGTCACCATGGACTCGATCATGTAGCCGGTTTTGGGTGTCCCGGTTGGGACCGGGGTGGCTTCAACAGGCGGGATTGCCACACAAACCCCCACCGCATAGATGTTCTTGTACTTGGGGTTGCGCTGATGTTTGTCCACGATGATGAAGCCTCTCGCCTGGGTCAATCCCTCGATACCGAACACGGCATCTATTCCCTTGAACGCAGGCAGCATCATGCTGTACGCGAATGGCAATTCATGTTTGCGCTTTTCGACACCCATTTCGTCATGTTCGGTGACGAACATCTTGCCGGCTTCGACCTTGGTGACTTTTGCGTTGCATATCCATTTGATATGTTTGTCACGCATGCCCGATTCCAGAATGCCCTTGGAATCGCCCACACCGCCCAGTCCAAGATGGCCGATGTAGGGTTCGGAAGTAACGAAGGTCATCGGTACCTTGGTGCGTATCTTGCGACGGCGCAAGTCGGTTTCCATGATGAAGGCATATTCGTAGGCCGGGCCGAAACAGGATGCGCCCTGCACCGCACCGACGACGATAGGGCCGGGATTCTTGGTGAAATTTTCCCATGCGTCGTGCGACTTCATCGCATGGTCTACACTGCAAACCGAATAGGTGTGTCCGCCGTGCGGTCCGAGTCCTTCAATTTCATCGAAGGCAAGCTTGGGTCCGACTGCGATGATCAGGTAATCGTAATCAACTGTCTGTCCATCGTTAAGCTCAAGCTGATTTTTGTCCGGATGGACACGCTTTACACCGGTCGAAATAAAGCTGATGCCTTTGCGTTCAAGATAGGCGCGCACCGGGAATTCAACGTCCTTGCGTTTACGCCATTTCACGGCCACCCAGGGATTCGAGGGTGTAAATTGAAAAGTCTCGCTGTCCGAAATCACAGTTACTTTGTCGCCCTTGCCGATTTTTTCCTGCATTGCGTAAGCTGCCGGCATGCCGCCGACTCCTGCGCCCATGATTACAATGTGTGCCATGATGCCCCCTCGGTGTGGTTGATTTACATAACTACCATTTCCATTCTACGCTTAGATGTTGATATAACAACACCCCTTAGGCACAAAGCTTTACCACACTGATTTTCTCGGTAATTACACGCCGCCGCTTACACGTTCGATTCCGGACAAATCACGGGCGGAGAATATTTCTCCGAAGCCGGATTGTTGTAACAACGCACGAACCTGCGCCGCCTGGTCATGACCGTGCTCAAAGAGCAGCCAGCCTTTTGGGCGCAGATGAATTCTGGCCTGAGCGCAAATGAGACGAATGTCGTCCAGTCCGTCTGAGCCGGAAATCAGCGCGTCGCGCGGCTCGAATCGCACATCGCCTTGCGCAAGATGCACATCGCCAGCGGAGATGTAGGGCGGGTTGGAAACAATAATATCGAAACTTTCACCCTGCAACGCGCCGAACCAGTCGCTGTGCAACAGTCTCACCTTGCCAAGGTTGAGTTGTCGGGTGTTGAATTGCGCCAACTCCAGAGCAGCTCTTGAGGCATCTGTTGCCACCACCTCGGCCTCGGGGCGCGCATGGGCGATGCTCAACGCAATTGCTCCGCTACCCGTTCCCAGGTCCAGTACGCGGCATGTGCCTTGCCGCGGTATACGCTGCAAGGCCAGTTCGACCAGCAATTCTGTTTCGGGGCGGGGGATCAATGTTGCTGGTGATATCTTGAAAGTCAGACCGTAAAACTCCCTCTCTCCCAGCAGGTAGGCGATCGGCTCGCCCGTCAGGCGCCGCTCAAGCAATGCCATATATCGCGCATGCTGACCGGCATCGAGGGCTTGTTCCGGGTGGGAGAGCAGCCAGGCGCGATTCACCTGGAGCACAGTTTGCAAAAGGCATTGCACTTCGATGCGTGCGCCGCTGGAATCAATATTCAGTGCGGCTTCCAGCTGCCTGCTATGGTTGCGTAATATGTCCTGTATGGACGATTTCATCTGAATTTATGCAGAAGTCGGCGAGGCGGATGCAGTGCAAGGCGCGCGGCGCACAGCGACCAAAGGCATATCAAATGGATAGACGAAGGAGCGAACACCGGGCAACGCCGCGTGCGGAAGGGTGGCAGCGTAGCAGCCGGGAACCCGCCGGCCTACCCCCTGCGGGTGAATGCGCCGCCGCAGTGACTTATACGACATCTTCCGCCATCGCGGCCAGTTGGTCGGCTTGATGCTCGGTCATCAGCGCACCGGTCAGTTCGCTGATCTCGCCATCCATGATGGAATCCATCTTGTACAGCGTGAGATTGATGCGATGGTCGGTGACGCGTCCCTGGGGGAAGTTGTAGGTGCGGATTCGTTCGGAACGGTCGCCGCTGCCGACCAGACTCTTGCGCGTTGCGGCAGTGGTGGCGTTTTGTTCGCGCATCTGGGCGTCCTTTATACGTGCCGCCAATACGCGCATCGCCTGTGCCTTGTTCTGGTGCTGTGAGCGGCCGTCCTGGCATTCCACCACCACCCCGGTCGGCAGATGGGTGATGCGTACCGCTGAATCGGTCTTGTTGATGTGCTGACCGCCCGCACCGGAAGCGCGAAATGTATCGATACGCAGGTCGGCGGAGTTCAGCACGACCTCATCGACTTCGTCCACCTCCGGCATGACCGCCACGGTACACGCCGAGGTATGCACACGGCCCTGGGTTTCGGTCGTGGGCACACGCTGCACGCGATGCGCACCGGATTCGAATTTCAGCACAGAGTAGGCCCCCTGCCCGACGATGCGGGCGATGATTTCCTTGTAGCCGCCCATCTCGCCCGGACTTTCCGAAATTACTTCCACCTGCCAGCGCCTGCGTTCGGCGAAACGTGTATACATGCGGAACAGATCACCGGCGAACAACGCCGCTTCGTCCCCGCCGGTTCCGGCGCGCACTTCAAGGAACACGCTACGCTCGTCGTTGGGATCTTTCGGCAGTAATTGCACCTGCAGTTCGCTGTTCAGTTGTTCCAGTCGTGCTTCGCCCTGATTGATCTCGGCCTCGGCAAACTCCCTCATTTCAGGGTCATCCGCCATTTCGCGTGCGGCATCAATGTCGGCCAGGCATGACTGATAGGCATGATACAACTCCACCACGGGTTCCAACTCGGCACGCTCGCGGTTCAGCTTGCGGAACGAATCCATGTTTTTGGTGGCTTCTTCGGTACTCAGCAGTTGGTTGACTTCGAGCAGGCGCTCGCTCAACTGAGCGAGCCTGGTGCTAATACTGGGGTTCATTCGGCAGGGGTTTACTCGTCGTTGTGTAGGTGGTACAGGCGATGGATCACCTCAAGGAAGGCTTCGCGGTCACTGCTTTGCACTTGATTCAGCGCGTGAGTCGGTGCATGCAGGAATTTATTGGTCAGGCTGTTGCTCATCGCTTCCAGCACCTTCTCGGGACTTTCGCCTTTGGCCAGCAGGCGCAGGGCTCTTTCCATTTCGTGACGGCGGTTGCGCTCGGCATGGTCGCGCAGCGCGCGTATGGTCGGGACTGCTTCGCGTGATTCCATCCAGTGCAGAAAATCAGACACGCAGGAGTCGATGATGACCTCGGCTTCCTTGACCGCGCCCTGACGTGCGTCCAGGCCGTCCTTGACCACTGAGGCGATGTCGTCCACGGTGTACAGGAACACGTCATCCAATTCGGAGACTTCGGCTTCCACATCGCGCGGAACAGCCAGGTCCACGATGAACAGCGGGCGGTGTTTGCGCGCTTTGAGCGCGCTCTCCACCATACCCTTGCCGAGGATAGGCAACTGGCTGGCGGTACAGGTGACGATGATGTCGTGATGTGCCAGTTGCTCCGGCAGATCGGTCAGCGTGATCGCGGTGCCGTTGATGCGCCGCGCCAGTGTTTGCGCGCGTTCCAGCGTGCGGTTGGCGACGGTGATGTGCTTGGGCGAACGCGCAGCAAAATGCACCGCATTGAGCTCCATCATTTCGCCGGCGCCAATGAACAAAACGCGCTGTTCGGCGATGCTGGGGAAGATACGCTCGGCCAGCCTTACTGCGGCGGCGGCCATCGACACCATGTTCGCGCCGATTTCGGTCTGGGTGCGCACGTCTTTTGCCACCGAAAAAGTGCGCTGAAACAATTTGTGCAACAGGAAACCCAGCGTGCCCGCCTGTTCGGCCTGACGCACGGCCTGTTTCATTTGCCCGAGGATCTGCGGCTCGCCCAACACCATGGAATCCAGTCCGCTTGCGACGCGGAACGAATGCTTGATCGCCTGTTCGCGCGGCAAAGTGTAAAGGTAGGGTTCGATGTCCTTGCGGGGCATGTGATGGTATTGCGCCAGCCAGTCGACGGCATGTTCGGGACGCGCGGCGTTGCAATACAGCTCCATGCGGTTGCAGGTGGACAGGATCGCAGCCTCTTTTGCAGCACCGTTTTCCACCAGATCGCGCAGGGCGTTCTCCATCCCGTCCTCATTGAACGCGACCTGTTCGCGCACGGCAAGCGGCGCGGTATGATGGTTGATACCAAAGGTGAATAACTGCATCTTTAGCGTATCTCGAACAGTGAACTCTAAAATTGGTGCGGATTATAGACGGAACGGGGATGTAAAGCCATCATGACGGGCAGGGCGGCCGCTGGGTTTCCGACAGGCATTCGGGCTAGAATGCGCGGCTGAAAAATACCGATGAATCTAGACCTATGGCAATCAAAGCAACCGTATTCAAAGTCATGCTCCAGATTGCCGACATGGATCTGCACTATTACGCGGAACATGCGCTGACGCTGGCGCGGCATCCTTCTGAAACCGACGAGCGGATGATGGTGCGCCTGCTCTCCTTTGCGCTGTATGCCGACGAAGGGCTCGCATTCGGCAAGGGCATCAGCAGCGACGAAGAGCCCGACCTGTGGCACAAGGATCTCACCGGAGCAATCGAGCGCTGGATAGAGGTCGGCCTGCCCGATGAGCGTGTCATCCGCAAAGCCAGCGGACGCGCAAACGAGGTTGTGGTGGTCAGTTACGGGCGCGCCGCCGATATCTGGTGGAACGAGAACCGCGACAAATTGCAACGCCTGAACAACCTCACCGTACTGAAGCTGCCCAGCGAGACCACGCTGGCCCTTGCCGCACTGGCCAGCCGCACCATGCAGCTGCAATGCACCATACAGGAAGGCCACATCATGGTGACCAGTGATGCCGGTATGTTGGAGATCGAGCCGAAAGTCTTGCAGGGTGACTTTCGTCCGGCATCATGAGGAATACGGAATGAGCAGGGGGAAGACCGCGAAACCATTGCCATGCCCTTGCGGTGGTGCCGACTATGCCACTTGCTGCGGCCGTTATCACAACGGTGAGCCTGCTCCGGATGCATTGACTCTGATGCGGTCGCGCTACAGTGCCTATGTACTCAAGCTGGAACCTTATCTGCTGGCCACCTGGCATCACAGCACCCGTCCCGTCGCGCTTCATCTTGCGGGTGACAACACGAAATGGTTTGCACTCGAAGTCAAGAAACACACCTGTGTCTCAGCAGACAGTGCCGCCGTGGAATTCGTTGCACGCTACAGGATCGGCGGTCGTGCCGAGCGGCTGCATGAGGTCAGTCGCTTTGTACGTAAAGATGGGCGATGGTTTTATCTGGGCGGGGAATTTATTAACGCAACGAATGATTGAACTTTTGAAACGCCGAATCTTGCAGGCGCGGGCATAGCCACGCGCCTGCAAGTAGCCCACCCGATATAACGCGGAGATTCAATCGGGGCTGGCCCTCCAATGCTGTTCCGGCAGCCCCTGTTTCAGGAATAACCGTTTAGCGCTCTGCAGTTGTTCTGGCGTACCTGCCGCGTAAACATCGAAGCGATGCAGATCGGGGTAATCGCGGACGATGTCGGCCAGTGCCGTTTCGGCAGCAATTGTCTGTTCGTGCGGAATATAGGTGAAATTGTCCAGTGCATCCGCCCAGGAACGGCACAGGTTGTTCTGATAGTGCCCGGCATCGTCCGCCAGCCAGTGCAGATCTATGGACTCGGCCAGATCGAGCGACATCGCATGCTGGATCAGGCTTTTGATTGGCGCGAAACCCACACCGAATGCGACGAAAATAAGGGGGCGGGCGGAAGCGTCGTCCAGCACGAATTCGCCGTAGGGTCCTTCCACCTCCACAATGTCCTGGGCTGTCAGCTTGCCGAACAGCATTTCCGAAAAAGCATCTTCAGGCCGGCGCAATATCTGGATCTCGATGTGCCTGTCATCGCAAGGACAACTGGCAATCGCATATTCACCGCTCGTTCCCTGTGCCGACAGGCGGACCGATTGTCCGGCAAGAAAATGCAGGCGCTGGCTGCGCGGTGCCAGCAAATGCAGCGCGGCAATTTCCGGATTGAACACCTCCACCGACTTGACCCTGGTCGCCAGTTGCTGTTCCGGGATGTCTTGCGCACCTGCCACACTGGCCTCGATTATTACATCGTTGATCGCGGTGCAGGAACACATCAGGATCACGCCGGAGTCCTTCTCGGCCTGGCTCAATACATAGTCATGGGCATGGACTTTCTTGACTTCGCCCGAAATCAAACGCGCCCGGCATTCGCCGCAATTACCGTTACTGCAGCCGTAGTTGAGCGATACCCCGGCACGCAGCGCGGCTTCCAGCAGTGTGTCACTGCCTTCGATGGTAAATTCGTGCCCGCTGGGCTGTATGGTGACCTGTGCCGACATGATTCTGAGTATCCTTTCCTGTGCGATAACCGCCTGTACTTTTGCTGCGTCGGGCGGCATTTCAGACAAATGGCGCACGATGAATGCGCGCAAACTGTGCAATGCATGGCGTGTTTCCCTGCTCTCTTCTTCTTCCATCACGTCGATTTTCTCGTCCAGCCACGATAGCAACTGGCTGTAATGCATCAGCAACGCTTTGGCGGCGGCATACTCGTTGCCCAACTCGATCAGCCGTGCCGACAATACCTCCTTGTCCGGCATGGCGCGCTCGAACACGCGTTTGCCAAAGGCTTTCTCCTTGATCTCGGTCACGCGGCGCAATTCCGCATCGTCATCCCAACTGGCATCGGGAAAGGCACGCAGCAACTCGTTCAACTCGATCATGCCATCGAAGGTATCGAGCTTCCCGTTGCGTATCATTTCCTGCAAGGCATGGCGGGATATTCCGACCAGCCGGGTGACGCGGGAAAGCGGGAGGAAATGGCTCATGCGCGTATTCCGGTAACACCAGACTTCGTCATGTGAAACCTATTGCCTGATAAATACAATTGTCCCCCGGCCGATACAGCCAATGATCGTTTGAATATCTGGGGCAGATTATCTGCCAGCATTTTCCGGGGTGGCATCCGAACCCGCATTCATGATATTGATCATTTGCTTCAGGGCGATGGCGGTAGATTCCGGATTTTTGCTGCCGACTACCAAATCACCATTGGGGGTGGAGGACAGGCCATGACTATTGTCAGTCTTGTGTGTGCCAGGCAACACTGGAGGTTGCTGCTGATTTTTCTGCGGCACAGCTTGTGCTTGCAGCTCGCTGTCCTGTTTTGCGGGGGCATCGACCTTGGCCGGTGGGTTGTCGGGCTGGACTTTCGCGGCCTGGCTGAATCCGATTGGGGGTAACTTGATCCGTTGACTTGCGGAAGGTGGCGTGGGCTGGGGTGAGGCCTGGGCATTGGTCGGGGTGTGATTTTTCTGGTGCGATGACAGAAAGAATTTCATGGCGAAAAATCCGACTGCTACCAGAATCATGATGCCGGCAACCGTACCCATGATCAGAAGCCCTGTGGAACGGGTGGCGCTTCTGTTCCCAGCTTCGGCATCCATATCCCCGGGTAGCTGATCATGGCGCAAATCGCTTTCGGGTGATTCCTGGGGCTCAATGATGTCGTCAGACAGGCTCTGCGCATCGACTTCGCTATCTTCAGCAGTGTCTTTTTTTTCTTTCCAGAACATCAGATTCATCGCGATTCCATTTCCTGTTTACCCTCGACTTAATAATATGCACGCAAGTTCAGCACTTCATAATGCGATAACGCGACAAATTGTATCAAAACCTGGCAATGGGCCGGGCGCCTGATACAAGATTACACCCTAACCGAAATTTTTTTAATGCGCTCGTCTGTTAAAGTTCACTCATGAGTAAATTGACGCTGGAACGCATCCTGCAATCGCAGGGATTTGGCACACGCAAGTGGTGCGGGAAACTGGTCGCGGACGGAGAGGTGAGCGTCGCGGGGCAGACCATTACCGACAACCGAGTCGCTTTCGAAACCGCTGGGCTGGTATTCGGGATATTCGGCGAGTCATGGGCATATCGCAAACATATCTATATCGCGCTGAACAAACCGGCCGATTTCGAATGCTCCCGCAAGGCCAGTCACCACCCAGGTGTGCTGACCATCCTGCCGGAACAGTTTACGCTGCGCGATGTACAGCCTGTGGGTCGTCTCGATCATGACACCACCGGTTTGTTGCTGATGTCGGATGACGGACCGTTCATCCACACCCAGTCTTCACCCAAACGGCACATTCCCAAAGTCTATGTCGCCACCACGCATGACCCGGTCACCCCTGAACTGGTTGCAAAATTATTGTCCGGTGTGAAGTTGCACGACGAACCCGTACCGCTCGCGGCGGTGACCTGCCGCATGGCCGGTACCCACCAGCTCGAGATCGTGCTGGAGCAGGGCAAATACCACCAGGTCAAGCGCATGCTGGTTGCAGCCGGCAACCATTGCGTCGCATTGCAGCGCACCCGGATCGGTGGCTTGGAACTCGATCCCCTGGGACTGGCGGAGGGTGAATGGTGTTATCTGGACGATGCGCAGCTTGCATTGTTGGTGCCGACCTGAACGCCGGAATCGTTCTTCCTTTATCGGCGTGCCGGCAGATACGCCAGCCAGAGCGTCCCCCAGCGGTGCATACACAATCCGAACAGGATGAATACCGTGCCGAACCATACGTGCGGCAACACCTCTTCGTGATTCAGGCCATGGCCCAGCAGCAGAGCCATCACCGGCGTGATCAGGGTGATCAACATGATGCGCCCCGCTTCCATGTATTTAATCATGTAGTAATACAGCATGAATCCGAGCACCGAGCCGAACGACGCCAGATACAGTGTTGCGATAACGGCCCGCGTGGGTATCACTGCGGGCAAATGTCCGTCGGAAAGCCACCATACGATGAAAAGCAACGGCAGACCGACGAGTAATGTCCCGAACGTAGTGGCCAACGGCGGACTGTCATCGCCGATTTTTTTCATCCAGACCAGGCCGAGCGATTGCGACATCACGGCAACGAGCAACGCGGCCAAACCCAGCATCGCACCTTCACCCAAATTCAGCCCGCCCTGAAACACCAGGACCAGCCCGGTGATACCGAGCAGCATGCCGGCCATTTTGGCCGTCGTGACGGCTTCTTCTTTTAACCACAGTATCGCGGCAAAACTGGTGATCAACGGGGAGAGGCCATACATTACCGAAATCATGCCGGAGCTAACGTATTGTGCCGACCAGTAGGTTAGTGACATCGCGGCAAACATGCTCAATCCGCTGGCCAGATAGCTCAATCGCGCCTTGCGATGTATCGGGAAACGAATGCGCAACACTAACAGCAACAGCCCGCATAACAATGCACCGAGCGCCATGCGCGACAGCACGGCAAAACTGGAACCAATGCCCAGCGTGCTCCACTTGATGGCAAGTGGTGTGGTGGACCAGATCACAACGACCGAAACGAATGCGGCAGGAAGCGACATAACCTTCTCCAAGCGGGCTGGAATACAAACAAAAAGGCCACAGGTGAAAACTGTGGCCTCGGGAGAATACTAACTTTATCAATCAAACTTGTTCGCTAACTCTCCAGACCACTGGACAGGAACGGCCGCACCGCGCGCAGTCGCGCAATGAGTCGGACGTGTTTTAATGGGCATGAACAGTTCATGAGCGGATTATGGTGCAGCAATCGCCGCGGCGTCAAATTTCAAGTGTTTTTCGCGCCGGCAAGCTGCGCAGAGTAAAATCCGCCTTCGCTTCTTAACTAATCCCCTTTGGGTGGCTCTAGAAATTCAGGGTTCGCCCAATGACTAGGCGAGTGTTGTTTACTCGCCTGGTCAGATGGCCAGTAGTTCTATCAGTTGTTCCATCAGTTGGGATACAACGAAGTTGCAGTGAAGGCTAACCTTTAGGTTATGCCGCAACTGAAATCTGGATTTATAGAGGTACCCCATGGCTATACAGTGGTTTCCCGGTCACATGACCTCGGCGCGAAGAAAAGCGGCCGAGACGATGGAGTTCACCGATGTCGTCATCGAGGTGCTCGACGCACGCCTGCCTGAAGCGAGTTGCAATCCGATGATCACGGAACTGCGTCTGCATCGCCAGCGCCCCTGCCTGAAAATACTCAACAAGGCCGACCTCGCCGATCCCGAAGCCACAAAAGCCTGGCTGAATTTTTACAACAAACAGCCGGGGGTCAAGGCGGTGGCAATGAGTTGCAAGAACGCGAGCGATGCCGCCAGGGTGCCGAACCTGTGCCAGCCACTCGCCCCGCATCGCGACAGCACCCACAAACCGCTGCGCATGATGATCATGGGTATTCCCAATGTAGGCAAATCCACGCTGATGAACATGCTGCTCAAACGCCGCGTGGCCAACGTGGGTGATGAGCCAGCCGTGACCAAATCGCAGCAGTGCCACAAGCTTAACGACCATATGACCCTGACCGATTCGCCCGGGCTGCTGTGGCCCAAGATCGAAAAGCCGGAAGATGGGCTGAAGCTCGCCACGATACACGCCATCGGACGCAACGCAGTCATCGAGGAAGAAGTCGCCGAATTTCTCGCTGCCACGCTGTTGGCCCGCTATCCGGGTTTGCTTGCCACCCGTTATGACATTGCCGAGGCGGGGATGGATGGTGTGGATGTGATTGAAGCCGTTGCAAAGAAGCGCGGTTGCCTGCTTAAAGGGCGTGGGGGTGAGTTGGATATGGAAAAAGCGGCGATGATCCTGCTGACTGAATATCGCAGCGGAAAACTGGGCCGCATCAGCCTGGAAACTCCGGCGGCGGAGTCAGTCGGGTCGTAACCGACCAATGAAAAGGCCGACGTGACGCCGGCCTTTTCATTCATGCGGGAGGACTAAACTTCTTTTCAGTCTCCACGATCTCCACGATCTCCACGATCTCCACGATCTCCACGATCTCCACGATCTCCACGATCTCCGCGATCTCCACGATCTCCATGGCCGCGCATATCCGGTTGGTACCTACCGGTTTTTACGAAATACACCGGGCGATTGCATGCGTTATAACGGTGGCAATACCGGGACCAGTGCTTCTGATGACCCGGCGGGACATGCAAATACATGGGTTGTACCACTTCACCGCGCCGTGCAGGAACAATTACCATGGGTTGGACATTGATAACTTCCGGCGGGGGTGCGTTGCCGAACTGCACTTGACCATAAACGCCGGGGCTGATTTCACCGCCGACACTGAGATTGATGATGGGGGTTCCGGCAATTGCGGGCAGACTGGCCAGCGCAAATACTGCAAAAGTTGCGGCTAATAATGTTTTCATGATTTTCCGTATTTTCCGTTTGTGGTGATGGGCTGTACAACGTGCGAAATCGTATCGCCGTTGACAGGTTCAGCCGGTGTTTCCGGTTGGTATTGTATCGTTAATCCGGCATAACCGGAGAGTAGCCGATTTCGGGTTAGTTATATAGACATGCAGGTGTATGTAACAAAAGTGTTACCGTGGCTTTATAATTTTCCCTGCGGTGCAACCGGGTATATCATCAGCCCGCAGTTGCCATACAGACCGGAATGACGAGGTTTGATTTTTTCTGGATAACACCACTAGAGGCCGAATTGACTTCCATTCAAAGTGTCGTGGCTGCGTTCATCATCATCCTGGTCGATCTTCTGGGTCGTGCCGGATTGGACAAGGTGCTGGCGCTGGCCGGAGGCCCCACCCTGGTTGCGCTCTGGGCACAACTGCAATCGGTGGTTGAGCTGGTCAGTGCGGTCACAATGGCTGGCGTGTTGCAGGGGCTCACGGTGCTGGTTACCCAGGTGAACACCTCGCGCGACGAGCGCAGTCTGTTGCGGGACGCGCTCAAGCTGGCCATGGGCACTTCGCTGGCGGTTGCGTTGATCGTGGCGCTGGCATCGCCCGAGCTGGCGGTCTGGCTCACCCGCGGCAGGATAGAAACGGGATTGATTGTGCTGGCTGCGCTGGCTGGCGGTATCAGTGTCGTTCCGGCAACACTCAATGCCTATTGGCTGGGGAAACACATGCAACAGCGCATGCTGGGACTGGCGCTGCTGTCCAGCGTGATATTGCTGCTGGTGGCCGGGAGTGCATGGTTCGGGATTTCGCTGCGCGGACTGATATGGATACAAACCCTGTTGCTGGCCATCTTCGGCCTGGTGGTCTGGCATTATTTGCACAAGCTGTCGCAACCCAAAGAAGAAAGCGAACACGGCAGGGAGTATTCCCGCAAACTCGCCAGGTTCGTCCCGGTCGGGCTGGCAATCGGCATCATGAGTCCGGTTTCGATGCTGTTGGTGCGCAGCATGTTGTCCGGTTCCATTTCGTGGAACGACGTGGGATTTCTGCAGGCGTTGTGGCGTTCCACCGAGTGGGTGACGGCTACTGCAGCAGGGGTGTTGTCACTGATATTCCTGCCGCGCTTCAGCAGCACTTACGGCTCGGCTCAATTCAAACGTGAAATGATGCGTGCCGCTGCGATGGTGCTGATCCCCGCTGCGTGTTTGCTGCTGCTGATCTACTTCAATCAGCGCACCTTGCTGGCAATGTTGTATGACACGCGTTTTGTGGTGAGCAATCAGACGGCTGCGCTGATCATGCTGGGCGGCTGGATACGCATTGCCTCGTGGCTGTTCCTGTTCGGCCTTTTCTCCGCGCACCGCACGGGCCTGATCATGGCCGGGGAGGTATTGTCACTCCCGCTCTATGCGCTGCTGTTGTGGTTGTTTTCCGACGGGATGACGCTGGAGCGGACAGCCTGGCTGTATTTTGCCACCTATCTTGTTTACCTGCTTTTCAACGCTGTTGCCCTGCTGTATTCAACGCGCAGAACAAATCTTGCCGGGAACGAAGCCGATCTGGCATGACGATTGCATCATCCGCCCGTAGCAAACCTCATGATTTCGGCGGGTTACGGCGCCTATAGGCTGCATTGCCCCAAAAAATATTTTCTTTCCAGATATGTATGGCTACCGGGTTAGTGTGCAGCCCAAAAGGGCCTTTTTATGATTAACTGCTCAGGATATAAGTCATATTTTGAATTCGATAGTGTGACGTCATCCAGAAGTCTTGAGGAAGTGGTCGTCCTCGAAAATCTCTTAACACATAAAACGGACGACCATCTTTGGTTATATCAAATCTAAAAATATCTCGTTTATCTAATGGTCCAATAGGATGAACGAAAAGTTTGTCGAGTGCCAATTGATCTTCTTTTCTGAGCGCATCAGCGACATCGAGTTGCCACTGTTCAAAATTTTTCGAGTCTTCTTCACTCAAAGTGAAGGTTTGAATGCCTGCAAACTCTGGCCCTATTTCTGACATCCATGCTGTGATAAGAAGCTCGGACCAACCCAATTTATTACTATTGTGCTTCTCCATATCAGCTTCAATCTCAACGAGAGACTTAAGTTGTTTTTGCTGCCAATCAGAAACGGGCCAAATATGTGGGTTTGCAACTAATTGAAATTCTGCCAGGAGTTCTTGATACCGATCAGCCCAAATTTTTGTGGGCCCGGTCATCTCGGATGTTAACTTGCGCAATGAATAAGCGCGACCTGTATTCCGTTCGACTTGAGTCACATGATCAATGCACCATTCAAACCAATAGAGATCATCGTGATGTGTGATCACTCCGCTAATTGGACCATCGTAAACATCCATCGTGAATAATATTTGTATGTCTTCATGGATTTCCTGAAGCTGCTGGATTGTTTCGAAAACTGGAAACATGTACTCTTCATTATCAAACTCAATAAGGATGGAATGAAGGCCGTCCTTGTTAAGAAACCGCTGGGCCAGTAGCAGGTCTGGATCAGTTATTGAAACGTTGTCGAAAGGTTCCTTGTTGTACCTCGTAAAACAAATAGAGTGGGGATGTTTGCCATCCTTCTTCGCTTCAAAAGATTTTTCCCCATATGAGAACGTATAACCATCATCTCGCTTCATCACAGAGAGAGGTTTAAATTTTTGAGTCATATATCACATTAACAGATTTCAAAATAAGCGTATAATAATGCATTGCAAATTCACTGCTGCCGAGCGGAAATCTTGAGTAATCCATGAAATTTCCCCTGCCGGAAGAGGGCACGATTCTGGAATGGAAGCGCCGCCTGGTGTTTTGGAGCGGGGCTGTCACCGTGGGATTGGCCGCGATTCTATTTGCGGTCGCTGCGGGTTGGGCGAATGACGTGTTTCACAAAATCCTTGCCGTTTCGCCTTACCTGCCGCTGTTGTTAACCCCCCTCGCTTTCGCGTTGATATTCTACGTCACCCGAAAGTATTTTCCCGGCGCCCAGGGCAGTGGTATACCGCAAATCATTGCTTCGCTTGACCCGAAAGAAAACAGCAAGGTTCGCGAGCAGGTGCTTTCCCTGCGTGTGACGGCCGGGAAAATTCTGCTTACGATCTTCGGGCTGATGTGCGGGGCCGCGGTGGGACGCGAAGGCCCCACTGTGCAAATCGGGGCTTCCATCATGCACAAATTGGGAAGTCTCGCCCGCTTTTCCAAGCATGATCTGGAAAAGGGATTGATCCTTGCCGGTGCCGCCGCCGGCGTGGCCGCTGCGTTCAATACACCGCTGGCGGGTATCGTGTTCGCCATCGAGGAGATGAGTCGTTCCTTCGAAGAACACAACAGCACGACCATCCTTATGACCGTTATCATTGCCGGTATCGCATCGCTTGCCGTGCTCGGGAATTATTCCTATTTTGGCCACACCTCCGAGTCGATGGGATTCGGCAAGGAGTGGTATGTGGTCGTCTTTTGCGGCATTGTGGGGGGGCTGCTGGGTGGCGCATTCAGCCGTTCGCTCATCGAAGTCAACAAAGGCCTGAGGGGGCGTATTGGTGTCTTTATTCATGAGAGGCCCGTTGCATTCGCCGCAGTCTGCGGGTTGCTGCTGGTGCTGGTGGGATTGGCTTCGGGCAACAACACATACGGTAGCGGATACAACGAAGCCAAAACACTGGTCGATGGCAATTCGGTATTGCCGGAAAGCTATGGCCTGCTGAAAATGATCGCCACGGTGATTTCATATATCAGCGGGATTCCGGGAGGGATCATGGCCCCTACACTTTCCGCAGGTGCGGGGTTAGGTTCCAATATTGCGCCCTTCTTCCCCTCCGTGCCGGCGGCTGCAACGATCATACTTGGCATGGTCGCATACTTCTCCGGCGTTACCCAGACACCGATTACCGCCTTCGTCATCGTCATGGAGATGGTAGACAACCACGAGATGGTTTTACCGCTGATGGCTGCCGCGTTCATTGCCAAAGCCTGCTCCCGGCTGGTGTGCCCGACACCGATATATCACACGATGGCGGAGAACTTCATCTACAAGCCGCCGCCGTCCAAGAAGGACGCCGGAAGCCAGACAGCTTTCATTCAACGCGAATCCGATTAGCAAAACCGTTCAGCCCGAGCAATCCGGCCGGTGAATAACCGGGGCGGGGTCCCGCTGGACTGTTAATTGACCTTGCTGACAAAAAGCGTCTGTGTCGGGTAAGCGAATTCTATTTTTTCGGTTTCAAACGATTCGAAGATCGCCAGATTGATCGCCTGCTGCCTATCCATGTATTTGGCGTAGTCTGCCCCGGTCACGTAGTAGACGAATTCAAAACCCAGGCTGAAGTCGCCGTAAGTGGCAAAATGTCCACGATCGAAGGTGGTGTCTTCCTGCCTTTCAATGATGCCTTTGACAATTCCGGGGATGGCCTTCAGTTTTTCGGAAGGCGTCTGGTAGACCACGCCGAGTTTAAAGACGACTCTGCGTTTTTCCATTTTCTTGAAGTTGTGAACGCGGGAATTGGTCAGGTCCTTGTTGGAGAAAATCAAAATCTCACCGCCTATCGCGCGAATCCGGGTGGTCTTGATTCCGATATATTCGACGGCACCCATTTTGTCCTCGACGACAATGAAATCGCCAATTTCGAAGGGTTTGTCGAAGAAAATCACGAAGTACCCGAACAGGTCGCCCAACACTGCCTGGGCGGCCAGGGCAACCGCGATACCGCCAACACCCAGTCCAGCAACCACGGCTGAAATTTTTACGCCCATGTTGTCCAGCAGGAAGACCAGTGCAATCATCCAGATTGCAAAATTGACCAGTCCGCGAATTCCCTTGAGCTGCTTTTCGCTTCCGTCCGAATTGGCAGCACTCTGCAAATAAGATCCAAGCCCCAAATTGACCGCGGCAATAACAGCCCTGACAACAAGCACAGTGATCAGGATGATTGCCCCGATTCTTAACCCCTGCTTGAAATCCGGCGAAAGAACCAGGGTATGTAATGCAATATAAAACACGCCGATATAAATAAGCGGTACCAGGGATTTATCGATTGCCCTTACCAGCAGATCGTCCATTGACGTATCGGTCGAGTCAGCCCATTTTTTCAACCGGTTTAAAGCGTATCGCTTGAATATGTAAACAATCGCCATGCCGCCGAGGAATAATCCGAGCGATGATAAATAATCGAATACGGTGTTGCCAAAAATGGAATAGGCGAAGATTTCCTGCATATGTATTTCTCCTTTGGTCGGCCATACGGTGATGCGGGGGCAGCAAATCCTGATGCTGAATTTTCCGCAGAATTTCTACACCTGTCATGAGCTATTGTACTTGCTGCTTAATATGGACTCGATCCCGCATCCATATGACCATATATTTGTTATGGTCAATCTCTTGCTGTGCCCCGGCCAGAGTAGATGATTCATCCTTGCGTGAAGACAAGGTAAGAGTATTATCTTCAGTGTCGAAATGAATCGAACCAGATGTCTTTCGCATCGCGCACTTTTCCAAAGGAGAACCAGAATGAGCAAAAGCACAAACCCGACCACAACGCTTGGTGGCACACCGGTAAAACTGTACGGTGACTTTCCTCAAGTGGGCAAACCCGCGCCTACCTTTTCGCTGGTCAACAAGGACCTTAAGGACACCACACTGGGCAGCTATGGAAACAAGCGCAAGGTACTCAACATCGTACCCAGCCTGGATACCCCGACTTGCCAGGCTTCCGCGCGTCGCTTTAACAAGGAAGCCGCAAACCTGAGCAATACTGTCGTGATCAACATCTCTGCCGACCTGCCTTTCGCGATGGCGCGCTTTTGCAGCAGCGAAGGGCTGGCCAACGTGGACAACCTTTCCGTGATGCGCGGGCGCGAATTCATGCGCGACTACGGCGTCAAGATCGCCGACGGTCCGCTAACCGGTCTCACTGCACGCGCGGTGGTCGTGCTGGACGGCAATAATGTGGTGCGTTATACCGAAATGGTCAGCGATATAAAAAAGGAACCCGCTTACGAAGCGGCACTCGCGGCATTGAAAGCAATTTGATCCCGGTCGGGCCTGTACCTGCATGAAGTGCGCGCGGCAGGTTTGATGCGCTGAATTCACTATTGCACTGAACTATTTTCCCCATCGCCAAGTCCTATGCAGGTTGGAAAAACATGCCAACCAATCAGATTGGCTTATGGAGGAAAAATTGAAAAACCCGATACACAAGCGTTTCGTAAATGTCATTACCGTTGTGCTGGCCCTGGCATCGATCACTCTCGTCACAGCCTGTTCGCAAAAGCCCACTGCTGCCGAAAACGCGGCACAGATCCAGGCTGCAGTCGACAAGGCAGTCGGGGAAGCAAAACAGCAATTTATCGCCGACCAGCAGGCCGCGGAAAAAACAAAACAGGATGCCGCTGAACAGGCTGCTGAGCAGGCCAAAGAACAGGCCAAGCAAAAACGCAAACAGGAAGAGATTGCGGCAGCGGAAAAAAGGCAGCGCGTTGCCGAACAACACAGGGCTGCTGCCAATGCCAGGTCGGAACAGGTTATGGCCAGCCGTCCGACCGAGTCAAAAGCTGTCTGCGCCAACTGCGGTGTGGTGTTATCGATAAACCCGGTTGAAAAGGAAGGAAAGGGCTCAGGTCTGGGCGTCGTTGCCGGCGGAGTCTTGGGCGGCTTGCTGGGCAATCAGGTCGGCAATGGTACGGGACGCGATCTGGCGACGATCGCCGGCGTGGTGGGCGGTGCGGTCGCCGGCAACAAGGTCGAGAAAAATGCCAAGAAAGCCACTTCGTACGATATCACCGTGAAAATGGATGACGGTGAAATGCGCACTTTCAATCAGGCAACCCCACCTGATCTGGCGATAGAACAAAAAGTCAGAATAGAGAATGATGCAATCGTGAAATTCTGAGAGCGGGCCGGACAATACATGATGCCGCGTTGGCGGCATCATGGCATTTGATTCAGAGCCCCATCAGCAATAGCCAGAGCGGCAGCGTCAGTGCGGACAACAGCGTGCTCAACATCACTTGCGCTGCGATCGTGTCGCCGTCGCCGCCCATGCGCTTGGCCAACACATATGACACCGTGGAAACCGGCAATGCGGCCAGCAACACAGGGATGTGGAAATACACGCCGCTCAACCCGAATGCCGTCGCCAGACCCCATGCGATGGCGGGCAATACCAGCAGCTTTACCACCACGCCGTACCACAGCGTACCGGGATGGCTATGCAACCCCTGTACACGCAGTCCCGCGCCGACCGCAATCAGACCCATCGGCAACGAAGCCTGAGACAGCAAACCCAGCGTGGCATTGAACATTGCCGGCAATGAGATACCCGCAAGACTGAACGCGATGCCCCCCGCAGTAGCCAATATCAGCGGATTGAGCAGGATCTCCTTGATCCAGTGGCTCTCGCTGTGGCGCGCCAGCATCAGCACCGCAGCGACGTTCGCGAACGGAACCATGAAGCCCATCAACAGGCCGATGGCGGCGAGCCCCTCGTGTCCGTGCAATCCCCCGGCGATCGCAAGGCCGACGTAACTGTTGAAACGGAATGAAGTCTGGAAAGTCGCCGCGTAAACCTTGGACGGGGCGTGCAGAAAATATTTCGCGACATAGCCGATGGCCATCCCGGCACACATGAACAGTGTGGCAACAATCAGCATCGGTGCTGCGGCACCGAAGTCGATCTGAAAATGCGCAAGGGTATTGAACAGCAGTGCAGGAAACAATACGTAATAGATCAGCCGGTCCAGTTGCGGCCAGAAGTCCAGACTCAGGCCGAACCAGCGGCGCATGGATGCGCCCAACAGGATCAGCAAGAAGATGGGGATGATGGTTTGCGCGACGGACATGATTGTTCAGCACCCCAAAATTTCATATTCTAATCAATGCTGACTCCATTATCTATTTACTTGCAGATTGAGTACTTCACCACCGGGGTGTAGAGTTGCCCGCAATGCGCGTTCAAGTTGGGAAAAACAATCGAACCAATTCCAGGAATGAAATGAATCAAACCACGATTATCTGAAAGGACATGAACATGTTTGAGAAAAGCTACATCGGTATTGCCGTTCTCGCGGCCACTTTCGCCACCAGCGGTTGCGTCAGCACGGGGAAATTCGAAAAGTTGCAAGCGGACAAGAATGCGGATATCTCCACGCTGCAGCAGCAAAAGGCAGATCTGGAAAAGCAGAAGCTCGCAGCGGAGCAGGCTAACGCCACGTTGAGGCAGCAGAATGCAAGCTGTGAGCAGCAAAACACGGCCATGCAGGAACAGGTCGGATTCCTGGAGCAGCAGAAGACTACATTGCTCACGACCAGCCAGCTGCGCCATCAGCAGTACGATATGCTGGTAAAAAATCTGTCCAGGGAAGTGGAGAAGGGCCAGTTGCAGGTGCGGCAATACAAGGACATGCTGACCGTGGATCTGGCGGAGAAAATATTCTTCGACTCGGGCCGTGCGACACTGAAGGCGGGCGGCAAGGACGTATTGAAAAAGGTCGGCGATGTACTGAAAGGATATCAGGACAAGGTCATCAGGGTCGTGGGTTACACGGACAATGTGCCGGTCGCCAAATCACTGCAGGACAAGTTCCCGACCAACTGGGAACTGTCGGTCGCACGAGCAACCAACGTGGTGCGTTTTCTGCAGGATGTCGGTGTACCTCCGCAGCGCATGGTGGCATCGGGCAGGGGCGAATATGACCCGGTCGCAACGAACGATACGCCGGAAGGACGCCAAAAAAATCGCAGGATAGAGATCATGCTGATCGACCAGAGCCTGGCCAACGAAATGTCCAAGTCGGCCAACTGACGCCTGGTATTCACCCACCTTCCATCTATCAGTCTTACAGGAGAACACAATGTCCGGAATGCACAAGATTGTCCCGTCCCTGGTCCTATTTTTTTTCGCGCTGGCATTATCGGCTTGCGCCATCCAATCGGAAGTTGTTGCCCCCGCACCAGTTCCCGCTGCTGCCGAACCGGCCGTGACAACCGCGCCGCCCCCCGCCGTTGAGCAGGCAGCCCCGGCTCCATCGGTGATGGCCGGAACGCCTGCACCAAAGCCGGTAGTGAAGAAGGTTGGGAAGCACAGGAAGATAGTAGCCAAAGTCGTCCCGCCCAAAGTAATGGCACCTGCTCCGTTGGCAATACCCGTCCCGGCTGTGCAACCGGAAGCCCCGGCAGCGGCACCGCCGCAAGTAGCGCCTGCGCCCATTGCGATGTCAGCGCCGGTACAACCGGCAGAGGAAAAAGGATTCCTGGAAAATTACTGGGTGTGGCTGCTCGGCATCGTCATCGCGGCCGCAGCCTTGTTATGGTTCCTGATGGGGAAGAAAAAGGAATAGCGGGCAAGCCGGATGTGCCGACGAGCGGCGCATCCACGCCTTCCTGATTGACAGGCCGGCTATGCAGCGAAATGTTTCAGCGCCGCAACGTCGAACGGCCAGCCCAGTTCTGCGCCATTGTCTACGCGCGACACCACGGGAATGCGCATGCCGTATTTTTCTAGCAATGCTTCATCTTCGGCGATATCGGTATATTCGGCTGTGACTCCCGCCGCATGAAGAACCGCCTCGGCCTGTGTGCACAAATGGCAGGATAGTGTTCCGTACAGCAGCAGCTTCAATTTACCTCTCCATGCGCGGACGTTGTTCTAGTCGACTGAAATGCCCAGTTCCGTATACAGCTTGCCGACCAGGGCGCGCAGATCATTCAACTCGGTTTCCAGTTTCGCGACATTGGCTTTGAGCGCGGCGATTTCACCCACTGTCACATCGCCCGAATGGCTGGCAGGTGCGGCCGCGTGTTGTTCGACAGCGGGCGCGCCGGAGAGCAGATGCGTCCAGCGGTTCTCGCGCGCACCGGGCTGGCGCGGCAGTTCCATCACCAGGGCGCCCGCCGCGCGTTCCGCCAGTTCCACCAGAAAACTTTCCACCGAAGAGATGTCGGCGAAGCTGTGCAGACGTTCGCTGTTGATGCGCAACTCGCCGGCCGTCTGCGGTCCGCGCAACATCAACATGGTCAGCAATGCCGTCGACTGCGTGGGAATGTGCAGCACCCGCTCGACATTGTGCGCATAACGCGCTACCCGCCCACCGCTCGATTCGATCACCAGCGACAGTGACTTCAGGTTATCCACCGCCGCCTGCACCTCGGACTCCGATGCATCGATGATCGGATCGCGGCTGGTCTTCTGATTGCAGCCAGACACCAGGTTATTCAACGTCAACGGATAAGTGTCCGGCACCGTGCGCTGTTTTTCGGCCAGCACACCCAGCACGCGGGTTTCAAGCAGGGAGAGTACGGGGAGAGCAGTTGTCATGATGGTATGGAAAGTTGTGCTGTAGCCTGTGCCTGCAACACCGCCTTGAGCAATTGCCAGCAACGCTCAACGGATTCTATCCCGACGCGCTCGCCGGGCGCATGCGCGCCGTGTATGTCGGGGCCGAACGAGATCATGTCCAGATGCGGATGACTGGCGGCGAGCAGGCCGCATTCCAGTCCGGCGTGGATCACCTGTAACGATGCGGGTTGGCCGAATTGCGCGGTATACACCCGCTGGCACAATGCAAGCATGTCGGAGGTCGGGTCCGGCGTCCAGCCCGGATACGCGCCGTCCTTCCACGCGTGCAGTGTATAACCGGCAGCATATGAAACCATCTTGTCGGCCAGCGCATCCGCCCGCACATCGTGCAACGAGCGCACCTTGAACGTCGCCCTGAATGCGCCGTTATCCAGCGCGACCACGCCGAGGTTGGACGAAGTATCGGTCACCCCGGGGAAGTCTTCGCTGGCCAGTGAAACCCCATTCGCGACACTGTCGAGGAAAGCCAGCAAGTGGTCGCGTTCCGTGTTTGCAACAGCACTGTCCGGCGGCATTTCGTCATGCATGCAGGTGAACGACACGTTCGCATCGACCTCCGCGAACCGCGTCCGCCATGACTGGTGCCGGTGCGTTACCCATTCGTCGATGCTGGCCGCAAGGGCTGCCGGCAGCGCGCACAGGGCGTACGCCTCGCGCGGGATCGCATTGCGTGCGCTGCCGCCTTTCAATGCAATCAAGCGCACATCGGTGTGCTCGGACAGGTCGCGCAACGCTTCCGCGAGCAGCTTGATCGCGTTACCGCGCCCGAGATGAATGTCGATGCCGGAATGGCCGCCGCGCAGGCCGGACACTTCGAACTGCAGCAGCGCATAGTCCGGCGGCACATTTTCGAGTGTGCAGTCGTGGCGCACCTCCACATCCACGCCGCCCGCGCAGCCCAGATAGAAATGTCCCCATTCTTCTGTATCAAGATTGATCAGCGTTTTGCCGTGCAGCGTGCCCGGCACCAGCCCGCGCGCACCGTCCATGCCGCATTCCTCGTTGATGGTGAGCAGCACCTCCAGCGCCGGGTGCTGCAGGTCGGGGTCGTCCAGCGCGGCCAGCGCGAGTGCGACACCGACACCGTTGTCGGCGCCCAGCGTGGTGTCCTCCGCGATCACCCAGCCGTCCCGCACCACGGTGCGTATCGGGTCGCGTTCGAAATCGTGCACCGTACCGGTGTTGACCTGGCACACCATGTCGAGGTGGCCCTGCATGATCACGCCGGGCTGACCTTCGCAGCCCGGGCTGGCGGGCTTGTTCAGGATCAGGTTGCCTGCCGCGTCGACGACGGACCCGATACCGCGTGCGTTCGCCCATTCGATCAGATGATTGCGCAGCGCCGCTTCATGCAGCGAGGAACGCGGGATTTCACACAGTGTGGCGAAATGCGCCCAGACGGAAGAAGGCTGAAGATCTTTCATTGAAGATATTTGATTGGTCATACTTATTCCTTGGTCCAGTAGGCGGTGGCGATTCCTTCGCCAAGATCGGCCTCGACCAGACGACGGCGCACCTCGAGCAGATGCGCGATCAGTGCGGGCTCGTGGCGGGCATAGGCTTCGGCATCCGGGATGCGGTTCACCACGACGCCGAGCAGTTCGGTGATCGCGTTGCCGATGGAGTTCTGGCTGATGGTCACAATCAGTTTGCCCGCATCGTTGCGGTAGATAAGTTGTTTGAAGGCGGGTTGCCAGCGTATTGCATTGGCATATTTCGCATCCACAATGCACAGGTCGCGCACTTTCTTCGCGGTCTTCATGAAATCGTTGTTGAACAGCAACACGCTTTCCACTTGTTCCGGGAAATACACATCGGCCAGCATCGGTGCGTTGTGCGCGGAGACCTGGGAAAAGAAACTGCGATAGAAATCGATGAAGCCCTTCAGCACCTCGTCGTATTCGCGCCAGAAATGCACGTCCCTGAGCGCGCTCGCACCGCCCTGTATCTCCCAGCTGGGCAAGCCCTGCGGATAACCGGTCAACGCGATACGGGCATCTGCGCCACTGGCAGGCTTGAGAATGCGCAGGCTCAGTGCCTTGTCGAAAAACTCCCGATACACATCACGCATGTATGCCTGGAACAGGCTGTGCTGGCCACCGTCGGTAAGATTGGGGTTGCTGGCATCGGCCGGTTTGGCGTTGCGCAATGTCGCCATCGGAAAAACGATGAAGTGATTGTGCAGCATGCGGATGCTGGGGACGCCCGGAGAAGTCAGCGGCCATGTCGCATCCAGGCTTGCCTCGCCGGCCAGGATCAGCGCCTCGGCAGGATCGGGATACTGTTCCAGCATGTAATCGATGATGATCTGGTTCATCCGGTTCCATACCTGTTTGATGTTATCCGCGACCTGCGTGCGTCGCACCGGCCGTCCCATCGGATTGAGTATGCTCTTGGATGTGTTGTAGATGATGGAGCAATCGAACTCGGTGCTGTGGCCCAGCGCCTTGCGGTACAACAACAGATTTTCCGGGTTCATCAACAGGCCGTTGTTGTTCACCAGGTCGTTCAGGTTTTCCGTGCTGTTGAAGAACTCGTTGCGCTTCATGCCCTCCGGAATTTCCAGCGGGATGGCCCTGTAAGGGATGACGATTTCGCGTGGTCCGGTTTGCAAAGTGGTATTTTTCATCGGGCAGTAACCCTGGTTTCGGATTGAGGGTTTCGTTTGGCGGCATCATCGCCTCAATCTACAAGTGTAATCAATCCGGGTTTTGCGCCCGGTTCCTCTGCCCGGAATTGTAGCCTGTCTGCCCCTGCCTTACATAGGAGCGGAACGACCCGCGTGGAACGACCCGCACCGTCTGCTATCATCGAGTCCATGCTCAATATCCAGAATCTGTCTTACCTGCAGGGCGGCATCCCGCTGCTGCAAAACGTGAATCTGCAGGCGTACACCAACCAGCGCATCGGCCTGGTCGGCAAGAACGGCTGCGGCAAATCAACGCTGTTCCGCCTGATACGCGGCGAGATCAAGCCGGACGGCGGCGAGATTGCATTGCAGTCCGGCAAAACCATCGCGTTCGTCGAACAGGAGATTGCCAGCTCCGATCAGCCCGCGCTGGAGTTTGTGCTCGACGGCGATGTGGAACTGCGCACGCTGGAAAAAATATTGGCGAAGGAAAATCACGACGCGGCATGGTTCGATGCACAGCAACGTTTCGAAGCCATCGACGGCTATGGCGCCGGGGCGCGCGCCGCGCAACTGTTGAACGGGCTGGGTTTTGCCAACGATACGCTGGAACGTCCGGTCACCAGCTTCTCCGGCGGCTGGCGCATGCGCCTGAACCTGGCTCGCGCACTGATGCACCGCGCCGACCTGCTGCTGCTCGACGAACCCACCAACCATCTCGATCTCGAAGCGATCCTGTGGCTGGAACAATATCTGGCGCGCTATCCAGGCAGCATTCTACTGGTGTCGCACGACCGCGAATTCCTCAATGCCTCTGTCAACCGCATCGCCCATGTGCACGACCAGACTATAGATTGCTACACCGGCGACTACGACGATTTTGAACGCGCCCGTGCGGAGCGGATCGTGCAGCAGAACCAGGCGTTCAACAAGCAGCAGGAAAAAATCGCCCACCTCGAAGACTTCGTGCGCCGTTTTCGTGCCCAGGCCACCAAGGCCAAGCAGGCACAGAGTCGCATCAAGGCGCTGGACAGGATCACGCGCATCGCC
>JBDTCC010000076.1:0-4875 GCA_039923775.1 Gallionella sp. | reverse complement strand
AAAATCACCGATGAGGAACTTGAAAAGGAGAATGGCGGTAGCGGTCTGCGCTATTCGTTCGATATCAAGCACGACCATGCCAAAACCCAGGAAGTGGGGGTGGATGCAATGAGCGGCAAAGTATTGGAAAATGATCCGGAAGGGCCCAATCCGGACTAATGATCCCGGGAGCCGTCCCTCGCGGGCGGCTCTTTAATTTTTACTAATCAGATTTCACAGCTATGCGTATTTTATTGGTTGAAGATGACCGGATGATAGGAGAGGCGGTATCCATCGCACTCAGGGATGCCGCGTATGCGGTAGACTGGGTGAAGGATGGCGCAACCGCCAACGACGTGCTTGAACACGGCGATCATCAGGCCGTGCTGCTCGATTTGGGCTTGCCCAAACGCGACGGTCTGGAGGTGTTGCGTCGCTTGCGCCAGGCAGGCAGCGCTGTACCGGTCATCGTCATCACCGCGCGTGACGGGGTGGATGACAGGATCAAGGGCCTGGATTTCGGTGCGGATGATTATCTGGTCAAGCCGTTCGATGTCAATGAATTGCTGGCGCGGCTGAGGGCCGTGGTGCGGCGCCAGGGTGGTCAGGCGGCTCCGCTGCTGTCCAACGGCAATGTGACCCTGGACCAGGCGACCCGCGAAGCGCGCTGCGGAAATATCACCGAACTGCTGAGTGCGCGCGAGTATGCCCTGCTGCATGCGCTGTTGTTGCGGCCCGGCACGATACTCACGCGTACCGAGCTGGAGGAACGCATCTATGGCTGGAACGAGGAAGTGGAAAGCAATGCCGTGGATTTTCTGATCCATGGCGTGCGCAAGAAACTGGGCGCGGATGTGATCAAGAATGTGCGCGGTGCGGGCTGGATGGTGGACAAATCGGCATGAATCGATCATTGCAACGGCATCTTTCGCTGGTATCCGGCAGCGTCATCCTGCTTGCGGGGCTGGTGGCCGCGGCCGCCTCATTCAGCCTAGCCTACTCGGATGCGAGAGAACTCCAGGATGACATGCTGCTGCAGATCGCCAAGCTTTCCGGAGGCAGAACCACGCCACCGATGGCATCGGATTCGCAACAGCAAGCCTCTGATATCGACGGAATTACCGACCCCGAAACCCTGGTCTCGATATTTCATCTGCCCAGCCATAACTCGCCCGCCTGGCTCAATCGTAATCTCTCTCCGGGATTCCACACGCTTGATAGCGGTTCGACAGAACTACGGGTTTTTGTCAGCGAAGAAGAAGAGGGCAAGCGCACCATCGTCTCGCAGCCGACTGAAGTGCGCGACGAGATCGCCATCAACAGCGCGCTGCGCACCCTGATCCCGCTGCTGCTGCTGTTGCCGATCCTGGTCTGGCTGATCATATACATCGTGCGCAGAGAGTTGGCGCCGATCATGCGCCTGTCCAAACGTCTGGACGAACAGCCTGTAGAACGGCCCCAGTCTATCCCTGACGAGGGTCTCCCACGGGAGATCACCCCCTTTGTGCACGCGATCAATCGCCTGCTGGAAAGGGTGAACCTGCTGATGTCCCAGCAGCGGCGCTTCATCGCCGACGCGGCGCACGAACTGCGCAGCCCGCTCACGGCATTGTCGCTACAGGTACAGAACCTCAAGCGTGCCGACTCGCTTGAAACTGTGCGTGAACGGATCGCCCCGTTACAGGAAGGTATCGGGCGCGCAACTCTGTTGACCGGGCAGTTGCTCAGTCTCGCCCGAACACAATCGGCAGAAAACGCAATTTTGCAGGTCAACGTTTCCGCGATGGCGCGGGAACTGATTGCCGACTACCTGCCGCTTGCAGAAACAAAGCGCATCGACCTCGGCATAGAGGAGGTCACCGCCGTTTCCCTGTATGCAGATCCGGAATCGCTGCGCATGATCATCAAGAATGCCCTTGAAAATGCCATCAAGTACACGCCGGCAGGCGGCAAAGTCACGCTCAGGCTGTTGACTGAAAACGATGATGCGGTCATCGAGGTCGTCGATAACGGCCCCGGGATATTGGTCACCGAGCGTGAGCGGGTATTTGATCCGTTCTACCGGACACAGGATACCCATGTTGCGGGTAGCGGACTCGGGTTGGCGATCGCAAGGGAAGCTGCCGTCCGATTGGGCGGGACACTGAGTCTGCATGATGTGCAGGAAGGCAACGGTCTGGTGGTGCGCTACAGGCAGGCGCGTAACCGGTTATCAGATCCACCCCATGTAAATTAGGATGGCGGCTTTGTAGGAAATTTCGGCAAACAGATCAGGTAGCCGAAGAGCGATTTCCGAAGGTTGAAAAGTCAGGTTTGACGCTTTATTTATATTTGAAAATCTTATACAAGATAGACGCAATCACGACAAACGTGATGAATTTTGCCGCAGTTCCGATAATTCCCCAGCCATGATTTTTCTGAATGGGCTGTGGCCTTGAACGTACACTGCTGAACGGTATGATGAATTCACCGGTATCGTCAAACCTGGGGAACTGTTTATCGTGGGCGTTTAATAGTGCGATGATAGTATGCCCAACTGAAATCGGGAAGCCGGCCCGCTTGCCTTCCCTCGAGTCATTCAGTAAGGACATCAGCAGCGCTCTGCACTCTTTGGTGCCCCACAACGTCTTTATCTTGAGGCCGATATGCGGGTAGAGGGTGAAAATTTCTGATGTATCTATCTTATTCATGGTGTAGATGCATATAGAAATGTTGAGCCCCATTGGAGCAAATTATGCTTGCCTTCATTTTAATATCGTAAATATCTCTTGTATACATAATGATATGCTTTTTGATATGTAATGATGGCAGTTCATCGTATCAGTGTCTCGCAGCCAACAGCATTTATTCTGCCTGGAAGCGCACTATTTTCCTCGAACAGGCTCATCGTTACCGTCCCCGCTGTCTCGGACAGTCACTCCCGTCTCGTGGGAAACTGTACTATTGATCCGGCACACTTTATTTATGAATCCGTTCGCATTGAGCCTGTCGAAATGTGTACGGATTCATGTGCTTCGACAGGCCCAGCACGAACGGTGGTTTGGTTTAATTCGTGCCGGATCAATAAAATTGCAACTCGCGGGTATAGTTCAATGGTAGAACGGCAACTTTCCAAGCTGCATGCGACAGTTCGATCCCGTTCACCCGCTCCAGAATCATTTCAGTATTTCGAGACCCTAAAAGGTACTATACAACTGCGTCTGTAGTTGGCACTCTAATCAACGACATTCAAAAATGAGGGTTGGACTAAATGAATAAAGAGCCGGCAGAACAATCTTCTGAAAGTGGGGTAATTTACGCTCCTTGGGAGCACGCATTCACCAGAGTAATTACGCCGTTCGAGCAATTCATCCGTCGTGAAACCACCAGCGGAATTTTGCTCATGGCGACAGCAATCATCGCGATGATCCTGGCCAATAGTTTTTTGGGAGAAAGCTATTTTCATCTGATACACACGCCAACCCTGCTTCAGATAGGCGGATGGCGCATCGAGATGAGTTTGCATCACTGGGTCAATGATGGGCTGATGGCCCTGTTCTTTTTTGTGGTTGGCATGGAGTTGAAGCGTGAGTTGCTGGTCGGCGAGTTGGCCGATTTACGTCAAGCGGCCCTGCCTATTATCGCCGCGATCGGCGGCATGGTGGTGCCAGCGCTGATCTACCTGGCCATCAATCATGATGGCGATACCGCGTATGGTTGGGGTATCCCGATGGCGACCGACATTGCCTTCGCGGTAGGTGCGTTGGCATTGCTGGGAAATCGCGTGCCAAAGTCGCTCATCATGTTCCTTGTTGCATTGGCCATCGTCGACGATCTGGGCGCGGTGCTGGTTATCTCAGTGTTTTACACACAGCAGCTCGCGCTCGGTTGGCTTGCAATAGCCGCTCTATGGCTGTTCAGCCTGGTGGCCTTGAATCTTGCCGGTGTCCGCAGCGTGATCCCCTATTTTTTACTGGCCGTCCTGCTTTGGTATGCCTTGCTGCAATCAGGCGTCCATTCCGCCCTCGCCGGTGTATTGGGTGCATTCACTGTGCCGACGCGTTCCAAATATGATCCGCGTGTTTTTAGCGTTCGGATGAAAGAATTATTGGGGCGTTATGATGCCAGCGTACAAATCGACACCAACATCATGACCAACGAAAAGCTTTACTCGGTGGTACAAGCGCTGGGCAACGGTTTGCATGGCATTCAAACGCCTATGCAACGTTTGGAGCATGGCTGGCATCTGCCGGTCGCGTTCATCGTCATCCCGATTTTTGCGCTGTTCAACGCAGGCATCCCATTGCGATTTGATGCGCTTGGCGAAACGATGACGCATCCCGTGATGTTAGGTGTGATGTTTGGGCTGGTGCTGGGTAAATTCATCGGCATTACTGGCGCGAGCTGGTTGGCCTTGCGTCTCGGTATTGGACACCTTCCGAGCGGCACAAGGTTCTCACAGATCACAGCAGTATCGGTACTTGGTGGCATCGGCTTCACCATGTCCATCTTCATAGCCGAGCTCGCTTTCGCCGGCCAGGCAGAATATCTGCTGATGGCAAAGGCCGGCGTGCTGGTGGCTTCGTTGTCGGCGGGAGTGCTGGGTTATGCATGGCTATGGTGGCTGGGCCGCAAGCAATAGAGGCCATGTCACCACATCCGTTCAACCGTGCGACCCGGAAAAATGACAGTTCAAGATTGAGACCCTGAATAACAATATGCGGGTAAATTCAAAATGTGGCGATCATGAATAATATTGGCGAACCCTGGATGTGGGGTGCGTCCATCAGCTTCGTGCTGGCCATGTTAGCGCTTGACTTGTTTGTCTTCGGTGGACGCAAGGTTCACAAAGTAAGCGCCGGGGAAGCGGCAACGTGGTCGATTGTCTGGGTATTGCTTGCGCTCGCTTTTAATGGA
>JBDTCC010000075.1:0-3841 GCA_039923775.1 Gallionella sp. | reverse complement strand
ATCACGGCAAGCGCGTGCAGGCGCTGGGCGGTGCGAAAAACCATGCAATCGTGATGCCTGATGCCTCACTGGATTTTACTGCCGACGCGATCATGGGCGCAGCCTACGGCTCCGCAGGTGAGCGCTGTATGGCGATCTCCACGGTGGTGGCGGTGGGTGAAGTGGCGGATAAACTGGTTGCCAAACTGAAGGCAAGGGCCGAAAAGCTGGTGGTCGGCGCGGGCGACAAAAAAGGTGTCGATATGGGCCCGGTGATCTCGGCGCAGCATCGCGACAAGATCGTCGCTTACATCGACAGCGGCGTGAAGCAGGGCGCGAAGCTGATCACCGACGGACGCGGCATCAAGGTGGCGGGTCACGAGAAAGGATTCTTCGTCGGGCCGACACTGTTCGACAATGTTTCCACCGACATGACGATATACAAGGAAGAGATATTCGGCCCGGTGCTGATCGTGCTGCGCGTCGCCAGCCTCGACGAGGCGATCAATATGATCAACAGCAATCCCTATGCCAACGGGACCGCGATCTTTACCGGTTCGGGCGGGGTTGCGCGGCGCTTCCAGAACGAGATCGAAGTCGGCATGGTCGGCATCAACGTGCCGATTCCGGTGCCGATGGCATTCTTTTCCTTCGGTGGCTGGAAATCTTCGCTGTTCGGCGACCTGCACATGCACGGCATGGAAGGGGTCTATTTCTACACACGCACCAAAGCCATCACCACAAGATGGCCGGCGGTATCGGACAAAAAGACATCCACACTGGTGATGCCGACGCTGGGTTAACCGGCCTGGCCATGCCGGGGTAACAGCACCATGAATCCGCATCGTTTGTTGCAGCTGATGATTGAAGTCATGCTGCCCATCTCCATACTGGTTGGCGCGGGCGCATTGTGGCCGGTCTATTACAGGGAAGTGTCGGCCAAGACCCTGCGCATCCAGCTCAACAGGCTGGTGCTGAATCTGTTTTTTCCGGCGATCCTGTTTGCCATTGCCGCCACCACGCCGATCACACCCGAGTTGCTGTCGGTGCCGCTACTGGTGGGTATTGGTTCGTTGCTGTCGGGCGCCTTGCTGTATCTGCTGCTGTACCGCTCCCCGCTGGGACGCGGCATGAACAATGGCACGCGTGCGGCACTCACGGTGAGCGGCATGTTTGGCAATACATTCTATGTGGGCGTGCCGGTGCTAACCTTCCTCTATGGTCCCGGTGCATCGCGTTACGCCGCATTCAACGACATGCTGATGACGGTGCCGCTGATGTGGAGCCTGGGTGTCTGGATATGCACGCGTCTGGGCCCGCCCGAATCTGCCAGGCTGCATCCGCCGATCTGGCGCCTGATGATGGGCATTGCGCCGATCTGGGCGTTCATCGCCGGGGCCCTGTTGCATATGAGCGGCATCGTGTTCGAGCCGCTGATCCATGCGGCACGCCTGATAGGGCAGGCGACCATCCCGGTGATGATGTTCGTGCTCGGCTTGTCCATCCCGTGGCGCGATCTGAAACCGCGTGTTGCGATTTTGGGTGTGACCGCGGTAAAGATATTACTGATGCCGCTCGCCGTTGCGGGTGTCGCATCACTGATTTACGCGCATAATATGAAACCGCAACATGCGGCGGTGATAGAAGCGGGGATGCCGACCATGATGTCCGCGCTGATCCTGTCCGACCGCTTTCATCTGGATACCGAAGCGGCAGCATTGCTGATCGGATGGACCACGGTACTGTACTGGTTTTCGCTGCCGGTTACGGTATGGCTGATGCAGTAACGGATTAAACCTAAACACTGAGGAGACTTTCATGACTATCAATGTTGGATTTATCGGCCCCGGCATCATGGGCGGCCCCATGGCACTCAATCTGATGAAGGGCGGATACAAATTGTGGGGTTATGCCCGACGTCCCGAAGCGATGAAGGAACTGGTGGCCGCGGGCGCGACTGCCTGCACATCGGCCGCGGAGGTCGCCAGGCATGCCGACGTGACCTTCCTGATCGTGTCCGACACGCCGGATGTGGAGAGCGTGATCTTCGGCGAGAACGGCATCGCCAAGGGAGCGCGCAATGGCAGCGTGATCGTCGACATGAGTACCATCTCGCCGACCGCGACCAAGGTGTTCGCCGAGCGGTTGGCGAAGCAGGGCGTGGAGATGCTGGATGCGCCCGTTTCCGGCGGCGAGGGCGGTGCGATCGGCGGCACGCTGTCCATCATGGTGGGCGGCAAAACCAAAATATTCGAGCAGGTCAAACCGCTGTTCGAATGCATGGGCAAGAACATCGTCCATGTCGGCGACAACGGCGCAGGCCAGGTTGCCAAGGCGTGCAACCAGATCGTGGTGGCGGTGACGATACAGGCGGTGGCCGAAGCGCTGACCTTTGCGCAAAAGAACGGCGCCGATGCGGCCAAGGTGCGCGACGCGCTGATGGGCGGATTCGCCGGCAGCAAGGTCATGGAAGTGCACGGCAAGCGCATGCTGGACAACGACTTCAAACCCGGCTTCAAGGTCGGCCTGCACCAGAAGGATATGCGCATCGTGATGGAGACCGCGCACCAGCTGGGTGTGGCGCTCCCCGCCGCGGCATTGGTCACGCAGAACCTTAATGCACTGATGGGCACCGGTGACAGCGAACTTGATTCTGCAGCGATAGTGAAAGTGATCAAGCGCATGTCGGGCATGGGTTAACCTGAATAATCCATTTGAGGAAAAATGCCTCGTAGGAGCGCAATTGATTGCGCGATAGTTTGTTCAGAGAATCGCCCGACAAGTCTGGCTCCTACGGCGTGATGATCGACCTTGCAATGTTAATGAACAATTCCGGTTAAATAGCATGGAAAAAATCGTGTTTCTCGACGCCTCCACCTGCATCGCCGATATCAGGCGACCGAACTTCGAGCACCAGTGGCAGGAATATCCGGCAACCGCGCCAGCTCAGACCGTGGAGCGACTCGGGGATGCCAGCATAGCAATCAGCAACAAGGTGCAGTTGCAACGGGAAGTTCTGGAGCAATTGCCCGGGCTGAAGATGGTCGCCGTCGCTGCCACCGGCGTGGATAATGTCGATATCGAATACTGCAAAGAGCGCGGTATCGTGGTTTGCAATATCCGCAACTACTCGGTGCACACCGTGCCCGAACATGTGTTCATGTTGATGCTGGCGTTGCGCCGCAACCTGCTGGCGTTTCGCGAGGATGTGCGCAGCGGCGCCTGGCAAAGGTCCGAGCAATTCTGCCTGTTCACCCATCCGTTGCGCGATTTGCACGGCGGCACACTGGGGATCATCGGTCATGGTGCGATCGGCAAATCAGTGGGGCAGATCGCCACGGCGTTCGGCATGAAAGTGCTGTTCGCCGAGCACAAAGGCGTCAGCTTTATCAGGCACGGTTACACCGCGTTCGACACGGTGCTGCGGGACAGCGATGTGATCAGTTTGCACCTGCCGCTCAAGGAACAGACCCGTCACTTGATCGGCACTGCGGAATTCAAGCGCATGAAGCCGGGCGCACTGTTGATCAATACCGCGCGGGGCGGCCTGGTGGACGAAGCGGCATTGCTGGATGCACTGCAAAACGGGCGCATCGGCGGCGCCGGATTTGATGTGCTGGAAAAGGAACCGCCAACGGCAGGACATCCGTTGCTGGATCTGGATATGCCCAACTTCATTCTGACACCGCACATCGCCTGGTCGGGGAGGGAGGCGATGCAAATGCTGGCCGACCAGCTCATAGCCAACATCGAGGCCTACGCATCAGGAACACCGCAAAACCGCGTCGCATGATGTTTGATCTTTCGCTCTTTGGAGGCGGTTTGCATTTTTTTGAGAAATATTTTTCCGTGAAGCTTAAAG
>JBDTCC010000074.1:0-23797 GCA_039923775.1 Gallionella sp. | reverse complement strand
TGCGCGCGAGTACGCGCCCCGGCCCGAGTTCCAGAAACACGCGGCAGCCGCGTTCGTATAGCGTGTCCAGGCACGCTCCCCATTCGATGGTGCGGTCCAGTTGTTGCGCCAGCTTCTCGATCGCGGTATCGCGGCGCATTACCCATGCGGCATCGATACCGGCGACTACCGGAGTGACGGGGGAGATCATTGATGAAGCGTCAAGCACAGCACGGAATGGTTCAACCGCAGTACTGAGCAGCGGTGTGTGCGATGCCACTCCCACTTTGAGCCGTGTCAGTTTGGCACCGCGATCAGCAAATGCCGCGCTCAACCGCGACAGAGCGTCGTCTTCTCCGCCGATGACAAATTCCTCAGCTCCGATCGCGATCGCAATCCATGCGTGGTGACCTTGGCACAGGCTGGCCACTTCTTCGCGGCGCAAACCCTGCAATGCCAGCATTCCGCCATGCGTTGCAGCCGCGGCCTGATCCATCAGCGCAGCGCGTGCTGCGGCAATTCGCGCCAGCTCAGCGGCATCCAGCGCACCCGAACAGGCATAGGCCCCCAGCTCTCCCACACTGTATCCGCAGAAGGCAGCGGGACTGAGGGCATCCGGTTGCAGCGCAGCCCACAATGCCAGCTGGGTCAGGCAAATCAGCGGTTGCGCGATCGCGTTGTGAAAAATCCTGTCGCCTTGTTTTAGCGCTTCGTGCAGGTCAAAGCCGAGTTCCGCCTCCCCCGTCGTGATAATTTCCAAAGCGACCTGATGATCCGCGATCATGTCCAGCATCGCCGGATGCTGTGCACCCTGCCCTGAACACAGGATGGCCAAACTCACGGTAGCTCTGACTGCAACTGGTGCACGAACCACGCTGCGGCCAGCAGATCGGCGCAACCGCCCGGTGACAGATTTCTTGCCGAACAATCGCGATGCAATGTTTCGGCGCGTTCCCGCCATCCTGCTTCGAACACGCTGCCCCGTTCGAGAAAATCTGCGGCCTGTGTCTGGATGTACCACAATCCTTCAGTCCCACCGCGAAACAGCACATTTGTATCCGGGGTCTCGGCCAGCAACACGAAGAAGGCATGCAGCAATGCATGCTGTGTATCGGCGCCCCGGGCCAGCGCACCGCGCAAGGCGGGCAGTGCGCATTCAAAAACCGACGGGAAAGCCAGCAGTGCTTCACCGCGCGCCCCGGTGGCGCCGTGGCGTGCCGCCATCAGTTGTCCGTGACTTGCCGTCACAGCGTTTGCAACAGCGATGGCGCGCAGATCGCGGCTCCAGTTGGCGGTGATGATGGCACGCAGGTTTTGATCGGTAGGGAGCAGGTTGCGCGCTGCCGCACAGCCGGCAGCGGCGGCGAGTATGCCGTGCGTGAAGATCGCTCCACGGTGCGTATTGATACCGTGCGTGGCCTGCAGCATCCTGGTTTCTGCGGCGACGCCGAGTTGCTGAAGCTCGTTGAATTCTGCTTCACGCATCCCTGCTGTGGCAATGGCAAGGAAGTAGCCGCGCAGCGAGAACAAGCTGCGCAAAAAGGTTGTGGCATTCATGTCCCGGTGCGCGCCGTTGTCACGAAAACTGACCAGCCCGGGCTTGGGATACAGCCCAAGTTCGCTATACAGGCTACGCACCACCAGACGTGCGATGCGGTGTGCGGCACCCCTGAATTCCTGTTCTGTGGCAGCGAATGTTTTTAATGACTGGCGGTTCATGCCAGCATCTCCAGCAGTTCACCGACATTGACCAGTTCAGCACTGGATATACGTTTCACCAGAACGCGTTGATCTCCGGCAGGATTCAATGTCGCCCATTCGCGCCACGAAACGGCATTGCTTCCGCCGAACAGCATTTCTCCGTCGGCACGCAAACCGCTGTCCCGCTCCCAGCGCTTCAGCAACACAATGCCATGCTGCAACTGCACATGCGACTGCGGATGCCAGAGCAGGTCGATATCCGATTGCGGCGTTACATATTGCAGACCGCTCAGCGCTTGCCATGCCAGCGAGCCGAATACGCGCAACTCGATCCCGGCATCCATTGCCGTGGCATCCAGTTCGGTCAGCGCAGATTGCCACCCGGCAGGTGCATGGGTTAGCGCATCGTCCAGCCGCAGGGGCGGCGCATATCTGGCGATGTTGTTCGATGCCACGACCAGTGCGACGCGAACCTTGCCCAGTGCGGGCGGCAGTGTGATGCCGACTGATATTCTTGCTGTTTGAGATGGGCCGCAAGGCTGGCGCGCGACCACCAGCGGCCGGTCAGCTGCCAGCCATGCGGCAACTTGCGCGTGCAACTTGTCATCGGTGACCTGTGCGGCCACAGCCGTACGGCGTTCCGGCTGTATCCACACCAAAGTGTGACGGAATAGTTGCATCGACTCAGGAATCGGTTAACACACGATTGACAACCGGTTCGGCAAGCAAGCGGCCGCCGCGCTCAAGTCCGCGTTTGCGGCGATGATCGCTTGCGTCGACTTGTTCGAGCGCATCCGTCAGGCAGGCTGACAGATCACCTTCCCACAACGCGTCGAGGCCGCCCATCTTCAGGTAATTTTTCGCGCCCGGCGCGAACACCGGCGAAGACTTGCTGAGTTCGGTCAGCCGTTCCTCGCTGATGCGCGTCACCCTGGCCATCGCCGGCAGGCCCATCACGCGGATCTCGGCCTCGGGCAGCGCGGCGCATACGTCGGCCATCATTCCATTGGCAAGGAATCCGCCTGACAGTGCCTGTTCGTATACCAGGCTGATGATGGCGTGACCCCGCCGGCGCGCCATCTCCACGCATTTAGCCAGATGCGCCATGTAGCCGTTCAGGCCGAGCATTTCGTCGCGATGGCGCAGGCGCTGCCCGCTGGTGTCGACCAAAAACACAATGGGACGTGCGGGATGATTTCGAATCACATCAAGCACTGCAGTAGCCATCGCGAGCGCGAGTTCGACACCGACCTCGGTGTGGTTGGTGGTGCCAATCACGGCAACCGTGTGCTTGCCGCAACGGCCTTCGCCCAACAACAGATCACTATCCTGGCGAATCTGATGGCCGGAAGGAAATAACTGGCTGGCTACTTTTTGCCATTCCATCTCAAGAGCCTCCTGCAGTTTGTTTCGCCCTGCGACCCTGTGCAGCCGCGATGAACTCGTCGTTGCCCATCATCGCGATCGCATCCGGATCGGACCAGCCCAGCTCGCGCCAGATATCGCGGCCATCTTTGCACTCGCCGAAATGTTTCACCCGTTTGCTCAGCAATTGATGTTCGCGTTCCAGTGCCGCCAGCGACCAGTCGTCCCCTTTATTGATGCATGCCGTGATCGCATGCTGAAAATCGTCCATGCTGTCCGGAACGATGATGTCGCACTCGCCGAGCAGATAACGGTGCTTCCCGCCGACGGTGCGCCATACCAGCGCACGGTCGCGCGAGTCGTATTCTTCCACGCCGCGCACAGTCTCGATCACTTCCGGGCCGGACAGTCCGAGTCGACCTTCCTCGCTCATGATGATGGCCGTCGCGCAACGTGATGCGATGCCCATGCCACCAAAGCACCCGTACTGCCCGCCGATTGCGACGATGACCGGCACACCCGCAGCACGCGCGGACAGGATCGAACGCATCACTTCAGACACCGCGATCAGTCCGGCGTTGGCTTCCTGCAATCGCACCCCGCCCGTTTCAAGCAGCAGCAATACCGCGGCAGGATGGTCGCGCACCGCGCGTTCCAGCACACCGACGATCTTGGCACCATGCACCTCGCCCACTGCACCGCCCATGAAGCCGCCTTCCTGCGCGGCGATAAATATCTGTTTGCCCGAGATGCTGCCCTGCCCGATGATCACACCATCGTCAAAAGCGGCCGGCTGCTCCAGTATCGCCAGATGCGGGCTGGTCACCCTCTCTGCTGCAGTCAGCCATTCATGAAAACTGCCGGCATCCAGCATACCCGTGATGCGTGCGCGGGCGCTGCTCTCGTAATAGCTACCTGACATTATTTTGCCCTCATTTCTTTTGTGGGCCCTTGTAGGTTTCGATCGCCTGGTCGAGACGCAGGCTGACGATGGCCGGAGTCGCGCCTGCATCATTCACCGAGATGCGTATGTCTCCTGCATGATGACGCGCAAAAAAATCTTTCATTACCGCCTGCCAGATCTCTCCGAAACCATTCGCCGCAGTCGACACCTCGATCTCGCACGCGCCGCCGAGCGTTGCCGGTTCCACCATCACCTCGAGATTGCCCGAGCCCAGCACGCCAACGATAGTTGTCGCGCCCTGCGTCGGCTTGCCGCCGTCAAAACGATACTTGAGATTTTCCATGGTCATGTTGTACTCACCTGTCCTGAATTAATTACTTCCGAATTAAATGTAGGAGCGGGCCATGCCCGCGACCCTTCGACAAGCTCAGGGCGAACGGTATGCACTGGTCGCGGGAGGGCCCGCTCCTACAAAACCGATTGGTAGATGTGTTCACTAAATCACCAATTCCGGAACCGTACCGGCGGCTGGTACAACCCGCCCGAAGCACGCACCAGATCCTTGATTGAACGGGCTGCCAGCAAATCTCGGGTCGCATCGCGCTTGTCGATACCAAGATCCTCCGCACGCCGGATTACACCGCGGTCGCGCAGGTTCTCGACCATGCGCAGATCGCGGCCAAGGCCCATCGCCGTGTATCCCGCCACACCGCGTATCGCCTGTTCGCGTTCTTCGGCATTGGCACACAACAGCAGATTGGCGATGCCCTCCTCGGTGAGGATGTGGGTGACGTCATCACCGTAGATCATCACCGGCGGAATCGGCATGTTCGCGAATTCGGCCAGCTTCCACGCATCCAGTTTATCGACAAAGGCGGGGTGCATGTGCTCGCGAAACGTCTCCACCATCTGCACCACCAGTTTCCGGCCACGCGGAATGCCGGGATGATGGGTACGACGCTGCTCCCCGGCACGCAGCCAGGCAGGGCTGGCATGGCGGCGCCCCGCAGCATCCGCGCCCATGTTGGACGCGCCACCGACGCCAGAGATGCGATCCAGCGTCGCGGTCGAGCTGTTACCCTCGAGATCAATCTGCAACGTAGAGCCGATGAACATGTCGCAGGCATAGTGGCCGGCGGCCTGCGAGAACGCGCGGTTAGAACGCATGGACCCGTCGGGCCCGGTGAAAAACACATCGGGGCGTGCGGCGATATAGTCTTCCATGCCGAGTTCGGAACCGAAGGAGTGGATCGACTTCACAAAGCCGGCCTCGATCGCGGGAATCATCGCGGGATGCGGATTGAGCGCCCAGTGGCTGCAGATTTTGCCCTTCAGCCCGAGGCTTTCCGCGTAGGTCGGCAGCAGCAATTCGATCGCGGCGGTGTCGAAGCCGATGCCGTGGTTCAGGCGCTGCACGCCATATTCGGCATAGATGCCCTTGATCGCCATCATCGCCATCAGCACCTGAATCTCGGATATCTGCGCCGGGTCACGGGTGAACAACGGCTCGATGAAATGCGGCCGCGGGCTGGGGACCACGAAATTTACCCAGTCGCCGGGAATATCCACGCGCGGCACCTTGTCCACCAGCTCGTTGACCTGCGCGATCACGATGCCGTTCTTGAACGCGGTGGCCTCGGCAATAACCGGCGTGTCCTCGGTGTTCGGGCCGGTGTACAGGTTTCCCTGCGCATCGGCAGATTGAGCGACCACCAGCGCCACATGCGGCGTCAGGTCGATGAAATAACGGCTGAACAATTCAAGGTAGGTGTGGATCGCGCCGATGCGAATCTGGTTTTTCCCCACCATGCGAGCCAGCCGCGCGCCCTGCGGTCCCGAGAACGAGAAGTCGACCTGCTCGGCGATACCGAGCTCGTACAGATCGAGATGCTCGGGCAGTGCCAACACCGATTGCAGCATGTGCAGTTTATTTACCCGCGCGGGATCGACACGCGTCAATGCCTGCGCCAGAAAATCCGCCTGCTTCTGGTTGTTGCCCTCCAGGCACACACGATCACCCGATTCGATTACCGCTTCCAGCAGTTGAACCGCAAGATCCGCGGGCACCACTTTGTCGCGCAGCGACCCGGCCAATGCCGATGCGGCACGAGCCAATTTTTTGTTGCGTCGTTGACGTTCGCTATCCCAGATTTTTACGGATGAATTCGGCATCATTTGTCAGTTGGGTCTATTTTCAATAGCGTGAATTTATAAAACTTAAAATATTGTTATGACTTCATTCGTACTGTGATTTCAACCATCGACATCAACTGACTTGAAGCAACTCAGATAGCTTTCATTATTGTAAGAATTTAACATCAAATCGTGGACGGGGATATAGCATCTTCCCCATTTTTAAAGATGCATCTCGCCCCAACCTTGCTCCGATAATGGGCTTTAATATCCCAAAGGAGCACATTCCCCAAATCGCATACAAGGACACAATTCTCATCACAGAATCACCTTAACCTTCAGTAGCATCCACCCCCTTTACCATGACACAGATTTTCGTTTATTGCTTCAAACTTGGTTCATCAGTTTTGGCGGACCAACCGGGTGGATCGCGGTCACATCTGCCGTAATGTGCGTCATCGCCTTGTTCTTTGCTTTCCATGTGTTCTGGCATGACTACTTATCCGGTATTGTGGAATGGCCCGCCATGGTGTTGGCGGTTGTGGCGACGATTATCAATTTCCGCTTCAAGGCCAACGTGATCCCGGTCATTCTGGTCAGTGGGCTGACCGGCATGGCAATCAAATTGCCAGTGTAATCATGAAGGAAAAATCATGATATTCGTTAATTGTTGACGCTTTTACTTTGCTAGGTTATGTTTACATTCGAGGACAAAATCATTAAAAGAAAATCAAAAATTGATTTGTTCCCGATCCGTACTGATACCATCCAGACGCACAATAACAAGAGGAGAAAGACATGAAGTTCTACGCACGGAAATTTGTATTGTCCGCATTTGCCGGTATCCTGGCATTGGGAATGTCCGCAACCAGCCACGCACAGGATGTCAAAGTCCTTAAACTTTCCCACCAATTCCCAGCAACAGTCGATTTCCGCGACCAACTGGCGCATAAATTTGCCGATGAAGTCGAGAAAAAAACCGGCGGTTCGCTGAAGATCGAAATCTATCCCGGTAGCTCAATGATGAAACCCAAGAGCCAGTTCAGCGCGTTGCGCAAAGGCATTTTGGACATGTCGGTGTTGCCACTTGCCTATGGTAGCGGCGAAGTACCCGAAGTCGGCCTGACCCTGATGCCGGCTCTGGTCCAGAGCTATGATCAGGGACTGCGCTGGAAGAATGCCCCTATCGGTAAGGAGCTGGACAAGATTCTCGAAGCCAAGGGAATCAAGATCGTAACCTGGCTGTGGTGCGCCGGCGGCATCGTCAGCCGAGACAAGCCCATCGTCAGTCCAGACGATGTGAAGGGCATGAAAGTCCGCGGCGGGGACAAAACGATAGATCTGATGCTGCAGGGTGCCGGCGGTTCCTCCCCGAACATTCCTTCGAGCGACATCTACAGCGCCATGTCCTCGGGCGTACTCGACGCAGCAGTGACCTCCAGCACTTCGTTGATCAGTTATCGTCTCTATGAGGTCTCCAAGTCCGTGACCACGGCGGGTGACAAGACGTTCTGGTTCATGTTTGAACCCTTGCTCATCTCTATGGACACATGGAAGTCGCTGACGCCTGCCCAACAAAAGGTGGTATCGGAAGTCGGCGCATCGCTTGAGCCCTTTGCCATGGCCGGCGCAAAAAATGATGACAAGCGTCTCGGCGAAGTTTATGCCAAGGCTGGTGTCAAGGTCGTTGAGATGCATCAGGCTGACTTTGACAAGTGGTTGGCCGTTGCAAAGCGGACTTCTTATGAAGACTTCGCCAAGGATGTGCCGGACGGCAAGAAGCTGCTAGACATGGCTCTTTCAGTCAAATAATCATGGGAACCACCTCCCACCACGGCGCCGGCATGACGCCGGAGCAGGTGGGTGGCCGATCCGTCTGGCGCAGATTTGCACAGACGGTCAAGGGCTTCAATGTCCTGACCGGCTATCTTTCCGGCATTATCATAGTCGTCACCAGCGTCATCGTCTGCTACGGCGTCGTGATGCGTTATTTCTTTTCATCCCCGATAGACTGGGGACTGGAAATGTCCATTTTTCTGCTTATCATCGCCACCTTCATGAGTGCCGGCTATACCCAATTGCAGCGTGCCCATGTGGCCATCGAAGTGCTGGATCATGTCCTTACTCCGCGCGCCAACCGGTGGCGCTACCTTGTCGGCGATGTACTGTCGCTGGTATTTTGTGCAGTACTGGCCTGGAATTCGTGGGAATTCTTTCATGAGGCGTTCCAGGACGGTCGGGTAACGGGCAGCACTTGGGGTCCCAGGCTTTGGATTCCCTATATCTTCATGGCAATCGGCATGACATCGCTATCCCTGCAACTTCTGGTGCAGATCGTGGACACCCTGGTCGGCTGGAAGGGAAAACCGCACCTGACCGAACCCCAATGGAAAGAATAATTACTGGGTTGAAAGAATAATAATGGACACCAGCACAATCGGTTTGCTTTACGGCGGCATCACGCTGCTGCTGCTTTTTTCCGGGATGCCCATTGCCTTCGCGCTGGGCCTTTCCGCGCTCGGCTTCATAATTGTGTTCATGCCGGCACCGATGATCGGTTCCGTGGCCGAAACCATATTCTCCGAACTGAACAACTTCACGCTACTGACCATACCCCTGTTCGTATTGATGGGCGCGGCCATCGGCAAGACCCGCGCGGGTTCGGATGTATACAATTCCCTCAACTCATGGATGTACAAAATCCCGGGCGGCCTCGGGCTGGCCAACGTGTTTGCCTGCGCGGTGTTCGCCGCGATGTGCGGATCAAGCCCTGCTACCTGTTCCGCAATCGGTTCATCGGGAATTCCCCAAATGGTCAAACGCGGGTATTCAGATGGCCTGTCTGCCGGTATTATCGCCGCAGGCGGCACGCTGGGTATCCTGATTCCGCCCTCCATCACGCTGATCCTCTATGGTCTCGCCTCCGAGCAATCCATCGGACGGCTGTTCATGGCCGGCATCGGGCCCGGATTACTGCTGGTCGTTTTGTTCGCTATCTGGGTGATGTTCAAATACAGTATGGAACGAAAATCCGCGTTGGCATCGATCAGTGCGACCAAACATGCGATCACGGAAAACGAGTCCTTCTCCTGGCGTGACCGCATGGAGTCGCTCCCGCGTCTACTGCCTTTCTTAATCCTGATTGCGGCAATCATGATCGCATTGTACGGCGGCCTGGCCACGCCCTCGGAAGTGGCCGGTATCGGTGCGGTTGGGGCCGTGATCATGGTGATGACGGTATATCAATGCTGGAAAAAAGAAGATATCAAAGCGATACTTTCCGGCACGGTTCGCGAGAGCACAATGATCATGATGATCATCGCCACCTCCGCGCTGTTCACCTTCGTGATGAGCTATCTGGGCGTGACCCAACAGGCTGCAACCTGGCTGGTCGGGTTGGGACTGTCCAAATGGGCTTTCTTCTTCGGCGTGAATGTTTTCATCGTCATGCTGGGATTCTTTTTGCCCCCGGTGGCCATCATCCTGATGATAACGCCGATCATACTGCCATCCCTGAAGACAATGGGAATAGACCTGATCTGGTTCGGTATCATAATGACCATACTCATGGAAATGGGTCTCATCCATCCGCCAGTCGGACTCAACTTGTTCGTGATCAACGGCATCGCGCCAGACATCAAGCTGAAAGACATCATCTGGGGTACCCTGCCCTTTATCGGGCTGATGGTGCTGGGAATAGTAATCCTGTGCCTGGTGCCGGAGATTGCCATGTGGCTACCCAACCATTTTTACAAGGGCAGCTGACCCAAGTGTTGAGTATCTTTTGTTCCTGACAATGAGATTTTACTGCATAGCCCTGCTGCTTTGTGACACGAGCCATCATTGATCTATGCTGGAGCAGCAATCAAAGATTGCTGTCTTCTGTCTCAACTGCAACAGCGGGCATACGCAAGTCTTTACATGGCCTGTGTCTACGGTAGCCCCGTTTAGCCAAGCCAGTCGGGAGCCTTTTATTTAAAGAGCCTGCTCATAGCCGCAGTCATCTTGTCTACCCAACCCGCAAGCAGGCATACGAGAAACAGGACTACGCCTATAACCAGTCCTATTCCAAGTGCTTCAGCAGTCGAATTCATCGTTTATCTCCTAGTTAACTTCCAAAATAAGTCGCCGCAAACAGGTACTGCTCAAAACTTGTGATATCTCCTTACCTGCAGCAATGAAGCTAACTTTTGTTTATGTTGGCAAGTGACGGCCAAGCACATGAATAAGATATACAGGTTTCAACAAGCAATGATGTAATTGTCCGATCGGCGAATCAAAAGTCTGCGCTTTTTCTGTAAACAATTAGGAAGCAAAAATGAATTTCGCTTTGCTTCCTAACCCAATACTAATGGTTTGACTGCGAAAAATACAGGCACTAACCTTTTATTGCATTTATATTTGTATCAAAATATTTCTGCGAAGTTGTCGACGATATTTTTTGTTATGCTCGACTTTATTGATGAATCAGTCCTTGCTCAGACGTTGGACAGCCCGTGCTCTGATCAGATATACATCAATAACCAGGAGAATCCAACCATGCAAGATACCTTATATTTCAAAATAGCCATCGTATTTTTCGTACTCGCTGTTCCGATAGCAATCGTGTTTACAGTTTGGAAGACCCTGTTTGCCGGGTTGAATTCAATATCAAAAGTTAAAAGGGGTAACTCACCCGAAGAAACTGCAGAGGCAGTACAACTTCAAACTGAACAAAACAAATCCGCAGACGATAAATCAGGTTGATAAATGGTAATGCTGGGTTCACTGCCCTGAACGACGATTATCCGATGAGCCCTGCCGGACACCTCCGGTTCTTTGCTTCTCCAGAATGACCAATGCGATCCCCCCGAGAATAGCCAGAGACGACAACAGCAGGCGTTGGGTTATGGGTTCTCCGAGGAAGGCCACACCACCCAGAGCCGCAATGACCGGAACACTGAGTTGCACTGTCGCCGCCTTGGCGGCTTTCAACGCGGGCAATACGGTATACCAGATGGCATAACCGATTCCTGAAGTCAGCGCACCCGACACAACCGCACACCAGAATCCGGCACTGTCGACAGAAGTTCGGCCAGCCATCAATATGCTCAACGCTGCGGCGAAAGGGGCAGCGCGAATGAAATTTCCGGCCGTTACCCTGAGGGGATCCCCCGCACCTTTGCCGCGCAGGGAGTAAACGCCCCATGCCACCCCTGAAGTCAGCATCAATATGGAGCCGAGCATGGGCGGCGCAGAAAGCCCTGGCAACAACAGTCCAACCAAACCGGCAAGCGCGATCACAAGCCCGGCCAGCTGAGGTTTCAGCAGACGCTCTCCCGCCCAGATGCCATGGCCGATCATCGTTGCCTGTACAGCGCCAAAAAGCAGCAGTGCACCCGTTGCGGTAGGTAAACTGACATAGGCATAGGAAAGCAAGGCCGCGTAAACAAACAATGCAAATGCAGACAACCAGTTGCCCCTGCCAACCTGTGTGCCACGATTCATGCGCACGATCAGCCACAGCATCAACGCACCGGAGATCAGCCGTATCGCGGTGAAACTGGCCGCATCAATGCCGGTATGCTTCAGGGCAGTCCGGCATAGCAGTGAATTGCCCGCGAATGCGATCATGGCCAGCGTAGTGAGAAAAATCATGCGTGGATATGGCATCGAAGGTTTCCTATAGTGGTATTGCTCAAGCGACTTGGAAATCGCGATGATAAATGGCAAGTGAGGCGTGAGCCCTCTTTGTTCAGGTAATAACCCACTGATTTATGTCTGCCAGCACGCTGCATCGATCAGTTGACGGGCAAGACTCACCGGCTCCGGCAACGCGGGCAATGCAACACGCGAAAACCATTTGGCATCTTCTATTTCAATCGGGTCGGATTTGATGACACCCCCGACGTAGTCGGCAAAGAATGCCACCATCAGAGAATCCGGAAAAGGCCAGGACTGGCTCCTGAAATACCTCAAGTTAGTGATTGTTATACCGACCTCTTCAAGAACTTCACGGCTGGCGCATTGCTCCAGGGTTTCGCCTGCTTCAACAAACCCGGCCAACGCGCTGTAGATACCGGGCCTGAAACGATGGCTGCGAGCCAGCAACAATTCATCGCCCCGACTGATCAGCACCATCACCGCGGGGGAAATTCTAGGGTAAGCAACCAGACCGCATGCCGGGCACAACATTGCAAACTGCCCCGCTCTAATGGCTGTATGAGCACCGCACTTGCCGCAGTAGCGGTGATTTTTCTGCCAGTCCAGAAGTTGAATGGCGCGTCCGGCCAGATAAATTTCCCCAGCGCCGGCCAGACTGAACAGGCTGCGCACCGGCATCAATCCTCCGGAAATGTTTTCGGGGATCTTGTCCAGATCGGCGGCATAGCAATGCATCCCCTGCCATTCTCCGACCAGCAACGCGTTCCCTGGATTACCGAAATCCGATGCCCGACCTCGCGGAAAAATATTTCCGCCGCTCCTGTCAATTGCTGTAAGCAACTGATTTTCGCATCTGAGCAGCCAGTAGTTCAGTTCATTCATCTGCGCTTCCTCCCGCGCTGATTGAGCAGGTAAACGGCAAAGATGGCGAGGACAACAAGGCCAACGATGAGTATTGGTGCCCAGGAACCCAAGACCGCGGCTCGGGTATAAATATCGAAAAGCAAATAGGCCCAACCTACCATGGCCAAATAAGCGCCGGCGAGCACAACCGACAGCGTCAACCATGCGGGCAAACCCAACAGATACCCAACCGCGCTGCCCAGCACCGGTCCTGTCATCCAGAACGGGAACCAGACGAAAATAAAGAGTCCGGCAATGCCGTAGCGATGCACCTTGTCGTGGTGATGTTCGGCCGCGGCCTGCGTTCTCTCAAGAATGGGCCTCAGTCTTGGAAATTCAGCCAACTTGCGCATGCTGAAAACAAACACCGGATAAAACAGCAACACCATCACAGTCTCCATCCATATGATCACCGGGATCACGAAGGCGTGTCCGTAACCGGCGGCGTAGCCTATCGACATGGACACAAGCATGCCAAACATCATGTCTGCGATGCTCATGGCGCCGATGATGCCGGAAGTTTGCGGAGACCAGAAGGCAACCACTCCCATGGTGATGAGGCCTGCAAGCGCAATGGCAATACCAAGCAACAGGATGCGCCCTTCGGTCGTTTTGAACAACTCCCGCCAATCCGGCTTGGGTGGTCGCTCACCGGTAGAAATCATAGATGCCTTGTTTGAATTATTTTGCAGCAAAAATTTATCACACCAGTCGCGGTTTTGGTCCACGGCCGGCGCAATATCACCTGGTATGGCTACTGAGCTCATTACCAGATTCAGTATCAGAGTCCCACCTGGGAAATCGATCTCTCCCGGTCCGCATTATGGATGCAATTCAATTATTCGCTAAATAGTTGAGTGTTGACAGCAGATACTTTGCCAACAGCAGAGAAGTGGCAGTTACTGCCTGTAACAGGTTTTGCTGCCATAGTCAGGCTGCTTTGTGGCAAACTAGCGCCCGTACATTCACCTCGCCCATTACTACTTTGCAACCCTACGAACTTTTCATCGGACTGCGCTACACCCGTGCCAAGCGGCGCAACCACTTTATCTCCTTCATTTCGCTGATCTCCATGCTGGGCATGGCGCTGGGTGTGATGGCATTGATTGTCGTGCTGTCGGTGATGAACGGTTTCCAGAAGGAGATCCGGGAACGCATGCTGGGTGCCACGCCGCACCTGGAGGTGGTTGCCGACGGTGGTCGGCTGAATAACTGGCAGTCTGTATTCGATAAAATCGTACAAAATCCGCAAGTCGCTGCCGCCGCACCCTATGTGTCCGGACAAGGCATGCTGTCATTCGGGCAGAACGTGCAGGGCGTGATGGTGCGTGGCATTGATCCGGAAAAAGAGACCTCGGTCACCGAGCTGTCCAACAAGATCAAGTCCGGGTCTTTGGCGGATTTGCGCAGCGGCGAATTCGGTATCGTGCTCGGCGTCGATCTGGCACGTGCACTCGGTGCACAGCTGGGCCAGAAAATCATGCTGATCGCCCCACAAGGCCAGATCACCCCCGCGGGGATGATGCCCAGACTGAAACAGTTTCGAGTGGTGGGCATTTTCGAGATCGGCATGGCCCCCTACGACGACAATCTTGCGCTGATCAACATCAGCGATGCGCAAAAGCTGTTCCAGTTGGGCGATTCCGTGACCGGCATCAGTGCCAAGCTGCACGACGTCGATCTCGCGCCGCGGGTAGCGAGCGAAATCCAGCGCCAGTTGCCCGACAATCTTTACGTCAACGACTGGACGCACCAGAACAGCAATTATTTCCGGGCAGTGGCCATGGAAAAACGGATGATGTTCATCATTCTGTCGCTGATCGTCGCGGTGGCTGCATTCAATATCGTGTCGACCCTGGTGATGGCCGTCACCGACAAGCAGGCCGATATCGCAATCCTGCGCACGCTGGGCGCGTCACCGCGCAGCATCATGAATATCTTCATCGTGCAGGGTATCGTGATCGGCGTGTTCGGCACCCTGCTCGGCGCCGTCAGTGGTGTTGTCATTGCGCTGAACCTGGACGTCATCATGCCGTTCATCGAACACCTGTTCGGCGTGCATTTTCTTGCCAAGGATGTGTACTACATCAACGAACTACCCTCCGACCTGCGCTACCACGAAGTGCTGGTTGTCACCGGCGTTTCCTTCCTGATCAGCCTGCTGGCAACACTCTATCCGAGTTACCGGGCGTCGCAAACGCAACCGGCGGAGGCGCTGCGCTATGAATAAATCTACTGATGAAACGACTAGCCATCTGACTAAGTTGGCAAACTACGCCAACCAAGTCATTGGTTATGCGCGATTCGATAGCTGTGTTGCACGGTACTCGCTTCTCGCCTACCCATGCGGTATGTCTCCTGCGCTGCGTGCCGTGCGCCTTGCTATCGAAGCGGCGGCTGCGACACGTTACTGGCGAAGCCAGCCGGTTGCGGGAACAGCCGCCAGTTGCCCCTCCCGCACCGGATGCTTCGCAACACCGCGTCACGGCAACCTCGCTACGATTTACAAGGACATTGTATGACTGTAATTTCCTGTCGCGATCTGAGCAAGACGTTCACGTTGGGCACGGTGGAAGTGCCGGTGCTGAAGGGCGTCGACCTGGACCTGCGGCGCGGCGAGCGTATTGCAATCGTAGGCGCATCCGGTTCCGGCAAAAGCACGCTGTTGCATCTGCTGGGCGGGCTGGACCATGCCAGCGGCGGCAGCGTGCAGATACTCGGGCAGGATGTGCAGGACATGAACGAGACGCAGCGCGGCGAATTGCGTAACAGATCGCTGGGTTTTGTCTACCAGTTCCATCATTTGCTGCCGGAATTCACCGCGCTGGAAAACGTCGCTATGCCACTGTTGATACGCGGCATGAAACGCGCTGAAGCCGCGCCGCGCGCTGCCGCAATGCTGGAACAGGTCGGGCTGGCACAACGACTGGATCATCATCCCGCAGAACTGTCCGGCGGCGAACGCCAGCGCACTGCGGTGGCACGTGCGCTGGTGACCGAACCCGCCTGTGTGCTGGCTGATGAGCCCACTGGTAATCTGGATCGCAACAGCGCGCAGTCGCTGTTTGACCTGATGCAACAACTAAACGAAAAGCTCAATACCAGCTTCATCGTGGTCACCCACGATATCGAACTGGCAAAGCGCATGCAGCGTATGATGCGACTGGTGGACGGTGAGTTGCAGCCCGGGTAGGTGATGCGGCGGCAGGCAAGCGGTTTAACGGAATATTTATTTAGCTAAGGAGAAATGGCGATGCGTATCTCAAAATTGATGTTGGTTATTACAGTGGTATTGCTGGGAGGATTAGGCGGATGCACGAGCATGATGATTGGACAACGCGCCGGCTCGGACCGGGTATCCATGGCCAATGCAGATCAGGTTGCCGGCTGCCAGTCCAAAGGGGAAACCATTGTCAGTGTGGTTGCCGGGGTTGGCTTTATCAACCGACGCGAAGACGCCGTGGAAGCCGATTTGTATCAATTGGCACGAAACAATGCAGTCGATGCCGGTGCCGACACCCTGGTCAAGGGTGCTTCACCAGTATTCGGCAAGCGCACGTATCAAATGTACAAATGCCGGCCTTGATCTGCTGCACTGCCCGTCAGCCCGACATCCCGCTCACTTGCAAATGATAACGGACGGCTCCAGCCGTCCGTTGCAAGAGACTTGATATTCCGAATCAGGGAATCGGTCTGATTTCCAGATTCTCCTTTGAAGCTTTGATGAAGCCGAACTTTGCATATTCATCCTGCCCACTGGCGGACTGCAGGAAAGCCAGGTACTTGTTCGCGGCTTTCTGATGCCTGGCTGTGTTCAGTGTGCCGATCGCATAGGACACTTCATTGATCAGGCTGTCTTCCGGAGGCAACTCCACGCCTTCAATCGGGCGGCCTGCAGCCAGGCTGTTCTTGACTTCAGTCGCCCAGTTGATCCCGACATCAACCGTGCCGACAGTCAGGCCGTCGGGTATTTCACGGTGATGCACCGCCGTAAAGTGCACATTGGGTGTCGGATCGCAGGACTTGCATTCCTTGCCGCCAGACAACTTGTCCCACAGTTTGTGGTTCTGCAGCACCTTTTTCGCATAGAAGGTCATGATGCCCTCGGTGACGGGATTGGGAAGCATGATCCGGAGGTCATTGCGGCCCAGATCGTCGATTCCCTTGATGTTCTTGGGGTTGCCCTTCGCCACCATCAGTTCCAGCGCGTTGTGGGTATAGATCATGTACTTGTCCATCTTTCCCTTGGCCTTGAGTGTGTCCAGATGTCCCATGTTGACAGAAGCATAGATATCCGGCTCCATTGCGTAGTCCTTGCCCTCATAGCTCCAGCCGCCGGCGACGATGGCATTTAGCAGGATGCCGGGAGGCAGTGTGATGACCGCGACGTTGCCGATTTCGGGATGCGCCTTCTGGAATGCATGGATCACATCTTCCATCGCGAAAAACTGGTTGCCGGCAAGCCACATGACGAGATTGGCATCACTGTTAATTTTGCCCAGTGCCGTGCTGCCCGTGGCGATCTTCCCATCCGCATAGAATATGCGCAGGTCGTTGTCCTTATTTGGCGGAACCGCCACGAACGCGGATGCCGCGGAAGCTTTCCCGGAAACGTTTTCCGCATAAGCCGGGTTGGCGAGCAATCCAACAACAATCACCAGTACGGATAATGCAATACGCGATATGAACATGCTTTCTTCCTCCTTGGTATAGTTATATTAATGAAGTGATGAAGTCTTGTGGAATAGCAAAACGAAAGAGCGAGTGCCGGACAGGCAACAGCCCGGAAAAACTATATCACTGATTGGAGAGCAGCCCGAACAACGTGTTCCAGTGTCGTTCGGCTGAACCCGGATCGAACATGGGCTGATAGCTCCCGATGCGATAATACGGATTGGGCAGCAACACCAGATAACCTCCAACGGCCAGCCGCTGTGCCATCTCCCGCATCACAGGACGGATATCGAAACCATCCATGAAGAAAATCACGGCGGGCCAGGGTTCGGCAGTGTCATTGGGCGTAAAGACCGAAGCCGGGCAGATGCCATCGCGGGTCTTTATCGTTACGTCAAATCGTGAGATGGGGAAATTCCCGGATTAGTCGGGCGATTCGATAGTGCCGGGAACATGCGCCGCTGCTCTATCGATCATGAATAGGCATCGACTGGGCCCGTTCCCGGCGCAATGAGAATGTCATCATATCAGTCGGCCCTGCGCCGTTTTCTGGCCCGCCACCTGAGCAACACTCCAACACGCCACATCAGGCGCACCACAAAATATCCAACGATCGCAAAGATCATCGCGAGCAGTGGCAGGCCTATCAGCAGCGGCTTGCCGAGCATCTGCATCCACGCCCACAACTCTGATGGCCAGTTTTGCCAGTGCATTTCGGGAAGGGCCAGATGCCTTACCGGCTCGCCGCTGTGCACACCGGTGATCCAGGCACCCAGTTCATACGCCACCACATACAGCGGCAGGATGGTGAACGGATTGGTGTAGAGCGTGGTGAATGCCGCTACCGGCAGATTGACACGCAGCAACACCGCCAGCAGCGCAGCTGAAATCATCTGCAACGGGCCGGGAATCAGGCCGCAGAACAACCCGATCGCCACACCGCCCGCCACCGAACGGCGATGCAGGTGCCACAGATTCGGATGATGCAGCCAGTTGCCGAACGGTTTCAGCCAACGCTGGCTTTTCACCGTATCGTGGGAAGGCACAAATTTTCTGAATAAATTACGCATGCCCAATTCTATCCTCATGCGTTAATCTACGCGCATGGTTCTCTTCACCGCCTGCTTTGCCCTGGGCGTGTGGCTGCTGCAACAGCAGACCTCACTGCCCGCATTTGGCTGGGCATGGCTGCTGCCCGGCCTTCCGTTCGCATTACTGATTCCGGCCGGTCCGTTTGCGAGACGGGCCATACGAACCTTGTTGGTTGCTGCTTTAGCCATGGGCACCGGTTTTTATCATGCAGCATGGCAAGCCGAACAAAGGCTGGCTGTTACCCTGCCCGATCAGTGGCAGGGCCGCGACATCGAAGTGGTCGGCGTGGTGGCCGAATTGCCGCGTCGGTTCGAGCAGGGCCTGCATTTCAGCTTTGATGTTGAAAAAATTCTTACCCCGCAGGCTAGCGTGCCGGCACACCTGTATCTCAGCACCTATTATTCCCGACACAACGCGCCGCCCGAATTCCATGCAGGGGAACGCTGGCAATTGACTGTACGCCTGAAACAGCCGCACGGCAGCAGCAACCCGCACGGTTTCGACTTTGAATTGTGGGCACTGGAAAATAATGTGCGTGCTGTGGGCTATGTGAACAACAAAGCATCCAACATGCGCCTGGCCGAGCTGGCCGGCGGTTTCAACTATCGCATCCAACACTTGCGTGAACATCTGCGCGACAAGCTCGCTGCAGCCCTGTCCGGCAAGCCCTATGCAGGCGTGCTGACGGCGCTGGCAATCGGCGATCAGGGTAGCATCCCGCAGGCACAATGGCAGGTTTTCACGCGCACCGGGGTAAACCATCTGATGAGCATCTCCGGCCTGCATATCACCATGCTCTCCGGTCTGGGCTTTGCGCTCGTCTATTGGCTGTGGCGGCGCAGCGTGCGGCTCACCCTGTTGCTGCCTGCACGCAAGGCCGCCGCATTGATTGCCCTGCTGGTGGCACTTGCCTACGCGCTGCTGTCCGGCTTCGCGGTACCGGCACAGCGCACCGTGTATATGGTGGGTGCGGTCACCATTGCACTCTGGCTAAACCGGAATTTTTCGCTGGGCCAGATATTGAGCATCGCGTTGCTGGGCGTGCTGATTCCGGATCCATGGTCCATCCTGTCGCCCGGTTTCTGGCTGTCGTTCGGTGCGGTAGCGCTGATTCTGTACGTCACCGCATACCGCCTGAAACCTTCGCAGCGAAAGGTTGACAACAAAACCGCCGGGGGCCGATCAGCGTACCCTTTGCGGGTGCTGGTGGAATACGGCAGGATTCAATGGGCAATGACCATAGGCCTGGTTCCGATGCTGCTCGCGATGTTCCAGCAAGTCTCGCTGGTCTCGCCCATCGCCAATGCCTTTGCGATACCGCTGGTGAGTCTGGTCGTGGTGCCGCTTACCCTGCTTGGCGCAATGCTGCCATCGTATTCCGGTATCTGGGGAGCACCGCTGTGGCTGGCACACACGGTAATGGCCTGGACGATGGCCTTGCTGGAATGGCTTAACAGCCTCCCGCAGGCCGTATGGACGCAGCATGCGCCACCACCCTGGAGCATCGCTGCCGGTATGTTGGGTGTGTTTGTGATCCTGTTGCCGCGCGGTTTTCCGGCACGCTGGCTGGGGTTTTTATTGATGCTGCCGATGTTCCTCAACACGCCGCAAGCTCCCGCAGAAGACAGCTTGCGCCTGATCATATTCGATGTCGGGCAGGGCCTGGCAGTCGCCGCACAGACACGGCATCATGCGCTGCTCTATGATACAGGTCCTGATTTCAGCGGGGGCGCGGATAGCGGCAATCGCATCCTGGTTCCTGCAATGCGCGCGCTGGGCATCAGCAAACTGGACGGGCTGATACTCACCCACGACGATACCGACCACACCGGCGGTGCAGCTTCCGTGATGCAGGCAATGCCGATAGGCTGGCTCTCATCCTCGTTGCCGGAAGGACATCCGCTATTGCAGACAGCGGCAAATAAACAGCGCTGTATGGACGGGCAATCCTGGCAATGGGACGGCGTGCAATTCGAGATACTGCATCCCGACCCGGGCAGTTATGCACAGACGAGAATCAGCGACAACGACCGGGGTTGCGTGTTGCGCATCAGCATCGGAAAGCAACATATCCTTCTGGCTGCCGATATCGAAAAAACTTCGGAAAACGAGTTGCTCAGGAAACATCCTGACAAACTGCCCGCTGCCTTGTTGGTGGTACCGCACCACGGCAGCAAGACCTCATCCACGCACGAATTTGTTGCCGCCGTGAAACCAGAATATGCGATATTCACAGCAGGCTACAGAAACCGCTTTGGCCATCCAAAACAGGAAATTGTGCAGCGCTATGCCGACAGTGGCGCGCAACTGTTACGTTCGGATGAGGATGGCGCAATTATGGTCAAGATGAATGCCGGAAATTTGCAGCTGGAAAGTTACCGCAAGACACACCGGCATTATTGGACACATTTCACATCGCATTAACATAAACGTGAGCAACGATATAATGACGAAGACTACACCCGATCCCAGATAAGTAGATTCATGCTGCCTGTACTCTATTCCTTCCGGCGTTGCCCCTATGCGATGCGCGCCCGCCTCGCACTTTATGCAAGCGGTGCGGAGGTCGAATTGCGCGAGGTGTCATTGCGCGACAAGCCTGCGAGCATGCTGGCGGCTTCCCCGAAAGGCAGTGTGCCGGTGCTGTTATTGTCGGACGGACAGGTGATCGATGAAAGCTGGGACATCATGTTATGGGCACTGCAGCAGCGTGATCCCGAAGGCTGGCTGGGAGAACGCGATAGCCTCCTCGATGCCGCTATCCGGTTGATCGGCGAAAACGACACCACGTTCAAACATCAGCTGGATCGTTACAAATATCCCGACCGTTATCCGGAATATCCTCAATCGCACTACCGGTCCGCAGCTGAAGTATTTTTGTTGAAGCTGGAAAACCGGCTGGATGCGTCGCGTTTCCTGCTGGGGGATGCCTGGTCCGTTGCCGATGCTGGCATTATTCCGTTTATCCGCCAGTTTGCCGGGGTAGACCAAGACTGGTTTGCACAGTCACGCTATCCTGCAATGCAGCGCTGGCTGAAGGAATTCCTCGATTCGGCAACCTTTATAGCCATAATGGAGAAATACACAATTTGGCATCCGGGCGATCCACCCGTTATCATGTCGGGCAATGCAATCCGCAGTAAAATAATTCCATGACTTTTATTACCCTGACTTTTATTGTCCTCCGATGACCAGCTTGATCATCTCCACCATCGTGTTCTTCATCGCCGCCTGGTTCGCCAAACGCTGGCTGGATGAGCAGGGTATACCCAAGGGTATGACGCGCAGCGTGGTTGTATTTGTCCTCGCCTCCATGGTGTCTTGGGGCGCAGGTGATGTAGTGGACTGGACGCAGGTCAAAATCGAGGGCCCGCAAGCGGCTGCACAAAATTCTGTCAATTTGTCGCAACTCCTAAAGACGGTGAGTCAACAGTGACCAGATCCTGTTAGCCCGTACCTGTAACAATATACAAAAATACTTCTGAAGGATGGTGATGAACATGAAACAAAGCAAGGCGATTTTAATGCTGGCTGCAGCCAGTCTGACCGGTTTTATTTTCGCATTCCAGGCATGCGCAGCTGACGCAACTATCTTGCCGGACGGCACTCCACCACTTGCTGTCGTCGGCGTCTTTGCGCGCCACGCCGGCGGCAAGATCGTCTACCACTATCGCGTAACCAATAACAGCCAGGCGAATATCACCGGCGTTACGGTCGGACACGACGAACAGAATGATGGCAACCCCAAGAATGATGTCAACGAACTGGTCACTCTCCCGTCGGGATGGAATGCCAAGTTGGGCATACCCTCGACAAGCTCGAGCACCCCGACGGGATGGCGGGTCAACGTGATTGCGCCCGAGGATAACGTACCCCATGCCATCGCATGGGACGTGATGAACGAGCACTCACCCCAGATTCGCACCGGCCAAACTTCGTACAAGATGAGTGTCTCCCTGGATAAGGCAGATAACAGTTATCTCGGCGGCCATGCGCTGGTTACTTTCAGCGAGGGTAATCCCATCAATCTCACAGTCCCGGTCAATCAGCTCGATGTGACTCCGCCCAGTCTTACGGTAATTTTAAGTCCCGACACGATTGTTTCGAAAGACGACCAGATGGCGGCCGTCAAAGCTTCGTTCATATTAAAGGACGATTACGATCGCATGCCTGAAATCAAACTCGAGTCGATCACCGCCAATCAATTTCTTGAGCCCAACGACATCCGTGACGCGAGCTATGGCCTTGATGATCGCTACTTCAAACTACGCGCGGCAAGCAAGGGCACGGGTGGACGTGTTTATACCGTGACCTATTCGGCAACCGATGCTTCGGGCAACCAGACGATTGCATCCGCCACGGTAACCGTGACAACGCCGGCGACATCGCCCTCATTCGGACCTGCATCCGAATCGGCACCGCGTTAAGTGCGAAAAGAACAATACAGGCACCATGAGCAAATAAACATGACACATCCGGTAACAATGTAACTTTCAATTTTTATGGTGCTCATGTATCGTTCCGGCCGCTTCAAACTGCAACTAAATCAATCTAGCGGGTTCCAACGCAGGGTTGCGGGCGCCGACTCCAATGTATCTGCAAGTTTTGAATCCGGTTGCATCGTTTGCTGGCAGCACCCTGAATTCGGCAGCTTAATCAATCCCCTTCAAGGAATTTGAACAGTGAAAAAATTGTTTTATGTGTTGATCGCAGCAATCGTAACGCCTCTCCTTGGCGGATGTTTTGAAACCGGTTCTTCTGCGCCTCCTCCTCCCTGGGCTAACACCGGCACTTCCCCCAATAATGGCGCAACTGCGGGTGATGGCAGGGTCAGGCTTGATTGGACTCCAACTGCCGGTGTCGAATACTGGGCGTTTAGCGCCACTGATCCCAGCCTGACTGCATTCAACTGGACCGGCCTGGCTAATGCTCAAGCGGTTGTTGCAGCTCCCACACCATCATATATGTGCGGGCTGATCGATAGTTCGGCGTATTATTTTGCAACCAACGGGCGAATCAACGGCGGCCCCGGCGGACCGAGCAGTTCGACGATTACTGCAACGCCATACAATGCCACTGCCAATTGGAAGTCGAATCTCACCAATTTCACAGCAAATGTTTACGGCCTTGGATATACCAGCCTGACGACCTGCGCGAATAACACCGCGCTCAGCGCCACCGGAACATTCGCCGCTGTCGGCCAGAACGGCGCAATCTTCACCAGTCCCGATGGCATAAACTGGACCCCACAAACTTCTCCAATCACGACCACCAACCTGAATGCGGTGGCCGGTTATGCGGCATACCAGAACAATGCAACTACGCCCGGACTGCGCTGGGTTGCTGTCGGCGATAGCGGAACAGCCGTCTACAGCACCGACGGTATCAACTGGACTGCTGCAA